>JAYUHW010000469.1:0-29626 GCA_043766615.1 Fibrobacteria bacterium | reverse complement strand
GCGAAGCGTGGTGTGGTACCGCGTTATGAGGATCGGAATTTTCCACTTGAGAAACGGAAGAATAGGCTTTGCCTCATTGCTTCTCCGGATGAAGCGGAGGGTTCACTTTCTATTGACCAGGATGCGCGAATGTATGCAGCTGTGCTTGATGCAGGGGCGGAAGTGGAGCTTAAGATTGCAGAGGGGCGCGGGGTTTGGGTGCAGGTGGCCAGAGGTGAAATCACCGTTGGACATGGGTTCACGGCTGCGCCGGGGAATCAAGGCGGGCATGGATTTACGGATTCACTGGGGATGCAAGGCGGTTCGGTGATGGAATGCGCGGGAGAATGGACGGAGTTGCATGCAGGCGATGGAGCGGGACTGCAGCAGGTAGGGAAAATCGTGATTCGAGCGGAATCGGCTGCGGAAGTTTTGGTTTTTGATTTATAATAAAGCTGCGATGTTGCCTAACATGAAACCCATGGTTTTATTTTGTCTTCTGTGCCTGGCAGGATGTGAACTGGCTCCCCATTTGTGGCCCGAAAAAGTGCTTTTAGACCCTGGGGATGCCGAAGCCGGTGCCGCCCCCAACTGCGCAAGCTGTCATGCCTATCCACCTGACGAGGGTAGCCATGGACACCATCTTTTTTCCAAGGATTTGATGGAAAAAATGCTGCAAAAACCCGGGCTAAACGGTCCGATGACGTGTATGGATTGTCATCAAAGCGCCATCGCCCATTTTTCCATAGGTGGGACCACCTTTCGACCCCTGCCATACATGAATGTGGACACGACCCGCGGTGTAGCTCTGGCTGCTGAAATCGATGTGCTGATCAAATCCTACGTGAAAAAAAATGAAATGGTACCCTGGCAAACTTCGAAGAAACATTTCGATCGACATCTCGATATAGAATTCGCAGATAATGACCTTGGGCCGGGCCGCACTACTGCTACGTCCTTCAACTCCAAAAAATTGACATGCTCGGCCATTGCCTGTCACGAGTCATCATCGGATGCATACCCATGGGACTACTGAGGAACGCCACCATGCTCAAAACCGTTTTCGCCTTTCTTTTTGGGATGGTAATTTGCTCCGGCTGTGCAATGGTTCATCAGAAAGACCGGGAATACTTGAGCGATCCTGTGATGCAGAAACAAAAAGACCCATTGGAGGGTTCGCTGGAAAGCCATGACTTTCCGCGTCGGGAAGGCACAACCGGCGGCAGCTCGGGTTCGGGTGGCGGTTGCGGCTGCTGAAAATGTACCGACCTGGCAAGTTTGGTTCATCATGCCTAGGGTTCCAAACTGGCAAGCTTACCTTGATTCTCCTTTGCGCCGGCCTCATGCAAGTAAATGCGAGTGAAACCGGGGATTTACTTGCGATAAAACATGAATATTACTGGGATCGAAATAGAGTCTGGAATCATACGCCCGCTTTCCTATTTCGAAAAATGTTGGGCCGCATGTGGAACATCACATTGGAACAGGAATTTGATGTAGTAACCGGTGCCTCAAGGCGGCTCGGGACCGGAGTGGGCCAGCAATTGGATGGAGTAAGCGGCGCATCCAAAATCGAATTTCGCCATTCTGAAAATCCTTCGCTTACTTTTTCCCATGCCGGAGTGGTGGCAACGATCGGGTTTTATAATAGCAGTGAAAACGATTATTTTTCAATGGGTCCGTCCGCGTCCCTGGCTTGGGATTTTAATGAGCGCAATACGACACTGGGAATTTCCCACGCTCAATTCTTCGATCATTTTACTCCAATGGCACCGTTTTCCGGCCAAGGCGGAAGAAAAAGAATTCAAAGTACCAGCTTCTCCGTTACCCAATTGCTTACACCATTAACTTTAGTGGGGGGAACGATTAGTTTCCAAAACAGTTGGGGATTCCTGGGACACCCCTATACACCACCCATGGACTCGAACGGCAACATGATTCAAGAAAATGTTCCGGACCATAAACAAGGCGCGGCCTTATCCGCACAAATCATTCAAGGCTACCGATTGGGCTCTCTGCTGGGATCCATCAATATCGACACGCGCTGGTACCAAGATGAGTGGGATCTTAAATCCGGAACCGTGGATTGCCACCTGGATCAAAACCTATGGGAAGGAACCATTATTGAATTCCGCGGCCGGCTTTATCGGCAATCCGGCACCTTTTTCGCAAAAGATTACTACGGCAGCCGGGAACGCTATCAATCCGCGGACATACGTTGGTATCCATTTACCTCCCGGCTTATCGGAGCAAAACTATCGTCCAAATTTTTTGAAGCTTGGGGGGACTCCCCATGGCTTCCGGACAGGTGGAATATAAAGTATGATTACTTGCTGCGCGACACGCACGGGGATGCCCGCAATGTTTCCACAACGGAACCTCGACACATTTTGTACCAACTGTATGATCCTACTGTCGAATACGCCCAAGGCCTTTTAATGGTCGGGCTGGAGTTTGACTTATAAATCTGGTCGCTGATTTTGAAAGGTATTATTTACAGATATGAAAATTATTTCGCGTAAAAAGAAACTTTTTCCAGTCAGTGAACCCCTGTCGGAATATCTCAATACCTACACGCGGTCCAGGGACCTGCCGGTACGGTATGACGATCTGATGCGCTATACGGAAGCTGTTCCTCTAATCGATAAGCATGACAATGACACCCTTTGGGCGACTTGCCTGTATAGTCAGAGCGATGCGACTGATATTTTTAAAGGCCTTACCCTAATGTATTCGCAATTGAAGGCGGCCGGTGATTTGAGCATAACCGATCACCTTGGCGTGGAAAGGGTGGATTTCTGCACCTTTGGAAATTCAAATCCTTTTCGCGTCCGCATCGTAAATCAGTACAATGACAATTACGATCACTTCTATGTAAAAAAGGCCGATGCCTCCCGAATTTATGGTTTGGAATTGGAAGATATTCTATCGCCCAATCGCATCAATTATATGGTCAGCGGAAACACGCTTATCGAAGAACATATTGCCGGCATTCCTGGGGATATTTTTTTATCGGAAATTCTGGATCGATCGTCCACAAATAAAGTTCGCATTGCCAAGGAATTCGTAAAGTTTAATGAGCGTTGTTTTGCCCGTTTGCTGGGAGACATGCGCTCTTATAATTATGTCATTGATATTACTCCGGATTTTGAAGATGAACAATACCGGGTGCGGGCCATTGACTTTGATCAGCAGAGTTATGAAGGGAAAATCAACGTCTATCTACCGCAGTTCTTTCCGGAAAATCGGCGCGTGGTGGATTTGTGCATTCAGATATTGAATCCCCAAACCATCCGTCAATATCAATTGGAAGAAAGGACTTTAATCGCCAGAAGACTCAACTTCGCCAAAGCCCAAGTGACCATGCTCACCGAAGCCATGAAATTTGGGGAACTTTCATTGCCGGAAAAAACCCAGGAATTGAAACTGGGCTTACAAAAATTCCATAAGGAAGATCGTTTCTTAAAATGCGCCAATATGGGTGACCTGGTGGTTATGAACTTGGAAGTTACTCTGGCCTATAAATTCGGCTCTTAGCCATAAAAGCGTAGGTTAGCGAAGAACATTTCCAGCTATAGTATTTTGAAATTGGCCGCTCTTCAAGGCGAGAATATGCAAGCTGAATGCAGATAGCACAAAAAGCGCGGGAATAAATACAAACGGGAACTGGGTGATGGCAATGTTAGGGTGTTTAAGGTTGAGGATATGTAGGGGCCCAGGAACAGATAGAATGCCGGTCAATACTACATTGGCCAAAAATACCAGCCCCAGGATGTTCCAAAGTCTACTGACCATGGCCTGGTTCGGAATCCGATTCCAAACCAGATAAAGCGCCAAGGCTGAGATGCCGATCAATATATCGAAGTTTTGACCGTGAAAGGTCATAGCTTCGGGAACTAGTCCGTCCTTCCGCAATTGATTGAGAAAAATCTCAACAAGTATTCTGAATGATTGCATGCCGACCAATTCCCGCATGGGGATTTTCCCAGCCATTACTGTGGCGTAGGCACTTCGAATTAGCCAAATGGAAAAAGAAAGAATGGGAATAAGCAATAGCAACAGGCGTGGCGGCATGGCTGGGCTGTTTAATATTCCGAATCGTGCAAGTAAGGATGCGTATACCAGCCAGACCACGCATCCCAGGAGTAAAATCAAAGCTGATTTTTTTTCAGAGACGAGATTGACTCGCCATACCAGAAAAAGAATCCACGAAGTGGCAAAAACTAGGAAGCATGCCTGCGTCATTTTTGGGCTCCATTTTCAATTCAAACAGGAGTTAAAAAAGGAATTCCAATCCCAGGGCCGGCACCACGGTCACACCGGACAGCGACACGGATTTTCCTCCGAACAATTTGAATTTTCCATAATCCTGCCAGTAGCCGGATAGAGATCCAACTGCATACACCCATCGATAGCCCAAACGCACATTTGCGAATCCGCCATAAGCGGAAATCTTTTTCTTTCCTTGGATGGGATCAAAAGGTTTGGTGACACCGGGCGAGACGCGTTCGACAAGATTCAGAATTTCCGATCCGTAATCGATAATGGAAAGATTATAAGCTCCGCCGACACCGAAACTTCCAAATCGCCCATGCGGGCCAAAAGGTTTTCCGAAAACAATCGGTACCAAAATATCTTTGCGATTGAATTCGAATTTCAGAATTTTTTGCAGCTTATCCAAACCTGCCACAGAAGGCAATTCATAACTTTGCTGACTGTACTGCACAGCTAGGCTGCCGCGCCAGGCCGAGGAGGCTGCAGTGGAATCCCCTGAGATGGGCCCCATAAACTGCCATCGCAAATTATAAGCGTTGACGCCGCCATCCCGATGGTACCCCGCATCGAAACGGGGCCAGAATCCATAGCGCAGATAAAAGCCAGGCTGGGGCCCTAAAGGGTCAAGGGCATAGGCAATCATGCCTTTGGCTAAGTCATTCAGGGAATCCGCCGCAATGGGTGCGGGAGTGCCTGAGTTGGCGCGAGTGTATACGGATTTTATTCCTGACTCTAGCCCTCCATACAGTGCGGTTGCAGTTTGGGTGGGAATATTGAATTCGAAATTTCCACCAGCCTCAAATCTGCCTTTGGGCAGGGCTTCCGGGGATAATAAAACTGAACGGGGTGCGGTGCAGGCCAAAGGCAATAATGCCAAGAGACCAAGGAACGGGTACCGCCATGTCATCATTACTGTACTCCAGTCTAAATCAGTTATTGAGCAGTTTGTAGAGTCCGCTGATTTAGTCCCGAATAAAAAGACTAGAAATTAATGATCTTGTGACGTGCTATTTTCCCCTGATTTTCTAATTCAAGAAAAAAGATTCCCGGACTTGGTAAAAGCAATTTCGCATTTGACACAGGCCCCTCAACGTTAAATTGCTTGGCTACCACGCCAAAGACATCAACCAACCGAATCGAATACTTGCTCGACCCAGGGAGGCTATAACTGAGCACGCCATCATTTGCCTTTAGGAAGGATTTCCTTTCGGAGGTCTGGATATTTGGTCGCAGGTTAGTCATACTGCAACCGGAGTCCGAGGAAGCTTCCGGATTGTAATTAGGGTACGAGGGGTTCATACAACCCTTAATGTTCAGGCGACGGATTTTGATACTCTTATACTGCGTCGAATCCCATAGGCTTTGCAAGCCAAATAGGGTTCCTTTCAGATAATTCTCCCAAGTAAAGGTGTGGTCTAAACACCAGACTCCATTCATCCACACTGATACCTGATTTCCATTCATTATGGCAGTGGCGGTCGCCCACTCGCCGACTTTCACCGTTTCTTGACATTTCTTGGAATCTTGTTCGTCACCCAGCCATCCTACACAATGGTCCCTTAGGATACCGGGAAAACCTTTGCAAAATCTCACAAATGGCCCGCATACTGTTGGATAACCCCAACAGGACGGCGCCGAATCGGAACCTCGGCATCCGGAGCGAAATTGAACTCCACCACCTGCGCCTAATGTTAAAAGCTTATAGGTGATTTCAAATTCCATATCCTGAAGGGGTTCGTTCCAAATCAAGTATCCCTCGCCCACTGCATTCAGTATGGAATCGCCCACCATACTCCAAGGGGGAGAGCCGGCAACGCTCCACCCGCTACCGGGTTTGAGCATATCTTTGCTCATTAATTCTTTCCAAGGTCCTGTTGGCATCGGGGACGTCTGTGCATAGAGAATTGATGCCGAAAAAGCCGACCATAAGAATCCGCTGATACTCTTTTTCATTGGACACGCTTCTTTCAAGGCCCGATGGGCCTCAGCTTTGAAATTCGTGACGATCAAAACGATAGTATTTTTTCCGGTTTAGGAAAAATGCTCATCTCTATTTTATTGCCTAAAATCCAGCAATTTTAAAGATTAAGCCGATTTGGTTGAGCGACGGCCAAGTGTGGAAGGGCCGAATTTATTTAAACTGGATGGGTCTGATGTACAAAAGGATCAATTGTTGAGCAGCTTATCGAGCCCGTAGATAAAGGCCTGGCGGTTGTCGTAAACCTGCGGCACCTTATTCGTCATTTCAATGGCTTCTTTTGGGCAGGCTTCTACACAATATCCGCAGTAAATGCATTTCAGCATATCGATTTCAAATACCTTGGGAATCTTGTCGCGGTTTTCCCATTCTACAGGTGCGGCTTGGGCTTCGATGGTGATGCACATGGCAGGACATGCCGTAGCACACATGTAACAGGCGACGCATTTCATATTGCCATCCGCGTCCTTAGTGAGACGATGCTCGCCGCGAAAGCGTTCGCTAATTTTCGGCTTGTGCTCGGGATAGTTGATGGTCACGGGCTTTTTGAAAAACTGACCTAAGGAGATGGTCATGCCCTTGGCGATGGCGGGAATATAAAAGCGCGTATACCAAGATAGGCGATCGTAGGTTTTGGATTTTCCGGGCTGATTTTCGGGCGGATCGACTTCGGTCGTGGCCGGGGTTGCTGGATTTGCACTGGTCATATCAGCCTCCGAATCCAAACCGGGACGCCACGTATTCCAAGAACAAGGCGGTACCGATGATATTGACCAGTCCGAGCGGAATCAAAGTGTTCCAGCCGAGCTTCATCAATTGATCCCAGCGGAAGCGGGGCAGCGTCCATCGCACCCACATGAAGAAGAAAATCAGAAAAAAGATTTTGCCCATGAAGGTTCCGAAACTTAAAACAGCCGTCAAGTACCAGGGCAGATGAGACGCCAGCCACGCGAAGCCGGGAAAGGTCCAACCACCTAAAAACAGGGTTGTCAAAATGGCGCACATGGTAAACAAGGCAGCATATTCCGCGTTCATGAACCAGGCATAGCGCATGCCAGTATACTCGGTATGGTACCCGCCCACCAGTTCTTGTTCTGCCTCCGGCAAATCGAATGGCGCACGGTTGGTTTCCGCAAAAGCGGCGATTAGGAATAACAGAAAGGTTAGAGGTTGGCGGAAAATGTTCCAGGAAGGAAACAGTGCATTGACCCAATCCGGCAGAAAGGAAAAGTGAAACAGGGGTACGGCCTGCTGCTGGACGATTTCGGCAAGATTCAAGGTGCCGGTCATCATCACCAAAGTGACCACGGCCATGGCCATGACAATTTCATAACTGATGAGCTGTGCGGACGATCGGATGCCTCCCAGCAGCGCAAACTGATTATTGGACGCCCAGCCTGCCAATGCGATTCCGTAGGCGGAAATGGAAGATACGGCCATGATCACCAAAAGTCCCATACTGATATAGGAGATGGCCATCACACCCCCTGGCCCCAGATATTCATTTCCAGTCCCGATTCCCACCGGGATCAAGGCGAAGGAAAGCATGCCGGGTATGAAAGCGAGAATCGGGGCGGCCAGAAAAATAAGTTTGTCGGTATTGCGAGGGAAGAAATCCTCCTTCCACATAATCTTGATGGAGTCTGCGATTAGCTGAAAAATGCCGAATGGCCCAACGCGATTTGGGCCGACGCGAAGCTGAAAACGCGCGCTGATCTTTCTTTCCAGGTACACCATCACTGGAACCATGCCCATGGACAAGCCCAGCCCAATGCCCATTTTAATGGCGAGAATCACCCAGAAATTCGTGAGGATGGCGAGTATCAAATCCATTTTATGCCTTCACCTTGGCGCCGGCCGCAATTTGAGCCGGAGATTTTGCCTCGCGCACGATTTCCAAAAGCATTTCCGCTTCCGAGCGGCCAAAGGTTTTCGGTTCCATTACCGGGTCGAACTTTTGATGAATGCCGGTTCGGTTGACAAAGGTTCCGCTTTTCTCGAAAGTGGTGAGCGTGGGTAAGGCAACGGCTACGTTACCGTACCGGAGAAGTTCCGTCTGCGCAAAATCCATCAAGACGACCCGTTCGGTTCTATCGAGAATGGACTTGAGCTCTGGCGTAAGGGAATAGCCAGCGATATTGTGGATGAGCAGCAAGGTGCCGATGGAAGCCTTGTCGGTAGCCAGATCTCGCAACGACGCATCTGCATCGATGCCTAATATTTCCTGCATGCCAGCCCGATTGGGATTTTTATCGCCACTGATGGTAAAGCCCGGGAATACTTGATCGGCTCGGCCGGGATTCGCATAACCATGCACTCGGGCCTTGGGGAAACGGTCCAGGACGGCATTCTTGAGAGCCGCAAAGGTTTCGCTCGTATTCCAGGCGCTGACCAGAATGACAAGTCCCGGCATGTTTAACAATTCGGCGGTAGCCTTACGCGCATCTTTCCAGGACGCATCCTTGCCATCCACCATCGGCTTAATCAAGCGGTTCTCGTTTACGTAAGGAAAACTGAGCCGACCCGAATCGCACATCCATTCCTTGTTCACGGTATTATTGCGCCTGGGGACAATGCGTTTGATGCTGTCCTTGGCATCCATATCCACGCGGGTATTGCAGCCTACGGAACAATCCGAGCAAACGGAAGGACGCGAGTGCAGATTCCACACCCTACTTTGAAAAAGAAAGTCCGAAGACACGAGCGCGCCCACCGGACAGATGTCGACGGTATTGAGCGAGAGCGGGTTGTCCAAAACCTGGCCCGGGAAAAGGGCGATTTCGCTTTTATCCCCGCGGTAGATGACACCGAGCTCGCCGGTTCCGCTAACCTCGTCGGTAAAGCGCACGCAGCGCGTGCAAACGATACACCGCGAGCCCCAGTACTTGACATGCGGACCCATGGTGGCCTTGGACTTGATGACCTTCTCTTCGTGGAAGCGGCCATGATCACGACCATGGGCATAGCTGTAATTCTGGAGGCGGCATTCCCCAGACTGATCGCATTCCGGGCAGTCGAGCGGATGGTTGATGAGCATGAACTCCATCACCGCTTTCCGTGCGTCCTCCACGTCCTTACCCTTGGTGGTGACTTCCATGCCCTCTGTCAGGGGTTGGGCACAGGCGACTACGGGACGCGGCGCGCCCTTGACGCCCACCATGCACATGCGGCAATTTCCAGCGACGGAAAGATCTTCGTGATAGCAATAATGCGGAACGTCGACGCCGTTTTCCTGGCAAGCCTTGAGCACATTCCAGTTGGCGGGAACGGTGACTTCCTTATCGTCGATTTTAATCTTCACTTCCTTGGTCATTTTATCCCTTGTCCTGCTCGGAGCCTACATCCATGGCGCTGGGGCCGGCACCTTGAGAGGAGAGTTTTTTAGCGGTGGGAGTGATTTCATCGCGATAGGTACGCTGTTTTTCCACAAAGGCTGTGGCTTTGGCTTTGTCGACAAAGTCTTGTTTAAAATGCTGCAAATAACTTTGCATGGGCATGGCAGCGGCATCCGCCAACACACAAATGGTGCGGCCACGCATATTTTTGGCGATGTCGGCGAGCAGCTCCACATCACCCTCGCGGCCGTCATGATGGTGAAGCCGATGCGTGACTTTCTCCAGCCAGCCTGTGCCTTCGCGGCAAGGCGTGCATTGCCCACACGACTCGTGATGGTAGAATCGCATGGTATTGTATATGGCGGATATCATGTCCACCTGATTATCCAACACGGTGATGCCACCAGAGCCAAGCATGGAACCCAGTGCAGCGAGGCTTTCATAATCGAGCGTACATTTGTCTACCATCTCAGGCGTGAGCACGGGTGCGCTAAGGCCTCCGGGTATTACCGCCTTGAGGGTACGTCCCTCCTTAAGGCCACCGCCATAAACGTCTATCATCTCCCGCATGGGAATGCCGAGGGGAACTTCATACACACCCGGTTTCTTAACCGCACCGGACAAGCAGAAGATCTTGAAGCCGGCGCTTTTTTCCGTGCCCCATTGCTTATGCCAATCCGCACCGTGCTTGACGATATGGGTAACCGCGCAAATGGTCTCAACATTATTGACGATGGTCGGGCAGCCGAACAATCCGGACACGGCCGGAAAAGGCGGTTTGATTTTCGGGTATCCGCGCCCACCTTCGATGGAAGACAGCATGCCCGTTTCTTCGCCACATATATAGGCCCCGGCCCCGCGCACCACGGTGATGGTCAAGTCCACGGCGGGTTGAGTCTCCGCACCACCGGTTCCAGAACCTGTTGTTACAGTTCCTGCCCCCGTGCCGAATATTCCCTTGCCGACAAAACCTTTGGCCTTGGCTTCTTGAACTGCAGCAAGCAAACGCTCATACCCTAGGATGAATTCGCCGCGCAAATAAATGAAAGCATGCTTGGACCCAATGGCATAGCAGGTCAAAATGACGCCTTCTATCAATTGATGCGGATCGCGTTCCAGCAAATACCGATCTTTAAATGTGCCGGGCTCGCTTTCATCGCCATTGACGGCCAGGTAAATGGGTTTGCCCGTCCCTTTGGCCAGAAAGCTCCACTTCTTACCCGTTGGAAAACCGGCGCCGCCACGTCCCCGCAGGCCGGAAGTGTCGACGAGCTTGATAAGGTCTCCGGGTACAGTAACTCCTATGTGACTGCGTGCGGTGGCATACCCGCCTCGGGCCAGGTAATGCGAAAGGGTATGCGAGTCGGGCTCGTGAATATGTTTAAGCAGGACTGGTGAAAACGGAACCACAGGCTTGGGTGCGGGAACAACCGGCGCGGCGCCTGGGACGGGCACATCAGCCATGTTTTGCTCCATTCCTGCTATCGGAAAGGTTTGTACTGCTAGCGGCTGCAGCGCTTGCGCTGTAGGGTTTTCCGGATCCGGTTACTCCATCAGCAACGGGCACAGAAAATGGGTTCGCCAAGGGGCCGGGCACATGAGTGGTCAAAGCGGCTTCACCGACGAAATCATAATGAGAAGGGAGCGTCGGAACGCGCGCGTCCATATCAACCGGGGCCTTGCCCTGATACTCTTCCACGGATTTGCCGGCAGCCTGGATCAATTTGTCCATGTAGGCATCGAGGGCCGGGCCCTTCATGGAACAGAAATGCTCGCTATCGCATTGCACCACCGGCGGCTTATCGCAATCGGCCAAGCATTCCACTTTTTCGCATGAGAACAATCCATCGAAGGTGATTTGCCCTGGGCCGATGCCGAGGCGATCCTTGATTTGTTTCAGCGCTTGACTGGTGTTGTTTTCCAGCGCGCACATCAGCGTGGCGCACACCATAAAGCGATGCTTGCCGTGAAAGGGCCGCTTAAAATGGGTGTAAAAGGTGACCATGCCTTGCACATGGGAAACGTGGACGTTACATAGCCCGGCGACGATTTCCATGGCTTCATCGGTAATCGACCCGAATTCTTCCTCAGCCAAACGCAGCACCATCATCAGCGCCGAACGTTTGTTCGGATATTCCTCGGCGTAGTCGTGAAACTGCCGCATCCTTTCGGGCGACAATTCTTTCAGAATCTTTGTGCCCCCATTATTTTGATTCACCTGTCCAGCTCCCCGGCAATGATGTTGAAAGATGCGAGCATGGCGACCATGTCCGCCATCATCACGCCTTTGAGCAGTTTGCTGAAAATAGGGTAGTTGATGAAAGACGGTGGACGGATGCGAACCCGGTACGGAGTCGACGTGCCATCGGAAACCAAGTGGAAACCCAATTCCCCATTCGGAACTTCCGTAGCCGAGTAGATATCGGTAACGGGGCAATGGATGCCGTGATCGGCACCGGGCATCACCAGTTTAAAGTGGTGGATCAGCGACTCCATATCCGTATAGGTGGAGGTTTTATCGGGCAAGGTGCGCTTCTGATCCTCGTAATTGATGGGGCCGGGTTCAAGCAGCTTAAGCGCTTGGCGAATAATGGCGATGCTCTGGACCATTTCATCGATGCGAATCTTATATCGAGCCAGGGTGTCGCCTTCGGTATAAACCGGGGTTTCAAATTTCAGTTCATTATAAACGAGGTAAGGACGAAACTTGCGCAAATCGTAGGGAACGCCGGAGGCGCGCGCCATGGGCCCGGTGAGGCCGTAGGAAAGGGCTTCCTCATTGGTGATGATGCCAATGCCTTCCACGCGGTCTAGAAAGATGCGGTTCTTGTAGAAGCTGTCGCGCAGCTTATCCAGCGTTTCGCTCATCGTATCCAGTATGGCGAGTACGCGTTTTTCAAAGTCTGCCGGCAGGTCAAATGCCAGGCCGCCGACGCGCGTGTAGCTGGTGGTGAGCCGGGTACCGGTCACGGCTTCAAAAACATCGTAGAGCTTTTCGCGTTCAATGAAGGTCCATAAGATGGAGCTGAAAGCACCAAGGTCCATGGTCATGGCCCCGACAGAAAGACTGTGGTCGGCGAGCCGCGAGAGCTCCGCCAATAAGGTGCGAATGACCTGACAACGCCTGGGGGTTTGAATGCCCAATAGCTCTTCCGAAGCCAACGCGAAGCCAATATTGTTGGACAGCGGCGAAAAATAATTAAGCCTGTCCGTCAAGGTGATGAACTGATTGTAGCTCCGGTATTCACCCAGCTTTTCAAAACCGGTATGCAGAAATCCGATTTCCTGCTCTGCATTTACAATGCGCTCGCCTTTGACTTCCAGCTTGATGCGAAGCGTCCCATGCATGGCAGGATGCGACGGTCCGACGTTCATGTGAACGGTATTTTCTTCGCGCTCTACGATTTCCTGATCATAGGCGTACATCTTAAGCGTCTCCCTTGGGCTTGGTTTCCGTCGCGTGGTACACGGGGAAATTCCCCCGCTCCCCGCGGCCGCGTAAAGGGTAGTCCTTGCGCAAAGGATGGCCATCGTAATCATCGGGCATCAGTATCCGTTTCAAGTCCGGGTGGCCGGGGAATTCGATTCCATAAAGGTCCCACACTTCGCGCTCTGTCCAATTGGCGCCTGCAAACAAGTCCGTAACCGACGCGATACGGGGCTCGGAATCGGAAACAAAAGCTTTGACCTGTACCTTGACGCCCAAAGTGGGTGAACACAGGGTATAAACCACCGCGAATCGTTCCGGTTGGGCGATTGGATAGCGTAGATAGTCGACGCCTGCAAGGTCAATGAACAGCGTAAAGCCCAGGGCGGCATCTTCTTTCAAAAAACGCAGCACATCATGAGCGTGGACACCGAGCACGCGAAGCTGGTGGTAATGCGATTTTTCCTCGCGGCCGAGCAAGCGCTCCCCGGCAAAGGTTTCCACCTTGGCGATAACTTGGAGATGATTTTCCGGCTTATAAACGATCATGCCTGTTTTCCGGATTCCGGCTTGCTATGGTCTACGCCATGGCGGTAGTTTTTGTCCGGACTACGATAGGCCACGGAACCGGAGGGATCGGAACTGGCATCGGCGGAAACGAACTCCTGCGATTTGGCTTGGCCGCGTTTGGCTTTCTCTTGCACCAACATGAGCGCATCCAGAAAACCTTCCGGGCGCGGCGGGCAGCCGGGAATATACGCGTCCACGGGGATGAATTGATCAATGCCTTGGATTAAAGTATAGGTGTCGAATACTCCACCGGAACTGGCGCAAGCGCCCATAGAAATGCACCATTTGGGCTCCGGCATTTGCTCCCAGATGCGCTGCAACACCGGCATCATCTTGATGGAAATGCGTCCGGACACAATGAGCAAGTCCGATTGACGGGGACTGAATTTCATCACCTCGGATCCAAATCGGGCCGTATCGTATTTCGCCATGAAAGCGGCCATCATCTCAATGGCGCAGCAAGCGACTCCAAAAGGCATCGGCCACAGACTATTGGCGCGGGCCCAGTTCACGGCGGCGTCCAAGGTTGTGGTCGTATAATCGTTGTTCGATCCGCTTATTCCCATTCCAGAGCCTTTGTCCTGATGATGTAGAAAAGGCCCAGCCCCAAAATGGCCAGGAAGAACAGCACCGCGGGCAGAGCCCCGGTATGCAGCAAATGCTTGAATCCCATGGCCCAGGGCAAAAGGAAAATGGTTTCGATATCGAAAAGAATGAATAGGAGGGCGAAGGAATAGAATTTCAGCGCAAAGGGTTTGTGGGGATTGTCGACTTGGTCAACGCCGCATTCGTAGGGCTCGAACTTGGCCTTGCTGTAAACCTTACGCGGGCCGAGCAAGGAAGACAAGGTTATCGCTGCCACGCCTACAAAAACGACTAAGCATCCATAGAGGATAAAGGACAGGTACTCACTCAACAAAGCAGGCTCCACTTCGGCCGGAAAGGAACTGGAGGCCAGACCGGAAAAGAGGTGATTTTTGGTCTTTTTTCAACTTTAAACCTAGGAAAATGGAAAGTTACCGGCAAGAAGATATACGCCTTACTGAACTTGAGGGGATTCCGATGAAGGTCCAAACAAAAAGGGTGACAGTTTGGGCCTAGGTTTGTTTCGCGCCTCCACTCCCATTGCTGGCCCGAAGCGAGTGGGCATGCCATCACACACTTTGCGGACGACGATGAGCAGCTCGTTGCGGGTAAAGGGTTTTTGGAGGAAGGCAGCATCTCCCAATTGGTGCTGGCTAGGTGCATTCCCGGAAATAAGCAGTATTCGGAGTCCTGGTTTACGACCCACCAAACTTTTAGCCAATTCCATTCCGGTTTTTTCCGGCATGACCATATCCGATACCAACAGGTTAATGGTGTCGCCTTCGGTATTCCATAACGTTTCTGCTTCACTTGGACGGCCCACTGATAGCACTCGATAACCAGCAGACGATAAAAAAGTGGCAATGAGCTCGCGGAGATCCGCGTTGTCTTCCACGAGTAGAATCGTCTCTGAACCTTTCTGTGCAGCTGTCTGGTTGACAACAACAGAATTGGCCATAGGTTCAGTATGATAGGGAAACCTCACGGTTACCTTGGTTCCAAACCCAGTTTGCGATGCAATATGGATGGTTCCCGAAAACTGGGAGACAATATCCTGCACGGTCGACAAACCCAAACCCGTGCCCTTACCAATTTCTTTGGTGGTGAAGAACGGCTCAAAGGCCCGTTCACGGGTATTGGCGTCCATACCTTTTCCCGTATCTTTAACGGACAATTCCACCCAACGCCTGGACATGCTGGAGCCCCTACCCTCACCGGGAGCGTCTTCCGTGGAAGGTGGACCAAAGGATTCGTCCGCGGAAAAAAACAGCTCGCCTCCGGTTGGCATCGCATCACGGGCATTGATGGCCAGATTGAGTAATATTTGTTGGATCTGGGCCGGATCCGCAAGTATTACGGCAGGCTCCGTACCTAAGTCCAAACGGATTTGAATGTCTTCACCCAGCAGCCGACCCAACAATCGAACCAAATCACGCACCGAGGCTTTAAGGTCCAAAGGAATCAGCTTGACTACGGCCTGGCGGCTAAAAGCCAATAGTTGCCGTGTTACTGTGGCACCTACCTCGGCAGCATCCATAATGCGGCGAAGCCGCTCGTCCTTAACCTCTTCCAGCATGAGATCGGCATTACCGGAAATGATGGTCAAAAGATTATTGAAGTCATGGGCGACGCCAGCCGCCATGCGTCCTACCACTTCCATTTTTTGGGATTGGCGGAGCTGGCTTTCCATTTGTTTTCTTTCGCGATCCGCCCTGCGGGATTCGGTCAGATCCATAACCGTACCCACCACGCGTTCTACCTCTCCATCCGCACCAAGTATTACGGCTCCACTGGTGACAACTTCACGCACCGTGCCGTCTTTCCAGACAATTCTAAGCTCGCTGGGCACAAGTCTATGTGTTTGAACCAGAATTTCCATATTTCTAATCGCGTATTGGGAATCATCCGGATGAAGGGCTTGAAAAAACCGGTCGACGGAAGCTGTTTCCGTATCGGGATCCATACCGAGAATCCGGAACAGCTCCTCTGACCAGAGCACTTCATTGGTTTTGAGATTCAAAAACCAACTGCCGAGGTGTACGGTTTTTTCTACTTCCGCGAGCAACGCCTCTCTGGCTGGAAGGGGTGCGCCAACTAACGCGATGGACTTTTGTAACTGAACAACCATCGCTTCAAGCTCGGCTATACGCCTAAGCGAAGCTTCATTTTTATCCTGCTCTTTTAAATCCTTACTTTCCGACATTCAGGACAAACCTTCCCAGGATGATCTACATCGGCAATATTTTAGCACCTTAACGGAAAAATTGCCCAAAAAATGCGCTCAAATGACCAAATCGCCCTACTAGCGCCGACCAAACCGCATTTTTGTCTCGGATTGGAAGCCCGCCTACCGAAACAGGTTCACGATTTCGATAAAGATCAGGGCGATAATGATCCACTCCAACATATTACTTTGCCGGAACTGGAGCAATTCAGCGAACAGTTCCAGATTCTCCTTGATTTCTCGGAGCTGGAAATCCAGGGAACGAAATCGTTCAAAAATATCGAAGGTTTTTTTCATGCCGCGATCCACTTTGTCCAGATATTCATTTTCCCAAGTGATATCCGGAGCGTCCATGATATACAGATTGTCGACCATCCGATTGCGCACCGTGAGCGTCCGGCCGATAAACCGTTGCACATTGCGCCGTGAGGTTTTAAGCCTTCCATATTCCGCCAATTCATGACTGAATTTTCCGGATTCCACCAGCATGCGGTTGACTAGCAACTCGTAATGATCAAGAGCGGCGGATTGACCCACGTATAACATTACGATGCGCAGAACATCCTCATTGAAAGCCGGTACATGAATGTCATTGTATCCAAAAACGAGTTCACTCACATCTGCATGCACACGAAAATCCTCACCCATGCGCTTGTCCAAAGTGCCAATGCAAAAAGCCTGCAGTTTTTTAATCAAGGCATCCATTTCCAAATCACCATGCCCGGCAAATATCACCACACCATAATCCAAGATATAGAGATAACCTTGCTCCCGCTCCCCGCTGCCATCCTCTGGTGAGGCTTTGCGTCGAAAAAAAAGCTCTTGTGGGGCCGAGGCTACAAGCTCCCCGGGGAAATCGACCCGACATCGTTTGATGTCGATGGCTTCCGCTATTTGAAAAGCACGAATAGTGAGAATGTGACGTGGGTCCAAAACCATGTATAACATGTACCACTTTACTTACTCAAACGCAAGGGGGCCAAGCAGGAACTTAATTTAGGGGATGAATATTTTTCCATCCAAGTACAGTTTTGCCTCGCCGGAGATCAAGACTCTATCACCCGCAACTTTTAAATGGAGTTCACCTCCACGAGCCGATATTTGCCTGGCCAGCAATTCCTTTTTACCGAGCAGGCTTGCCCAGTATGGAGCCAATACCGTTTGCAGCGAACCTGTAACCGGGTCTTCGGGGATGCCAAATTTTGGAGCAAAGAAACGGCATACGTAGTCACAATAATTGCCTCGTGAAGTAATCGCGACACCCCGCAGTTCAAGAGCACATAATTTATCCATCTTGGGTTGGCGTAAACCAACGAAGATGAAACCCATTGGGAGATGGAATAAAAAATGCCGTTTCGGATAAATTATTTTCCATGGCGATTTTTTGCATCAGTTCATCGGAAAGCCATTTATCTAAAGGACATACTGCAGCAGGATTTCCACTGAAAGGTTTATTTGAAAATGCATCTACTTGGAATAGTCTTAACTCTTTCATCCCGGCACCTGCTTCCGTTTATGTTTCACCAAAATACCTACCAATACCAGGCCAACCGTACCGTGCCAAATCCATGATCCATCCACCGTGACCGCTCTTGCAGGCCTGGGCGATAGTCCGTATGACCGGGCTGGAAAGGCTGAATCGGATTGGAATGGGTTTCACGACTCCACAACGACCCTGTCAGCGAGATTTCTGGAAACGGCGACGCTCCTCGCAAGGCCACTCCAAATTCATTCTGCCACAACCCATTCGATATCGATACCTGCTGGTTATTAACTCCAGTCAATACTTGATTCCATCCCACTGCCTTCACCGCGGTTCGCACATATCCAAACGCCTCCCAACTTTTCCCGTTTCCATTTGGCATCGGAAGATATACGGAACGAGTCAAGCGTCCGATCCGAAGTTGAAGGGCTACACCCATGTTACCATATAGCGTACCGAAGTCCGCTTCGGATTCCGCACCAATGTCCATGCCAATTTTGGAAGGCACACCCATTTTTTCAGTGTACGTTTCACTAAAGATGGACCAGCCATGATTGACAACGCACTGCGCCTGGCCAGGAAAGCCTTTTGCACCCAATTGTTTTGACCATCCTACCGATGGATCCGGATCCAATTCCGGACGCGCTGCCGTTTGACGACGGATGCGATGGAATTCGATTTGTGTGACATCAGCGAAAGAGGCTGGTCCCACCAGTCCCACGTTTAATTGTAGGTGCAATCGTGCTGCATGACCTCCTTCATTGAAATAAATCCGTTGCCCCACATCCAGATGGGACCATCCGGCAAATGGACGGTCGTCTGTCACGAAAGGAGGTACGGCTTGAATGTCATTGGGTGTAAAAACCTCCTGACCCAACCGGATGTGGGTGGAAACTAAGGAGGCGTTGAAGTGTTCACCAAGCTTACGAATGGGAGTCCATGCATCGGATAATTTGCGAGGGCTACTCTCCCAGAAAAAATGTAGGCCTTGGGTGTAGTACCGATCTTCATCCGCGAGCATATTTAAAGTCAGGAAATGGGCATCATTTGTGAAGGCAATGCCCGCCTCCCGGCATTCCGATTCCAAAGGTGAAAATTGTAGCGGCATTGCATAGGGAATCCCTGTTGTCAGCAGCAATAAAATTGGTAGCCAAATTTTGTATTGAAACATTTCACCCATTGCAATTGATGGAATTCAGGCGGCGCTATTCCAGCTCTTCTCTCACTGGCCCTTCAGGCGATTCATCCTGCGGAATGATTTTGGGCGGAGGCAAAATACTTGCTGGACGAGGTACGGTTGCTCCCAATCCGAACTGAATAGAAATCCCCAAATTCCAGCGAAACAATTCTCGAGAAAACAAGCAGGAAAAATCGAGCCCCAATCCCGTGGTTTTCCGACGTGTGATACGCCATTGCGCCACTACGGGTACTCCTACATCCACAAAAACCAAACGCCTAGACTCATGACTCCTTGTGGGAAATAACCCGTTTTCCCATGTGTGGTTAAAATAAAGTGTGCCTTCTTTTTGTCCCGCGACCACGCCTACGCCAGTAGCCAATTCGACGTTTTCTTGATCCCCAGGCAGAATGCCAATCAATGAGGACAAGCATCCATAATTGGGCCGGGGCGAATGCTTACCCTCAAAAAGCCCGTACACAGTGGAGCCTAAGACCATCTGAGCTTCCATCAGGAAACCAGGACGAACCTCTTTCTTGATCGCGAGTGCGAGCGAAGGATGCTCATCGGTAAGCGGCACACCATCGGTGGCCCAGGTAATCGACATCCAACTCGATCCACTTTTAGAAGCGTCGGCATGCGATTCCACTATCGGCCAGAAAAGCACCGCGACGAGTAGGCTACTGACGGTGGAAATGGACATTGGTATCTGCGAATAGCATGAGGAGTCCAAAAAATCCATGCCCATCGCCGGATCCGGGGTTGAGCACGAATTCATTTTCTGATGATGCAAAAATTGCATAGGAATAATTCACATTTTCTTGTGTCTGCCAGGTGTCGTCGGATACGAGATCTTTGCGGGTGACTTCAATCTCATCCAAATAACGAGTGTCAGGATCGATATAGCGGTAACGCCACTTTCCCTCTTCAGTAATGGTCAACTTGGTTCCCTCAAATCGTTTAAACTCAAAAGTCCCGTCGGAATGAAAATCGTAAATCGCCACTGCGACGTCGTTGTCGGCCTGATACTTTCCGGGAAGGACTTCAGAACGACGTTCCTCGCCAGGATCGAGAATGCACCCGAATAATCCGGACACCAGAATGCCAAGACTCAAGTATCTTATGGGGAATCGCATGCCGATAATATAGGCAGATTGCGGTGGGAAAAGACTCCAACAGGCTTCCGTTCTTTTTCACTTATTCCTCAGGAGACCCCTTGTCCAGCCTATGGGCAATTACCAATATGGATGGACATTTCGAAATCGTTGGAATTCCGGAAGCCTGCACAACGGGTTTGCTGAGCAGATTTAATTTATCTGATGCTCTGACATTGACTAACACAGTAACCAATGTGGACCTGATTGTGAATAATCCGACCCCCGTGGCCCTAAATCGAAAAATCAGTAAATCCGTACAGAAGGGAGAACTGATTTCCAGGAAAAAAAATTCGCCCTCCTGGGCCGGAAACTGGATCGGCGTAACGGCTCCGCTGATCGTTTGCCCTAAGTCAAGGGTGTAAGAAAATTTAAATCACTGGATGAAATAAGGTAACGGTCCATTTTGTTCAACTAGGCCCAGTAAATTTTAGAGGGGGATTGTAATGAGGGTGACAATGAAGTCGGCATTAGCCCTATTGTCCATGCCCACAAGTGTAGAAATTGTAACTATGGCGAGCTTTCCCCCAGTAGTCATGACAAGATAAATATCTCCCACCTGCATCACGTTGGAGGGAGATGCGGTACCAGCGGAAAATGCAGCCTTGGCCTGTTCTTGATCAATAGGCATGGCACTTACCTTCACGATTTTAACATCTTTGACTCTGGCGGAATCAAATGTATTAGTCAAATTAATGCTATTTGCAATACCAGCAGCCCTTGCAGCGAAAGCATTATCCATGTGGAAGGCGTTGGCGTAAACAAGGAATACCAAGTCAATGGCTTCTTGTTCGGCGTTGGCTAGGGAGGAATTCATTGGTTTCAGAAAATCCAAATCAAGTGCTGATGGTAGTATTGGCGATCCTTGAGCGCCCAGCTTGATATTCTGCCCCTGGTTGAATGGAGTGGATTTGGTGACCGTCACGGTATATATTTTTACTACTCCGCTTTCGGAAGTAACGACGATTGGAATAATATTAGCTCCATCAATTAACGCCAGCTCCCCGGATGATTTTCCAGAGAGCACGGTTAAACCATTAACGGTGATGCTTGAAGTGGCGAAGGCGGAAGCATTCGGAGTTACAGATGTAGACGGTACTGTGATGGCATATTCCAAGGTGGCCGAGTCAAAAACAGGACTGATTAAACCGTTTGTAAAGGACAATCCAGATAAATCAGCGTTTTCATTCTTTGCTCGATTGACGATCACGGTATAAGTATTTGGATTACCACTTTCTGAAGAAACCGCAATAGAAATAGTATTGGAACCAACCGCCAATAAAATAGATCTAGACGGAGTGCCTGATGGAGTTGCCATCCCATTTACTGAAATAGTGGCAAAATCAGAAGAAGAAACTCTTGGGGTAACTATAATTGATCTAGTATCGTTGGGTACTGAAAGTATGTATCCAAGCGTTAAGGAATCAAAAGCTGGATTGAGGGCTCCTGCTGAAACCGTCAGTCCCTTTAAATGGACATCAGTTGCCTTCAAGGACGGTTCAGTGCAGCATGCGACATCATTCCTGCATCCTCCAAAGAAAATCGATAGGAGTAATATTCCTGTAAATCCCATTAAACCGCTCTTTACCAGGATGGCATTGTTCATTTATGAAGCCCTCACTTTCTTTCCTGACCGAAAAAACGTATTGGAAATTCTTTATAAAATACAGGAGCATAGGTAAATCGAAGCCCCTTATCAATCCTTAAGTTCCACAAACTCCCATTACAATTGCATGTGCAATTGAGATTGCACCCTTTCCGAGCGTTAAATCGGAGCGATGCCGGCCATCGTATTTGAAGGGCACGGTTCAACCATCGAGGGGTTTTATAAAGCTTGCGATTTTGAAATTCCTGGACGACATTCGAGCGGTGACATTGAGAATGGCATAAGTCTTGATGGGGTCATTGATATCACCAGCTTGGTTGTAATGGAATTCACTTTGGCCTCATCTGGGGTTATTGTCATATTTATTTGATGGGTCTGAAAAAGTAGAGTCTCGCTAGAGCACCAATGCTAATGAATCCCCCATCTTGATTAGGATCAGATCTTCCTTGAAGTTCATTCCGTTGGTGACGTAACCGGTGGAATCGTTTTCGATTCTGCCCACTTTTACGGCAGGGGTATGGTTTGAAATCGAGAGGGTGCCTGATACGAGTGGCTCCCCTGCCCTATTGATAAGGACAACTTCGGCTTTGTTTTTGTTGAGGTAGTCTATCGGGTCTTTGCAGCCTGCGAAGAGGAAAACCAAGAAAATGAAAACAAGGAACAGGCAGTATTCAGGATGAGAGGTTTTCATTTCCGTTCTCGGTTCTTAGGTCCTGCAGTTACTTGCATTTTGATGGTCGTTCGAGCGTGGTCCACTTTGGGGGCTTCTTGGCACCCTTGGTCAGCGGTAGAATTTCGAAGGAATGCTTTTTGTCGGTACGGGTTAGGTATCTTAATTCCGGAATCATTATATTGTCTAGGTTCCAAGGCCAGCCATTCGAAAAAAGAGAGCTTTCGATATTCTTCAAAATTAATGTGTCGCCGGCATATTCAAAATTGCCGTAACCCAGCTCAGACTCGCCCTCAGGAACTCCTAATTCGATACCAAACTTACCATCGTGATAAAGAGTGATTCTTGTCCATGGCCACTCTGTAGTCGAATCAGGTGTTTCGCGGACGAAAATTCCATAGTGGATATAGTCAGGTCTGGGTGCATGGGCCGTAGCCAATGAAACCGCTGCCAGTAGGAGAGCAAGTAGATGCGAAATGTACAGGTTTTCCTTGGGGTGACTGGACGTCGTCGGTAGCTCATCGGGGTTTTGACCGTCCCCGACGAGGATTTCGTCGATGACATCTTCCCAGGTCGCGCAATCCACTCCGAATACGGCTATTTAATCGAATGGTTCTTTGAGGGTCGAGGCGAGAATGGGTGGCGTATCCTAAACGAATTCGGTTCTGGATCGAACCACGAGGATGTATTTCAATTGGGCTTTCTCCAGTAGGCGATTATTTCCTCATACTTTTCATCGTTGAATTGAGTGGATACTTTCATGATTTTACAACGAGCATTCGAGAAAATTATTTCCTGAAAATGGTGGGTATTCTTTTTTTAGCCTTCAGTTGGTTGTTGCCAGAGCCTTTTTGCTGAAGGGTCGTATTTCGATTCAGATGTTTTACATGGGTGAAACAGTCCAAGACCATTTTTCCGGTTCGAAGGCAGATTTCATTTTCTCTCGAGAACTTGCCGAATCCGTTTTCGTGCATATAACTGGAAAAGTATGCCATCGCTTCTACTTCTGGGTAAGCCTCAATCCCCTTCCCAATAATCCGGAGCCCCTCTTCTTGACCCTCCTTGTCCATGAGTTTCAGCATTGATTTAATATTCGAACTCGCCTTGTCCATCATTTCATCGTTGACCTGGGGGAGTTCAACCGTCCCCCGCTCCTGGAAGTAGTCATAGAAAATGAACAAAAGGTTCAGAAGATGTTCAATGTGCTGCACGGACACGCTCAGAAACTTTAGTCCGATTACCTCAAATAGGAGCTCTGGCTGTTTTTCAAATATCTCATCCGAAAGTGCGACCTTTTGCTGCACATCCAGAGCGTTTACATAGCTCACGGACTTGGCGAAACGTGAGATCCGGGCTTGGTTGATTGGTATAGTCATGATTGCCTTCGGTTACCTGGAAACGTAGAAATCCCAAGGGGCGGCGGATTTGTGGGGTAGTGGAGGATCGGCATTGGATTTTGACGGAAGCCGGAACTATGGGAATGCTTCCCCTACCCTAATTAAACCGAAGCTACGAAGCCATTATTGTTTTTGGGATTGGCCTTTTTCACTTTGACCTTCGCCATATTGAAAAGTTCCTCGGGGTCCACCGCACCTACCTTACATTTCAATTAAATCCAAACAATTTTCTCCTATAAAATCGAATTCCTGATTTCCGTACTATTAAACTTAAGTCTGTGCCTGAATCAAAAATAAAATCGAATATTTCTTTTCGGTTTCCGAGCCAGTTTTTGCAAATTTCGCCCGATATTTCAAAAATCTGGTTGTCACTACTTGTGGACCTTAACATTATTAAATAGTGGGCAGGCTCTCCAGCTTCTCCAATTTGAATCCATGCTAGATAGGCCTCCTTAATAATTTTATTTTCTTGATAGAAAGCGCTTAATTTTTGCAGCAGTTCTTTTGGAATATTAGCCGGAGTTCCCACCAGTGCGGGCGTTTCCTTCTCAATCGTAATTTGACGACCTTGTTTAAATATATCACCCGACAAAATGCTATGAATCTCTTCTTTCAAAAAGAACTTTCCAAAATTATTACCTGGATTTAGAACTGCATCAGTTCCTTTCACAAGTTCAAAAAATGAAAGCGAATTCATCCTTAAATAGGTCGCTTTTTCTGCAATGAATTTGGACAGCACTTCTTCACTTGTAAAAAAGGGTGTGTACGCCTTGCCATCCTGCATTTGTAGCTGTTTGAGTTGAATTGTTTGACCAGTAAATATTTTACCGTCCCTTGTTTCAGGCATCCTTCCACTTGGAATTATAAAAATGTCGGAATCAATTAAGATTCTATAAAAATCCTCTTTTTTTCTTTCATCATCCGAAGCTCTAATAAGAGCTATTTCAAGTTGATTCATATTACTCTTCCGCACTATTTAAATTTTCTATATGCGGCTCTTCTGGAGAAATTGACTCGAGTTGCAGGCGCGCCCATATACAGTCTTAAATATACCTTCTCGTCATACTATTTTTGACCAGCAAATCCGAAGGCGTATATCTTTGCATTGGTTTCCTTATTTTCTTGAATCTCGCTAGACACAGGATAACCTTTCAAAATTGGAGCTAAAATCTGAGTGGCCTCCAAGGTCAACTGAATGCGAACCATCAATATGAAGATTTTCAAGAGATGTGCTATCAAGATTAGGGGAATAGTCTCCATTAAAAGGGCTATTTGACCCACCCACCTTTTTTCCTGGAACTTGCTTCCAAAATGTAAATACGTAATATATTGCAACGGTAACCATACCAGTTAATGAGGTAGCCTCAACATGTTTATTATCAAAGGTTGCCCCCACGAAAAGTAAGGCAAGTAAGACTAAGTAGAATATTGGAATTAGCATCTTCTGTCTTTCTCCTCGTGATCACAGTAAACATGGGGTTTTCCCCAAGCTCCTGCAAGGATCCCGGTGTACAGAATTCTTGCACCGGACTCTTCGAGATGTGACCTAACAATTAGTATGCTATTCAATTTCATACGTTATATAAGCCTCTTTACTAAAATTCAATATTTCTGGGGACACTTGGAACCCACGCCCACCGATTCCTTTTCCAAATAACCCAATCCTTCCCCGCCTTATTCCCGGATAGGACTCGTTTCCATTCCCATCCTCCATTCCATAATTTGAGATGCTCAATATTTTGCCCAGTTTGACTTCCGTTCGCCTGCAAATCATTTGGGCAGAATTATGCGCGTCATCAATTGCCAACAGATCGACATCCCTTAGAATACTATCAGCCTTTGAATGTGAAAATGTCAGATTCTCGATTTGAGAGATTCTTGTCGCTAAGATTTCCTCGGTAAACTTTTCGAATTTTGAAATATCCTTTAAAGTAATGTCAACGGCTTGACTCGCTTGATACCCTTGAAATACTTGTTTGTCGTGTTCGTACCTATAGTCTTTATTTGCCGATATACTGCTTGTTTTAATATCGAAAGACTCTTTGACATATTTTTTAGCGACTTTAAGGACTTCATCCATTGTCGCTTGCGTCTCACTTACCGCATCCTTCATCGCGGGCTTTGTAAATTCCGCTTTAATGGTAATTTCAACTTGATCTGGGAGCGCTTTTGTTTTACCAATTCCTACTACGCTAATTGACCTCGGAGTTGAATTTCGGATCTCTCCCTGTTGACACCCAACTGCGAAAAGAGTGGATACTAATATTATGCGATTTTTCATATTTTCCTTTTTAATTTATTTCTGATTTAAGCCGTCTAAGGTCCAGATAACTAGTGAGGCCGAGCGTAACCTTGTTGATCTGTGTTGTTATACGGCGGCGCGTTTTACTTGAGGGGCGCATTTATTTTTTCACCAAGCATTTTCCAATACTTTCATCGCAGATATAGGCTGGGCCTCTGCTTCTTTCTTCTTTCCATTTTGTGAACTGCTCTTCATATTGTTCTGGGTATACATCCCCCTTTTTCTTTGGCTTCACTAGACTTTTTTCGAGAGCTGTCTGTGTAATAGCCAAGTGAGGCAGGATTTTCTCAATATCCCATATTTTTGCCCCGTTTTTCCGACACACGACCTCAATATGCAACAGCTTGTCAGACGAATCCAAATCCCGGATAATACACCAGCAGGCTGCATTTTGTTTCAGAGGCCTAACCTCCCATATCTTGGATCTTGCCATGATGGCATCGGCCGTTGGAAATAATTCTATGCTGTCAGTTTTTGAGGTCGGGTATCCGTTATCGAATGGAATTTCGCATCGGAATTTTCTTCCTCCCTTAATTGTAAAGTCGCATTCCTTGTTCCCTTTTCGATCTGAAATTTTAAATTCGGAACACCATTTAATATTTGGCAAAAGCTTGGTTATTTTTTCCTTCAATTCGGGCTTCGGGTCTGAATCCTTCACACATACAAAGTACTGAACTTCATTTCCAAATGCCGTTGAAAGTCCGATTATAAGCAACCAAATTCTGAATATGGGGATTTTTTCCTGATTCATTTTATTCCGTCCATAAAATTAGCCATTAACCTGCGAGCACGGGTTGCTCATTCGGAGAACCGATTGCGTCTTTCAGGATTAAAATGTACTTGTTTTAAATTTGCTTGTATTCAACTTACTTCGCGATAGACTTGTTATAGTATTTGTAGCCATAATTCTCAACAAATCCCATTGTGTAATATAGTTTTTGCGCGCCTTTATTAATCTTCTCTGTTGCAAGATCTACGCGAGCACAATGGAGCTTTCTAGCCATTCCAATACTTTCTTCAATTAATTTTTTGGCCACACCCATTCTTCTAAACTCATCGTTTACAAAAAGGTCGTTCAAGACAAATATTTTCTTCGCGGCAACAGATGAAAAGCTTGGGTAAAGCTGAGTGAAACCCATGATTTTACCTGAGCTTGAAATTGCGATTAAGATACAGGAATCTTTTTTTATTAGCCGATCGCTTATGAACCTTCGCGATAAATTTATGTCCGGACTCTTTCTATAGAAAACGCGATAGTCATCGAACATTTTTGAAATTGGATCAAGGTTTTTAAAGGTCGCTTTTTTAATCTTGAAATTAATTTTCATAATTTTTCTTTCAGGCGTATCCAATATTAATAGCCCGTATTTGTTGAGTGGTCTATGATGACTTGGATCCATAATCTCCAAAATTTAGGTAATTGGCCGTGCGTAAGAAGTCAAGCGTCAGGAGATAATATACAGGCGTGGCAATGCTTTTTCGATGAAAATATTTCCTCAGTAGTCGAAAGGTGTTCCCATCTTGATCAGCCATGCGTATACGCTTTTGACTCCGAACTCCAAGGTCAGAAAAACTTTGCGGTCGCATTTGCGGATGAAGTTATGCCCCCACAAGGGATTATCGCTCCAGACCTCACTCAGCTTCTTGGGGAAGGGGAACATGTACCAGGGATCGGTGGGGATGAAGGCACCGTAATCGTATGCCGCCCGCGCGGCGAAGTCGTCTCCGGAAACGCGCTGTCCGCCTGCGGTCCACTCCGTAAAACGCCCAAGGGTGTTTTCCCAGGCCCCCTTGATAGCATACTCGGCCGTGAAGCTGACGCCGATCACGGTAAGCATCAGGTAGTTGCCGACATTGAACGGATACCGCTCGCGGGTCGCTCCGCAGGTCTCGCAGAACCCGGTCCAGCATTGGCGGATGGAAGCCAAGTACGGGAATCCGCTCGGCTTACGCTTCGCGATGAACTCTGCCTATTCCTGCGGATTGAAAACCTGGTACCATTCCATGAAGGTCAGGTAGGTGCTTTCTTCGGGGCGGCGGTATTTCGGGATCGAGTCCTGCGCGCGCCTAAGGGCTTCCGGAAAAACCGCGGAAACCGGTATGAAATTATGTTGAGCCGCGGCGCAACGTCGCTTGAAAACCATGACCGATAGGCCCACGGCCATGACTGCGGCCGCCGCGACGAGCAAGAGGATTCTGCGCTTACGCATTGGAGCTCAGCCCGCTTTCGCGCGCGCCAGCTTGAGCCGCGCCAGCACGAACCCGATAGCCATCATACTTACGGGGATTACGATATGCGGCAGATTGCGGCCGAAGAGGATGCCCGTGACCACGTCGAGGGCGTAGGGAATGCCCGCATACTTTAAATAGTTGACTGAAAAGGTATGCGACTTCCAGGCGCAAACCACCGCGACCAGGCCGGAGAGCAGATGGAACACATCGTCAATCGGATCGATGAAGAACAGGCCCAGCAGGCGGCCTTCTTTGTCCGTGAGGCCGGGCCAATGCGAAATAATGAAGATGAAAAGTAAGTTGGCGGCCTAGAACCACGCCAACTTCTGGATGAGGGAATTGCACTTGAGTGCGACAAAGGCGTCCGCCATGGGATAGGCGCGCAGCCTGCGCACGGTGAGGTTGAGCAGTTCGCCCGCGTGGGCCGGGATGATTTTTCGCGCCTGGACCAAGAAGGCCTCCAGGGAATCTCGCGGGTTGAAATACTCATGCAGCAATTGCGTGCGTGTGGAATCGAGCTTCTCGAACAGGTCGATGGGATCGTCCAGGATGCGGTTGCGCGTGGCCAGGGCAGAACTTTCCCCGCCCACCAGGTTTTCCAGCAACCAGCGGATCTCCTTGCCGTAACCGTTCCCCACGCTGGCCAGGAAAATCCAATGCTTGACCGTGTCCATCAGCAAGGCGTCGTCCCTATGCGCGGGTAAAGGGATGGGCGCGCCGGGTACTCATGCGCCGGGAAGGCGAAGCGCTCAGCCTTATACAGGTAATTGGGCATTACGCGCAGGTCAACGTCTAGGATGACCCCGAAAAGGCCGTAGCCCCCAGCGGCCGCTTTGAACAGCTCCACGCGTAGGGTAACCCGCTTGTTACCGGAACCATCCGATTCCGACGCGGAATCCAGATGGCCAGCATCGGCGCGCAGGCCTTCCGGAGCTTTCCAAGTGTGGATATCCTTGGATATGCTCAATCCCAGCACGGCGGCAATCAACAGGATCACCGAAAGCAATGTGATTCCGATCACATACCCAAGGCGTTTCCCCTAATTTTTTGCCAAGATTCCGACGTGCGGAATTCCCACACCAGGCTCTTCGAAATGTGACTGTGTCGGGAGTCACTGGGTCATGAGATTAAAGCTGCAAAATCCGGTCCATGGTGACCGGCAAATCCGGTTCAAGCTGACCGGGCAATCCGGTCCATGATGACCGGTTTTGTCGATTGACTTCGGGGTGAAA
>JAYUHW010000468.1:0-12219 GCA_043766615.1 Fibrobacteria bacterium | reverse complement strand
CGCCGTGACCATCACACCCACAAACAAAATTCCCCGGTACGGGATCCCTTCCTGTCGCATTCCAGTTAGTGTAGGTGCAATGATGGTGCGGGAAACTTGTTCGAGCATTTCTACTGACATGATAGGCGCGGGGGAATAGGCCCCCATGCCACCCGTATTGGGACCTACGTCCCCATCACCAATGCGCTTGTGATCCTGTGCGGAAGGCAAGACGACAAACGATTCTCCATCTGTCAGGGCAAAGACGGAAGCCTCCTCGCCTTCCATAAACTCCTCGATAACGACCTCCGACCCAGCCGATCCAAAAACAGCCTTTGGCCCAAGCATCGACTCCAGTGCCGCTTCCGCTTCGGATAGAGTCATGCACACCACTGCGCCTTTCCCTCCGGCCAAACCACTGGCCTTAATAACAATAGGCGCGCCAACCTCGCGAAGGTGGCGGAGAGCAGGCTGCAAACTTTTGAAAGTCTGATACTGCGCCGTTGGAATGGCGTGGCGCTGCATGAAATCCTTGGAAAAGGCTTTGCTCCCCTCTAAGGCCGCCGCTGCTTGACTCGGTCCAAAAATTCGCAACCCTTTAGTCTGAAAAAGATCCACGATGCCGGCCACCAAAGGCTGCTCTGGGCCTACAAAGGTCAGGTCTACTTTTTGGTCTTGAGCTAGGGCTAAGAGTCCATTTAAGTCTTCGGCAGCAACGGGAAAGCAAGGGCCCAGTTGCTCCATGCCCGGATTACCAGGGGCAAAAACCAGGGAAGGCTTTTGCAGGGATTGCGACAATTTCAAACCAATCGCATGTTCCCGGCCACCAGAACCGATTATCAGAATTTTCATGATGCGATAAATATAGGATTTGTGGCGAATTTCTAAATGCACCCTCGTCATCAATCCTGAGTTGCGCAGGGGCCCCAAATTCCTTCACTAATGAGTCCAAACAGTAGTTATCGCGCTTCTCTAAATTTAGATTCGAGAAGCACTTTACCTCTCGATTGATTTTCCATTACAACTCCCGGAATTTCTTCCAATACCAAGGCTCTAGCGATTACCTGTAGCGATTTAGGAAAGTCGCCGAATTCAAAATTCGCTAGGTCACTAAGATTTCTACCCATTATAATCCGAGGAATAAAATCCAAACTGGGCGGGCATTTGCACTTTTTGGAAAGTTTCTGGTGGATTTCAAAAAGCCATTTTTGCTGAGAGTTTACGAGCAGTATCAGGTGGTCGTTTATTTGTTGGGGTGGCCCAAGTTTTAAGGTAAAGGATAGGCGATTGGTGCAGATGGATGTCATGAGTTCCGCGATTTTATCGGTGCCTACTTCGGATTGAAAGGGAAAGACTACGGTTATATGCGGCGGGCAATACGGGGATAGTGGATCATGAATGCTGCGAAACGCATCGATAACGCCGGTCAAATCTTCAATGGGAATCCAAAGGGTTCGTGATGGGAGCGATGGCTGATATTCCATTTTCACCTATTAGAAATTAATCGATAGGCTATAAAGGGGCGTATGGTTACGTCGCAGCAATTATTGTGCTATGCCACTTCAGAATTGCCCCTGCATATCCCAAACCATTTCCCGCCTATTTTTCGTAAGGGAACGAGCCCGGCCAATTGGGAAGGCACTATTGATCTTCATGAAATCAAGTCCTTATTGGTGTCGACAATCGCGGACTTGGAAAATGATTATAACCAAGGCCTTTTCAAAAAGTTCAACCCATATGCTACCCGCTTCGGTGTAACCCTAAACTCGATTAATGAAGCAATTTTTTTCCATGTATTGCGACAATTCCCTCCAGCGCCATTTTTCAGCAGCAGCTGCCACCGGTCTGACTGCGATTTTCGCCGCTGGATACGGGCGCGCAGTCGAAGGGGCCAAAGTGAATAGTCCGATCCCCGGTGATACGGAAATGCCGGGCGAAGCGAGTGTCGGAAAGCATGGAGGCGGTGTTGCCGCAAATTAACATGGGCTTACTCGTTTGGAACAGGTGATGATCATCCAGTGCGAAGGCATACGGCATATCAGGGAGAGTCCCTAGATAGGTGGCTGTTTGTCCATAGTCCTCGCAGATATCTTCCAAGTCCTCAATCTTGAAAGCTCGGACGGTCGCGGAATAGAAATCTATCCTGCCGACCTTGGCTTCGAGTTCGGAATTCTCCAATGCCATTCTGCGTTTAGATACGAACCGGAAATCCAGCCAGCCTGCCTTGCGCATGAGCCTGCGAAAATCCTCCCAGTACTGCGCTCCTCCCAGGCATTCCCCGCGGGTCACCGGATCAGCCTGTAGGTGTTCCGGGATGCGCCTTCCCGCGAATACGTCGGAAAAGAATAGCTCGCCACCAGGTTTCAGAACCCTGAAAATTTCCCGGAAGACTGCTTCCTTGTCTGGTGATAGGTTTAGAACACAGTTGGAGATGACGATGTCGATAGAGCCATCCTCGATGCCAGCTGCAGCCAAGTCCTCGATATACCCCTGACGGAATTCCAGATTGGCTTTTAGAAATCCCCAGGTTTTCATTTGGAGTGCGACATACTTTTCGGCCGTTTGTAATTGCTGGTGTGTCATGTCGATGCCGATGACTCGGCCGTCCGGCCCCACCAATTTGGAAATCAAGTACGCATCCCGTCCGCTACCGCAACCCAGGTCGAGCACTATCTTCCCTTCCAGATCTGGGGGTATGGGCGAGCCGCAGCCGTAAAACTTTTCCAGGATTTCGGATGGGATCTCCGACAGGATGGCTCGGTGGCGCTCGGGTATGGACTCGCTTGTGCAGCAAGCATTGGTCTTGAGGTCCAGAGTGCTTTTCAGGACCTTTCCATAGTATTCCTGGATGTCTTTTCGGACGTTTTCCGTATTCTGCATTAATCCCTCTAGTGATGATAAACATATTTTTGTGGATAAAGTCGGAAATCATTCGATTTCATTGTTGCTATCCTGCTTAGTCGGAAAGAAGACTCAAAATGTTTCAGGAGGATTCTTTTTCAATACCATCTTTAAACCCCTTGGCAGGGACGAAAATCAAAGGCACGGGTCTTCCCTCGTCAATGCTTGATTTCTATTGTAAAGGGTCTGATATGATAATCGAATCCTTTGTAGCTGAATTCGAAAAATATTTTAGGCTATTGGATAATACACTCAGGCAGCTAGATCCAAATGAGTTTCTCAAACCAATTGAAACCGAACACAATTCAGTGGCTATAATTCTTAAGCATATAACTGGAAATCTTATTTCTAGGTACACGAATTTTTTGTTGGAAGATGGAGAAAAGAATTGGCGAAATAGAGACAGCGAATTTGAAATAACGAATACGGACGTCGCGGTATTGATTTCCAATTTGGAAATTGCCAAGAGTTTGGTCCTTAGTGAGGTCCGAAAGCTGAAAGTTGAAAACCTTGAAGAAGTCGTATCCATACGAAATGAAAAGATGAGTGTGGTCAGCGCCCTCACGAGGAGCCTTTCGCATTTCTCCTACCACGTGGGCCAAATTGTATTTATTGCCAAGACAATAAAAGGGAGCAAATGGATTAATCAAAGTATTCCGCTTGGAAAATCGAAAGAGTTTAATTCAGGCAAAATATAGACCTAAACTCATTTTGCCCGAGCGCTTATTTGTCCAGTTGTTTGCTAATTTTTTTGTTGTGGTAACTGCCACGTAATCACTCATTCGAAGGGAAATCTCATGTCGAACGCACTAAATTGGTTTGAAATACCGGTTAAAGATCTTGAACGGGCCACAAAATTTTACCAAAAGATCCTTGGTCAAAAAATGGCGGTGATGGAAGCGATGGGCATGAAATCCGCGTTCTTCCCGGCAGATATGGAAAACGGAAGCGTCGGCGGTTGTTTAATTGTTGGTAAAGGCTATAAACCGGCGGCAACGGGAACTTTGGTTTATTTAAATGCTGGAAAAAATTTAAGCACTGTACTTTCTAAAATTGTGAAAGCGGGTGGTGAAGTAATTCTTCCTAAAACTGCGATCGGTCACAATGGGTTTATGGCGCATTTTAAAGATACCGAAGGAAATAAGGTTGGGCTGCATTCCATGAAGTAGCACTAGCCTCCCGTTTCTGGCAATCTTCAAATTCCGCTTCTCCATTGCACGTGAAAATGTGGGAAGCTGCCCTCGCCTACGATGAAAATCCCGATGATCGCCGGGCCATTCAAGTTTCCATCACCACCAAAGGATTACATCTCTTGGCAAAACTCGATAAAGAAGAGCCGAAATGGTTGAAAACCATGAGTCAGATTTCGGAGAAAAATGCTAAACATGCCAATGCCGTTCTGGATTGTCTGCGGATGGAATAAACTTTTTTTGTTTTTATACATGTAGATACACTTAACGTATAGGAGATTATTTTGAATACTGCAACCCTCTCAACGTCAACCACCGAATCGGTAACCGGTCTGCCAGCCAAATTACCTAGCTAACTAAAGGGCGGTGCCATTGCAGGCATTTTGGCTGCCATAGTCAATAATCTTTGGGGCATGGTTTCCCCGGCCATTGGTGCGGCAAAGGTGCCGCAAATGATCAACCTCATGAGCATAACCATGGCTTCCATTTTGCCGGCCATTGTCGCCAGCATTGGTTTTTGGATTGGGGTTAAACTTTTCAAGAAAAACGCCCACTTAGTCTTCGGCATTGGAGCCTCGATCCTCACCTTGCTCAGCACCCTCGGCAATTTTAAAGCCAATTTACCGGACGGTTCTCTTGCTCCGAAAGGATTTGTGCTTTTGACTGTACCCATGCATTTTATCGCCGGAGCTTTCATTATCGCAGTTCTTTTGCGTACGATTGTTCGCTCGAAATAAGATTCACTCGTGTACGGGAGTTCACGTCCGAACCGGGGTTTATCCAAAAAAACTTGGAGTATATTTTCTACAACTTACCTTCAATTTCGTGTTAATGGTTTTAGGATTAAACGCCATGTCCTATACTGCGCGTCCCATGTTCAGAAGCTGAAAAGAGTCATGAAGAAAATCGCCTCAAAATAATTCTTGGTGTATCTGAAAAGATAAAATGGGTCCGGAACGTCGATATTCAGCGTACACTGCCTATTTAAGTGGACGCTTTATGGTTAGGCTAGACTTGGTCGAAAACGCCGTAAGAAGCTCAAAACGGTTAGGCAATTGTACCCCAAACCCATTAAAGGGCATCCCATATCGAACCCATACTTGATATCGTAAAGTTTTAGCCCGGCATTTTGAAGTATGGATTTGATGTTCCCAAGTGCTGCACTTTAACATTGAACTCAGACTTTCAATTTTAATGTAAATTGGATTTCAGTTTAATGGACAGTGATTTGAATGGCAATCGAGGAAAACATTTCGACCACATACCCGGAAAAAACGGGCGCCGTTTCCTCCGTGGATATTCTGCCGGAAGACCGGCTTTGTTTCCGGCTTTCCGAAAAGGCGGAGCGCGTGCGGTGGCGCATGGAAGATATCCCGTGGAAGTCCATCGCAAAGGATAAGGTGACCCCGGAATGGTTGAATCTGGTGCGCGAAAGTGCCTCCTCAGAATTGACCACGTTCACCGCCAGCCAGCGCTTTCTCAAGGATTTTTGGGACGATCCGGATTTTTCTCAATGGATTTCCGTGTGGTTTTACGAAGAGACCCGCCATCCCCATGCCCTGTTGAAATGGTTGGGTCATTTCGGAATCAGGGTGGATGACAACTTTTTTCTACAGGGCCGGGGCACGGCGCCTTTCATGAAGTCGCGGATGGGAACTTTGGTCACGAACATCATTTCCGAAATGTTCGCATCGGCCAACTATTACAACCTGCACATCCACAGTCCGGAACCGGTGTTGTCCGCCATCGCCCTGAATCTGTCCAATGATGAGGCTAGGCATGCGAGCAGTTTTTACTCCTATGCGAAAAAAATGCTGGTGAAGTCCGTGAATCCGGACCATGACCGGAGGGATGCCTTAAAGGTGCTATACCTGTGGTTTCAAGAAAACGGGCGGGTGAAACATCCCGTGAATGAGCTTTTTGCCCGCCAAAAGGTGGATGAAAAATTTCAGGGGTTTCTCGCCGGTATCCAAAAGACTTTCGAAGACGTCCAATACCGTGCCTTACGAAGAATCGGCAACCTTGTGGGCGCTTCGATTTCCACGCCGGAAGAAGCGTTTGCACTTTTGAGAAACTGAATGGATGTGGCCATGAACGGGACGGGAATTGGAAATTTCATTGCGAAGCTGGCAGTTTTTTTTCTGTTGGCACTAAGCACGCAGCTTTGCCTGGCGAATCCTAACCGTCCAGATCAGGATCCTGCTGGAATCAAGGACTCCACATTCATCTCCCGGGATTCCGGCGGAATAGCTGCGGATAGCACCGTCCAGCGGGAACTCACGGATGGTGCAATAATCGGCATCGTGATCGGCATTGCCTGCGTAGTCACTTTGATGTTTAATGTAATGATTTTCACAAGTTTGAACACGTCAAGGTGAGGTACGTATGGACAGACGCAAAGCCCTAAAAATCGGAATAGGCATGACGGCAGGCGCCGCCCTCGGAGGTATTGAGGGGTGTGCACCCAGCGCCAAAACCGTCCGCAAGGGTCATCAACCCGAAAACATGGATGATTATTTGGCCAATCTCGACAGTCAATTGGATCGGGTTCGCCAGTCCCGGTTCGTGGAAGGATTCACCCAGACAGCCACGGGCAAACCCCTGACCGAGGCCGTTCGGAACCGGTTGGAACCCGCAGAAAAGCAATTTCAGGAAATTTTGCACAGCCTCTTGCTTACCCAGTCCTTTCGCGACCTTTCCGAAGAGGGACAATTCCATCCCGGAATGCAACAGCGCATCGCGCGGAATCTGGATAATATTGACGCCTCGGTTTTTGAAGTCACCGAAACACTTTCCAAGTTGGCTGCGGATGAAAAAAGCGCCATCCGAAAAACGCTGCGGGAACATCCGGGCTTGGCCATGCATATTGCGGAATCGTTGGATGATCAGGCAGCCCTGGCAGGCGTTTCGCGGGCGCGTCGCACCCAACTTCGATCCATGATGACCCAGGCTTCCTTTAGGATGTCGAACAATGATCCAGGCGTGATCATCGATGAGTACGTGGAAAAAGTGCGTCGCGCTTCAGAACCCTCCCGGGCGGATATTTCCTCGGCGGAAATGGCGGCAGCGTCGGGTGGAGAGGCCTTCTGGCGTTACCGGGACCAACTGGCGGCTGCCAATTCGGAGGATGGATCCCTAACCTCCTCCCAATTCGAACAAACCTCCGAACCCGGATCAAAACCCATTCGTATTGGAGCCAAGCTACTGGGCATTAGTGTACTAACCTTCGGTGCCAGTGCATTATTCGTTTCGATGGGCGCCGTTATTTTCGTGGTGGGCATGACGGTGGGTGCCATTCTCTTCGCCATCGGTCTCATCACCTTGATCATCGGCGCCATCATCAAAGCCGCCAATTGATCCGGTATCGGCACATTGCATGTCTGCCTGGATAACTGGTATGGGTTCGATTTGCGCGCTGGGCCGGGGAATTCCCGCGCTATGGTCGGGCATTGATCAAGGTCTGGATGGCATGGTGACCATCAGGCGTTTTTCCACCGACGGAATCAAATCCAAAATCGCCGGAATGATCCCGGATAAAAATTTCATCGCCACCGCGGCCAAGCCCATATCCCGGTTGAACATCGAATTTGCCCTTGATGCGGCGCGGGAAGCCTGGGAAATGGCGAGGCTGAATGCATCCGGAATTCTTCCGGAAAGAATCGGGCTCGTGTTCGGCACCAGTCTCGGTGATTTTGAAATGCCTCTGCATCAAATGGCCGAAGCCGTGGCCGCCGAACTGGGAGTGCGCGGCCCCGTCTTAACAGTTTCCACGGCTTGCTCCTCTTCGACCAATGCCATAGGCCTAGGCCTTGATCTGTTGCGACAAGGTTGCGTGGACGCTGTCATTGCTGGTGGGGCCGATGTGCTGAACCCCATCATGCTGGCGGGATTCAATTCGTTGGGCGTGTTGAGCTCGGGAAAATGCGCCCCATTCAGCCATCCCTTTGGAACAACCTTGGGAGAAGGAGCTGGGTTTCTGGTTTTGGAACGCGCTGATACCGCGCCGCGTCCCGGCATCCCGATTCGGGGAACCTTGGAGGGCTACGGATTATCGGGCGACAGTTACCACGATACTTCTCCCGATCCCACCGGATCCGGAGTGGCGCGGGCACTATCAGGGGCCCTGCATCATTCCGGTATCCACCCGGAACAAATAGCCTATGTTAACGCGCATGGTACCGGAACGGCAGCAAATGATCCTGCCGAATGGAAGGCCATTCAAATGGTCTTCGGGGAGAGATCTACTCGTCTTCCCGTTAGTTCCACAAAAAGTTATCTAGGCCATGCCCAAGGCGCCGCCGGAGTGTTGGAAATCATCGTCACCCTGCTGTCGATGGAAAGTCAGGTCATTCCCCCCACTTTAAATTACACTGAAGTGCGCAAGCAGGGCCCGGCGGATCCTGTATTCTCGCCCCGTCCCAGACCGCATCCCGTGCAATACTCGCTGTGTACTAATTCCGCCTTTGGCGGTGCCAATGCCGCGGTGGTGGTCGGCGTTCCCGACGCCCCAAGACCCCGTCTTCCCTTTCCGGTCTCAGTGAAAACCGTTCATGTAACCGGCCTAGGCATCGTGGGTCCGCATGGAATAGGGCTGGAAGCGATTATTCCCGCCATGGAAAATGCGGTGCGCCTCAATTCCGGACGGGTACCTGATTTTTCCTGGCCGGAATTGTTTCCCACCGTGGATCGCCGCGGACTGGATCCGGCCTCACGGTTTTTAACCGCCTCTATCGGGTTGGCAATGGCGGATGCATGTCTACCGGTGAAAAGAGCCCGGGATGACCGCATGGGGTTGATTTTGGGAACCATCAACCCATCACCAGAAAGCGTGGTGGCCCTGCATCGCAGCATCAAAAAAAACGGACTTCCGCTGCTCTCCACTACGGCCTTCTCCCGCATGGTGTTGAATGCCCCAGCCGGGACCAGTTCCAAATTATTGTCCTTGGGAGGGCCGCTCAGCACCATCAGCACAGGCTGGGGCAGCGGTTTGGCTGCCATCGTCTACGCTGCGGATATCCTGCGAAACCGGGACGATGCCGATGTGATGGCCGCGGGTGGATTGGACGAATTTGATCCGGAATTCGAAACCGCGGTTTCCGGCGAGGGCGCGGCCTGCGCGCTGTTAACCTCGCTGCCGGCATTCGGAAAAACTCCGATTGCGGTCACGGGTTGGGGCATGGCTGGACCGAACCATCTCACCCACGCAATTCAAACTGCCCTTGCCATGGCCGGAATTGGGGAACATTCTTTGCAGGCGCTGTTTGGAGCGGGGATGAAAGATTGCCTTCCTGAAATTCCCCATCGGGATCCGACGACCGCCTTTGGATTGGCTCCTGCCTTCAGTCCGGCATTGGCCTTTAATGCGGCGGTGCTTTGGCTTCGACTTGGAAAAGCACAACACGTATTGGTGGCGGATGGAAACGGTCAATCTCTGTCCTGCGCAATTATCTTGTCCCGAGGGAAAACGTAATGATATTGGACGAAAAAAAAATCATTCTGGAACGGAAAGAGATTCTCGAAAAACTCCGGGGTGCCTTGATTGAGCGCCTGCAAATAGACCGTGATCCGGATGAACTGGATCCCGACGTAGCCCTGTTCGGAAGCGGGTTTGGGTTGGACTCACTCGATGCCGTGGAATTAGTCGTTTTTCTGGAAACCGAATTCGGGGTGAAAATTTCCGAAGACACGCCGTTCCTGCTGAGCGGATCCATGCGCACCATGAACACCTTAACCGATTTGGTTCTCGCTTCCGGAACGAAAGACTCCCATGTCGCTTGAATCTGAAGTCCGCGCCATACGGCTGTCCGTGGCCCTTTCCGAGGATCCGGATCGAGTTGCCCTGAAAATTTCCGGTTCGGCTGCGTCGTCCACCTTGAACCGGATCTGCCCCTGTGAACTTTACATCCGGGACGGGCAGATGCAGCATACCGTGCTGTTGAATGAAGCAGGAAATCCAATCACGGACCTCTACGTCTGCGCGGACGGGGAGGATTTCCTGCTACTGGCCCACGGCATGACGGCCGAAAAACTGAGCCGCTTTTTTGGGGAATACGCGGAAGTGGGGGCCGACCTTCGCTTAGAATTTCTGACATCGGAACATCAATTCTTGTCGCTGAATGGCCCTTATGCTTGGGAATTGCTTTCGGAGGTGATTTCCACCGAGGTGATCGGCTTACCCTTTCTGGGTTTTTATCGCGGCGACGGATTCATCTGCTTTCGCGCGGGCAGCAGTGGGGAATTTTCCTATGACCTACTCATCCCCAAAACGTCGGCAACACAATGGCGAGAACGGATTTTGAAATCCGGTTTAAAATTCGATTTGGAAACCGCCGGAATTGCCGCATTGGATTTGTGCGCTTTGGAAAATTTTTTCTTCAACATCCGCAAGGATGTTTCCGGCAACATGACTCCCATAGAGCTCCAATTGCAATGGCGGATCTCCTACAAGAAAACCTACCCGGGTTCTGCGGCTTTGGCGGCCAGACGCCAATCCTCCACTCATCGAGTGGCGCTAGTGTCCTCCTCAAATCCCCTCTCAGCGGGGGCAAGGGTGTTTCGGGAAGGCCTGGAAATCGGATGCTTGATCCATACGGGATATTCCGATACCCTCGGGAAATGGCTGGCGTTGGCCTTGTTGGAAAAAGAGTGGGCCTGCTCGGGAATCGTGTTCGACCTTCATGTAGCAGACAAAATGGTGGGTCAGGTCACGGCGCTCTCTGCTCCCGCCATCAATAACCGCAGCGTATTTGTGGATCCGCAACGGCATAGCTATTCCACGCGGGCCGGAAACACGTTTCCTCCGCTCATCCATTCCCCGCACCGATGAATACCACGACGGCCAGAACCGTATTGGTAACCGGCGCTTCCCGGGGCTTGGGCCGGGAAATCGCCATTGCCTTCGCCCGCATCGGTGATTTCGTCTATCTCGGATTTCTCAACCGGGAGGACAAGGCCCTGGAAACCCTACAGGCCATGCGGGAAGCCGGTGGCGACGGTGAATTATGTCCATTCGATGTTCGGCAACCGGATCAAATCAAGGCAGCAGTGGAGAAAATCGTCTTGGCACGCGGACGTCTGGATATCCTCGTCAATAATGCAGGTGTTACGCGCGATGGACTTTTTGTCACCCTGTCGCACGAGGATTGGCGGGAAACCATCTCCGTGAATTTGGACGGGGCCTTCCATTGTTCGCGGGCAGTGGTAAAAACCATGATCTCACAGCGGCGCGGGGCCATCATCAACGTGGCATCCATCACCGGCGTGCACGCCAATCCAGGGCAAGCCAATTACGCGGCCTCCAAGGGCGGTTTGCTTTCACTTACTCGGAACATGGCATCTGAACTCGCTCCGCTGGGAGTCCGGGTCAACGCCGTATCCCCCGGTTTGCTGAACACTGGCATGGCCGCCCGGCTGGACCATCGCATCGTGGAGGAAACCAAGAAGCACATTCCCCTGCGGCGTTTCGGCGAAGCACGCGAAGTGGCCAACGTCGTCGTCTTTCTCGCTTCGGAGGCCGCCAGCTATATCGTGGGACAGGGAATCATCGTAGACGGCGGATTGACCGGTTGAAAGGGCGCTCATGACTCAGGATGTGGAAGGCAAAAAAAAGCTGGTGTTGGGGCCCGAGGTGGTTCAATTGCTCATTCCTCACCGGCGTCCCCTGCTCATGGTGGATGGCATCCTGGCCTATCAACGGGGTCCGCAACCCGTCTTGTGGACTAAGCGAATGGTGTCAGCGAATGAGGCCGTGTTCGATGGACATTTTCCGGAGATGCATTTGTGGCCCGGGATTTATACGCAGGAAGGCATGGGGCAATCCACTTTGTTGCTGCAGATCATTTCCTTCCTCCAAGTCCAATGGGAGCAGCGTGGGAATGATCCGGAGGAAATTCTCACTGGCTTGAGAAATTTGGAAATGAAATACCGCATGAATCCAGGATACCGAGTTGAAAATTCTGCCTGTTTGGAAACGCTGGCCAAGGAGGGCAAGCCCATGCCCGGAATGAGCGGTTCGGTGGATCTTCGTTTTGTGCAACCGGTGTTCGCCGGTCAATGCCTGGAATTCATGGTGACGCTAACGCATCGCGTGGAGGGCATTTCCCGGTTTGAAGTGGAAGCGACGGTTGAAGGCAAGGTAGTTGCCAAGGGT
>JAYUHW010000467.1:0-4540 GCA_043766615.1 Fibrobacteria bacterium | reverse complement strand
CCCCAGCCTTTTTCACCTTGATCGGATTCCACTAATATATAGTAGATACCTAAAGAAACCGGCCTTCCACCAGCATCGCGGCCATCCCAACGGTCCTCGGTGGGGACTTCACTGCGACTGCCGCCGCCCTTGCGCCGCGAACCTTCTACCAAGGTCTTCACCTTCTCCATCGCATAGTTGAAAATCGATATGGTTACTTTTCCGTCTTTCTTTAGACGGTATCCGATATTGACATATTCCGGATCTCCGGTAGCGCTCACACCCGTGAACAGGGTGGGATAAGTAATGATCTCATCAAGGCCGCTCTTTACGCGCTTAAGGCTGTTCATATTGGTCCAAACGCCTGACTGGCCAGCGCCGGTCTTGCGCAGAAAGAGGCCCTTGGAACTTGTACCTATAGCCAGGACCGTTACATCTCCGTTACGTACGGTTGCCAGTGCCGTGAGCTTGCCCTCGCCGCGAACAATGGAAAGTCCATCTTCCTGATCAAAAACCACATCCCCGAAATCCCCGGATCCGGTATTGGCCGTCAAACTGTCTTTACGGAAAAGAACCAATCCTGGCCTATCCAAATTGAAGTTGATGAAGGTTGTGTCACCCAAATTAGTAGCCTGTGGGGCTGGATTGAATCCCGTCAGGTCAGTGGCTTTGGTAGCGATTCCGGAAATGCTGGGCGGTTTATGGAAAGTACGTCCATGATCCTTACTGAAAAAATATTCCGACCCGGAAAAGACCCATAGGATTCCATACATAGGATCCGTGTGAATGCTTTCGATGCGAAGCTTAGTGCCCGGCTTATCGGTAGGCAGCGAAACGGAGGGAAAAGCATTGCCCCCAATTAGACCCCGGCGGAGACCTGCCTGGGTGCCGATCAAAAGCCAGATGCTGTCGGTTGCCGAAGAATCCACCGCTAGTACCGATATCGAATCCGGTTCACCGACTTTGGCCACCGCATCGAGGCCATCCACTGCACAGCGTTTATTGGGAGCGCAGCGCAACGACGAAACAGCAGTATCCACACCATTCACCAGGGCGCGGAATTCCAAAGTATCCGCCGTCAGCAGTCCTTGCCCTTCGGCGCGCAACTTTACCAGTGCAAACCCTGCCCGGCCACCACTGAGAATCAAAGTGTCTGGCCTCAGTGCCAGTGCGGAAAACTCCACGCCAAGGGTTATCAAGTTGTTGTGCAATTTGGTCCGAAGGAATATCACGGAATCAAGATTGGTTTTACCAGCTTGATTCACCGCCCCGATAAAAGCTACGGTCACGCTATCGGACTGCATGTAATTGTGGAAAAGCAGAAGTGAAGTAGAACGCCCCACTCCGCCGCGTACTGGCCCGTGGAAGGGCAGCGTTCCATTTTTGAGTGTAGCAGTCACGGGAAACGGGTCGATGAGACTATAGTGCAATCCATCCGCGCCAATGGCCCAGAGATGATCCTTATCTGCAAATAGGAAAGGAATCGATTTTGAAACAAGCGGATCGGTTTGCCCTAAAACTCCACTGGCCAAAACGGAAACGAGACCAAGCGTTACCAATATCAAATGCTTTATTCCGCTATGCATGCGCATCGCTCACCGAAAATTCACAAACTGGCATTCGAATTCCAGATTTGCCCCTCTTACGGCCGCCATGGCATCCTGAAGGTCATCTTTGCTTTTCCCGGTTACCCGCAATTGTTCCCCTTGAATGGCGATTTGCACTTTTAGTTTCAATTCCTTGATGAGCTTGACCAATTTTTTGGCGTCTTCCTGGGCAATGCCCGACTGGAACTTGGCTACCTGGCTCACAGTCATTTTTCCGCCCGGCTTCGGGTCGGAGTATTTCACGGTTTTGGGGCCCAATCCCCGTTTGATCAACTTGTTTTCGAACATGTCGCGCAATTGGCTGATCTTATATTCGTCATCCGCAACCAGTGTCACTTCGGATGTTTTGGCATCCAGATCAATCGAAGCCTTGCTGCCTTTGAAATCGAAACGGATGCTCAGCTCTTTTTGCGTCGCTTGAACCGCGTTTCTAAGCTCTTCGGGATCGGTTTTGCAAACAATGTCAAAGGAATTTTCATTACCCACGGACTCTCCTCACTGTGCATGCTGTTAGTGGTTTCAAAAGTGCAAATTTCATTCTCGCATGTCGACCAATTCGGACCCTTTAGGACTGACAAAAACGAATTCCCGGTCTTTGATTCCACGATTCTTTCGTAAACCGGTAACCGTATACTGTGCTTCATTGCCGGATACATCGCGACTGGAAACTCGGTAGAGGGAAAAATTTTCTTCATCTAGCATTACAACTAAGCTGTCCAAATTTTTCATGGCAAGGGAGGGATCGAGCCGCATTTCCAAATACGCCTTACCGTGCAAACTCGTCTTAATCAGGGACATAGGCTTGGAGTCCAGAAAACGCAGCAGGACATCAGCCGGAAGTGGTTGATCTTTTACATCAGATGCTTTGCGTAAGATCACCTGATGATTTTGAACGTGGTACTCCCAATAATGGACACCGTCGGAAACATACGTTCCTCCCGGGATCTCCAAACGGAACTTGGTGGAATCCTTGAGCAGTAACTTTCCGGAGTAATTTTCCTTTTTGTCCAAGGTTTGATTATAAACAGATGCACTAAAATTAATAGCCAGATCCTTAGACTCTCGCTGAAAGGCGATAGCCTTGCGAAGCGCTATTTGAGCTTCAGTTGCAGAACTAGATACTTGGGGTGCTGGGGCAGTGCCCGATTCTGAAATATCAAAGCAAAAGAGGGTCACTATCAGCAACATTCCAATTTGGGAACCATGTAAACTGGAAAAAACGGGTTTTGGCATGATGCCTGCTCCAGAAAAGAATACTCGCGTTAATAAACAAAATTAGGGTAAAAAGCCCATGCTTTAGGCTTACCGTATTTTTTCCTAAATTCTGACCAATGGAAAACTCCGCCTCCCCCCTTGACGAAAAGCTCCAGATACTGAAGCGCATCGAGGATATCGGAAATCGCGATTTCGATGGTGTGGATGTGACCAAGCTGCTTAAAGAATATTTGCATTCTCCCGATCCGGAGATCATTCTTTCCGCCCTTCAGGCCGCGACCAATTATGTGTCCGACGAAAGCCTTTTCCAGGAAATCTTTCGCATGGCCCATGATTTCGTGGATGAGGAAATCCGGGCGATGTCCAACAGTTGCCTGGGAGCAGTCATTCAGGATGGTCTTGAATTTGAGGCCATTCCTCCGCCCGGGTTCCGTGGTGGAGCGGCCATTGTTCCCCGCGAATTTTATGAAAATGTGAGAGAATACCTGGTAACCAAAGTCGATGCTCCCATGGAAAGCATGGAAGTGAGACGGCGCGCGCTGGAAGCCCTGGGATACCTTGGATACTTGCCGGAAATTCGGCACATCGTGATGCGCTTTTATCATCAGGCGCCCAACCCTTACGTTAAGGTCAGTGCCTTGTATGCCATGGGATTGATTAAAGACGCCGTATTTGAACGTTTAATTTTGGAAGAGTTGTATTCAGAGGCGGAACCGGTTCTCTTGGAAGCCATCCATTCTGCTGCGGGCCTTGGTCTCCATGCCGCCTTGGAACGGTTGCAACAGTTGACCAAATCTTCGAGCCAAGATATTCGCTATGAAGCGATTGTTGCGTTAGGTTCCCTTGCGCCTGTAGCCCGCCTTCCCGAAATCATCCACAACTTGGAAGCTTTGGAAAAAAACGAAGAAGTGCAAGAAGCCATTCAGGTCGCCAAAACTTGTCTCAAGCAACGTCTTATGTTGAACAAAGGTGAGACCATCTGGGACGATAATGTGATCATGAATGAGATTGAAGATATACTCGAAAATCCCGGATCGGATGGCGGCTCTTCCTCCCAGGACGGTTTTAGGTCCTAAGTGGATCTTTCTAGGCCTTTTTTCTCCGGCATTGCGGGCACGGGCATGAGCGCTCTGGCGCAATTCCTAGTCTTCCAAGGTGCTAAAGTTTCCGGTTCCGATCGCAGTTTCGATAAAGGTGCAGAGGCCCAGAAACAGTCTTATTTTCAGCGTATCGGCATCCACCTCCATCCCCAAGATGGTTCCAGCCTCGATGGATGCTCCTGTCTGATTGTTTCCACGGCCATTGAGAATCAAAATCCTGAGGTTCAAAAAGCCAGGGCATTGGAAATTCCCGTCATCCATCGGTCCGAACTTTTGGCTGAGTTGGCACGTCTGCGAAATACCATTGCCATTTCCGGCACCTCAGGTAAATCCACCGTTACGGGCATGACCTATCATATTTTGGAAGCCGGAGGGCTTCATCCTTCGCTCATTACTGGGGCAAACCTTATTTCATTGCAGGCGGAAGGGTTACTTGGCAATGCTAAAGCGGGTGTGAAGGCAGCCTCCACGGAAGCACCGGATTGGTTGGTGATGGAAGCGGATGAAAGCGATGGAAGCCTAGTCCAGTATTGCCCCGAGGTCGGCATCATTTTGAATGTGGAAAAAGACCACAAGGAAATTACCGAACTCATCCCATTGTTTAACCAGTTTCGCGATCAAACCGTAGGCCAAGTGATT
>JAYUHW010000466.1:0-22747 GCA_043766615.1 Fibrobacteria bacterium | reverse complement strand
ACCGAATTCTGCTTGGCAGCTGGAGAAATGTCTAGGCTGAGGAACCAATAGGAAACGAGCCGCACAACCAGGGCCAGCAGCAAAAACATGAAAGCCGTTCCCAGTACCATTGCCGTTTTCCTATCCTTTTCATTTTGGGGATCAGCAACAGCAGGCAAATCGATTTCATTGACTGAATCCGCCACTGGGGCAACAAACCCACCCTCCCATAAATTTACAAGGCATTCGGAGAGTCGGAAAGAGCCAAAAGGAACTTGTTTGGCGATTTGTGCCACGCTCTTCCGTCCATCAACCAGTCCCAACACCAAAAAGTCCCATCCCAATTGGTCGCCGTCATAGGTTTTTTCCATGAGGTTGAAAACAACTTTGGGATCAGGTATGGACTCCTTAAGGCGAGGCCACTCGTCTATGCGACGCATTCCCTCCATGCACGCAAATTCTGTGGAGATATTCAGTTGCATGGAAATGGAGGATTGGGCCTTTAGGCCAGTTCCAAAATCATATTGCCCTTTGAGCCACCCAAACAATTCACAAACCATGTCCTCGGAAATGATTTGTAGCCATTCTTTTTTGTCTTCATCGGTCAAGTGACCCTTGGCAGCCAAGGTTGTCAGCAAGGGGCGATTCATTTCCCTGGACATGGACTCCAGTTCATGCATCTCATCCTTTTCCACCTTGCCGGAGGCGACCAGCATTTGTTTGATAATATCTTCCGGCATCTCGCCATTGACCCTCACCCCATTGACATTACCGGCGGAGATGAAAATTTCAGCCTTTTCTTTCCCATTAACCAAATTGAGCACACCGGATTTGCGCTGTTGCAGTAAAAGTTGCAGGACATCTGCCAGCGAAAAATCTTTTAAATCCCCGGAGAGCTTCATCGGAAAGACTCCTTTTCCATGGAAGCGGAAGCTGCCATCAGTTCACCGACATTGACGGGAGTGCGGAGGAGCTTGATGTTGAACAAAAGATAAAAGAGTGCGATGGGCAGCCAAGGCAGCCAATGGAAAGGACCAATTACGAAGCTGGGGTACTCCATTAGGAGGTGGTTCACTTGCCAAAGGCCACCCATAAAAAACCCTGTGACCAGAATCCATACAAACCGACCCGTGCCCAAACCTAAAAACAAAAGCCCAGTCCCAGGCCAAAGCGCATTCAGAACAGCTCCGATACGCACGCGTTGCACGGCCGAGCGAATGCGCATGCGTTTGACCATTTCCATTTTCACCCGGTTATCATGAATTCCAGAAACTGTTTTAAAGCAAGTGTGACAATGAACGCCTTTCCTACAAAGACGGCACATGACCCGGTTACAAATTTTGCAGTCGAACAAATCCTTCCCATGGCTATGCTGAGAATAATGCCTAAAGCGGAAATGCAGCAGCAAGGCGACTATGCCGACCATGGCAAGTAGCCAACCGCCCATGATTTCATAAATTCCGGTACTGACCCACACACCTAGAAAATCCAATCCGATCAAGGAATTCCACGCGGCGGTCCAAGCCAACCGATTTCTTAACATGGGATCCATCGCCTTACGAGTGGCCGGATATTGGGGAAAATACTCGTCGTTGTCTTTCAAAAACTGGTTGACCCATTGTGGGTCCACTTCGGCTGCTCGATCCAGATACTTTTTATGCCGGGTTGAATTGTTGGAATACAATTCCGCCTGACTGGAATTGAACCATGTTTCCACCATGTTGGGCGCAATCCTTCGCGCCTCAGTGAAAGCGGTGGACGCGCCGGCATAATCGAATCCCACCATAGCCAGATTCCCATTATTGAGAAGCACATATGGATTGTTAGGTTCAATTTGAGCGGCCAAGCGGCCAAATTCCCCGGCCTTGATATATTCTCCTTGCTTCTTGTAGGCAAGGGAATAAGCTAGGCTCCGATAAAGACTGTCCTCTGGAGTTTTGGCTTTGAAGGCTTCCATTTGCGCGATTTGGGGCGCTTCATATCCGCGATTATAGGCGCGATGATAAAGATGGACACCCAGGGTATCATCCAGGTGACGCACCATGGTTTTCTCCCACATAAAGATGAACGGGATCAAGGCGAGTCCGGTCATTACAACCTTGAGAAAGGTCTTTTCTTGATTGGTCACATGTTTCCAGAGCAGCATTGTAAAGGCCAGCCCTAAAGCCGCATATCCCAATCCACCTATCATCAAGCTTAATGGGAGGAGAGCCAAGGCAAAATACCGGATCCAGATTTCCACTTGGTTCGGCAGGCGCTCGACCCATAAATGGGTGATGCGCGAAAAGTACTTTCCGAAGAGAACCAGCAAAGTAATAGCACCGAAAAAGGCCAGCCCCATACGAAAGGCACGCGACATATTGACTATGAAAAGGGATTGGCTGTCGTAATATTGCAGCAATCTGATAGCCTCGGTGAGGTGCGACCAAGCGGCGCTCAAATCCCAACTGATCGGGGGCTTTTCCCGGAATTCCATCTCCATCAACATAAAGGGAACCCAAGGACAAAGCGGATCGAGCCTTCCCGCAAACTCGGCGTCTTGCCGCGCGACCAAGTATGAGCCCTGGCCCATTGCCTCGCGGGCGCGGAGCAATTCCAACTTCGCGAGTTCGGGAACTTTGATGTATCCCTTTTCCAGCATATTGCGCTGAACTTCCAACTGTAATAAACGTGCTCTTTTGTACAGCCCGTTTTGGGTAAGAATTCTGGCCATCTCAAAGTTAACGGCCATGTTACCTTTGGCCAATTGCGTCGCCATGAGGATTTCCGTCTCGCCACTGCCGGCCTTGATTTTTTCCAAGGCGAGTCCCACGCTGAAATTGGCCCATAAATCGGCAAAAGTTGGTGCCTCAGGATTGGTCACGGCTGCGGGATGCGCTTCACGCACTTGTTGAATTAGGGACGGGAGTTCTGAGGCACTGATGGAATTGGCGAAAAGTTTTACGGAGGGGGGGAAATGTTCTTGAAAATCCCAACGCGAAAACACAGTTTCCCGTAACGATTCCAGCACCTGAACTTGGGCCATGAGCGGAGCCGCCAGGCAAAGCAGCAGCCTGATAAATCGAGTAGGGTTGATCAAATCACTCCCAATCCAGGGTGAAACAAGACAAGCCTCCAAAAATTCCCGAGCCTTAGCATCAGGATGGCACTTTTAAACCGTAGCGTTCAATCTTCCTATAAAGCGTGGAAATATCCAACCCCAGAATCTTGGCTACCGTCGGTTTATGCCATTGATTTTCCGTAAGCACCCAAAAAATATAAGCCTTTTCGATGTCGTTGAGGGTCGGCGATGTGCCAGGTCCAAAGGCGCGTTCTCCAGCTGGCATGGCACCGGAAGCTTCCATTTTCCCGGTCCGCGCAAAGGTGTGGCCCGGATCCGGGTCCGCCACGGTTGTGCCTGGCAAGTCCAGCTCCAGGGTTTCAATAGATTCACTGGTGCTGAAAGCAATAGCCCTCTCTACCGCATTTTCCAATTGTCGTACATTCCCTGGCCAGGCATAGGCTAAAATTTGCTCTAGAGCAGTTGCGGTGAAAGCCTTGCGGCCTCCGCTTTTTCTGTTTAAAAAATAGTTGGCGAGCAGAATGGAATCTTCACTCCGCTCAGCCAACGCAGGTGTATTGATGCGTAACACATTTAGCCGATAATACAGATCTTCCCGAAACTGTCCTTGTGCTACCGCATCTTCAAGATTCACATTGGTCGCGGCTAGGATACGGACATCGATTCGTGAAGAAGCTGTTCCGCCAACCTGAGTGATTTCCCGCTCCTGGATGACCCGCAACAGCTTGACCTGAGTACGCAGCGGCATTTCCCCAATCTCGTCCAGAAACACGGAACCACCGTTGGCAACCGCGAATAAGCCATCCTTGTCGGCATGTGCCGAAGTAAACGATCCTTTCACATGACCGAATAATTCCGACTCCAGTAAACTCTCGGAAAGTGAAGAACAATTGACCACTACAAATGGTTTTAACGAACGCAAGGACTTTTGATGGATGAGCTTTGCCACCAGTTCTTTGCCGGTCCCGCTTTCCCCTGTAATGAGCACGGTGCTTTCCGAGGAAGCAATGGCATTGATCCGATCCTTAAGCTGGAGAAAAACCGGAGATTGACCGATTAATTCAACACCTTGTCTTCGAATGAAATCCTTGAGCTCACGATTTTCGGTTTCCAGTGTCCGCGTTGCCACGGCCTTTTCGACCACTTTTCCCAAAAAAACCATTTCGAAAGGTTTGGAAATAAAATCAAACGCTCCAAGCTTTACGGCCTCAACGGCCTTTTCCACAGTGCCATAAGCTGTCATGACAACGACAGGTACCCGTGGGAAGCGGTCGAGAAGCGCCTTGACTAAGGTGAGTCCTGAACCTTGACCCAAAGCCAAATCAACCATGGCCAATAAGGGCTCGGGTCCATCTAAGAGTTTGAGCCCGGCCTCAACGCTATGAGCGGAAACAGTCGCATACCCTTTTTTTTCAAAAAACACCTCTAGCAGCGCACAAAGCGATACTTCGTCATCAACGATGAGCACTTTAGGTTTCATCCCGGAAATTATCTCACTTTATTCGAACACTGTGTGTTGGCCAAATAGAATAGAGTACATAACAAAAACCCGCCAAAAGAGGCGGGTTTAACTACTGAAAATTAAGCTTAGTTCCACTCCTATGGGTGAAACCGTCGTTTCCCACCTTAGGCGGTCTTGGCAGCGACGAGCTTGTGGATCTTACGCTTGTAATTGGAAGCCGTATTTTTGGTAATACCCGCCCGACCATTTTGGGCAGCTTTATCGAGCATGGAAAAAAGGCGGGGCATTTCTGCGACCATGGTCTCTTTTTTATCGGCCGTACGTATTTTCTTTAATGTGCTGCGAATTGCCGAACGAACGGCGCGATTGGCCAAACGGGACTTTTCTGCGGTAATGACCCTTTTTTGGGCGGATTTGTTATTGGCCAAAATTTCCTCCGGTAGCTTTCTAATTCGGAGGCTAAATCTATCAAATCACCTGGTTTTTTGCAATCCAGAAGCAGAAAACCGGCAAAGATTCCCATAGATACGACTAGGTCCAAAAGTTGTTTGATGGAACCTTCAAAAGGTGTTTGACGGAACCTTAATCAGCCGGGATAAAACTGGAACGGCACCCTAAAAATGGCTAAAATCGGATAAATTAGCGGTTTCCAGAACCGAAACCAAAGGTCGATCAGGCCAAAACCGGAGCCTAGAGATTCAAAAATCACAATGGCAATCAGCGGATACATCCCCAAAGCAGCCATCTTGGCTTCGTAGATATCCGCCACCCGGTCCGACATAAATGTGGTGATGATTTTGGACCCGTCCAAAGGAAATACCGGCAATAAATTGAAAATCGCCAAGGAAAAATTGATGAGAATGAAGTCTTGCAGCATCAAATACCAACCGGAATTATCGAGGCCATACCCGACAAAGAAATAGACCATACAGCCAACCAGTGCCAAAAGAAGGTTGGACAATGGACCCGCAAACGAAACCAAGGGCATGGCGGCACGAGGATTTCTCAGTCGACCAGGATTGACAGGAACCGGCTTGGCCCAACCCAAGGGCATTCCGGTCAACATCATCAAGGACCCCACCAAATCCATGTGTACCAGAGGATTCAATGAGAGCCGCCCTAAACGTTTGGCAGTGTCATCCCCCAGCCGGTAGGCAGTCCAAGCATGGGCAGCCTCATGGAAGGATAAAGAAATCGACAAGACGAAAAAGCGCATCAATAATACGGGAAGGATCTCCATAATAAGGTAAAGCTAGCAAACTAACAGAATCCCTTTAGAGGCTTTTACTGCTCGGCGGCAAACTGCTGAAACCAGCCCAGGCCCGGGTAATAGGGCAGTAACATCGGGATGACCTCACCGAGCAAGTACAAAGAACCGCATACGACAACCAGATCGGGAAGGACTGTTTCCAAAGGGATTGGGTGGTCCGAATTTGCCCCGGAATTTCGGCTGAGTAGGGTACGCATGGTTTCCGGCTTTAACTCAATGGGTTGCACCTTAATTCGCTCCGAAGGCTCCATGGCATGTACGAGTTCCGAGTACCGCAAGGCTCGGGGATACTTTGCTTCCAGAGATACAAAACGGACTTCCGAGGCAAAACGCAAGACACTCTCGATCACGGCGGAAAAATCCTTATCCCGCATCACAGCGAATAGGGCGAGTATGCGTCGACCTGGAAATGCCCGTTTAATATGCGCCTCAAGAGCTGCCATACCGCCAGGGTTATGGGCCCCATCCAAAAGCACAGGTAACATACCTGTTCCCTCCAAAAGCTGTGTGCGTCCTGGCAGTTTGGCGGATCGAAGAAATGGAAGGAGAGCTTCCGAGGGAGGCAATGGTCCCGAAAGAAATGTTTCCATTGCCAACAGAGATAGGCAAAGGTTTTCCACTTGATGGGCTTCTGGTCTCAACTCTGAGGGAAATTTATACGTGGCATATCTCCCCGTAAATTGAATTTCCGCTCCGGCTTCCCAGGCACTCGCATACTCTTTTAAAAGTACCAGTGGGCTTCCCATTGCTGAAGCCTTGTTTTCAAGTACGGACAGAAGTGGCGCACGTTGTTCTTGCACCACCATAGGTACATGTGCCTTGAGAATGCCGATTTTTTCACCCCAAATTTCAGCAATGGTTTGCCCTAAAATAGCTGTGTGATCAAGTGATATCGATGTCACCACAGTCACGGCGGGAAGGACGGCATTGGTGGCGTCCAGTCTGCCTCCCAATCCGGTTTCCAACACTACCGCTTCACAATCCATGGAACGGAAGAAGTCTAAGGCCAAGGCCGTGACGCATTCGAAATAGGTAGCGTTGATCTCCAGAATTATTTTTTGCGCGCCGCGCAACCAATTCAGTACATAGTCCGCGGGGACAGGTACGCCATCGACCAAGATGCGTTCACGAAAGCTGACGAGATGTGGCGAAGTGTACAGTCCGACGCGCCGACGGCCCGTGGCCGATAGCAATGCGGCGAGATTGGCGCACACACTCCCCTTACCGTTGGTGCCGGCCACATGTAAAAACACCGAACCAGCATCCGGTCGGCCCAGCCTATCCAATAGCGCGTTGATATTCTCCAGTCCCAATTTGATGGAAAACTGATTGCGGGCATAAAAAAAATCGAGGCAATCCTGGAAGGACTCGGGCAATTGTGGCGGAGGGGATAGTGGTAGGTCCGACATGGTACCCGGTTGGAATTTTTTAGTCGGGAGTGCGCATCAAATTCTAAGTGGCATCAATGGAGATGGGAAAGCAAGGAGGCCAGTGTCTCCTTCATTTCCGCTCGCGGGACTATCATATCCAACATGCCTTTTTCCAATAGGAACTCGGCCCTTTGGAAACCAGGTGGAAGGTTTTGCCGAATGGTTTCACGAATCACTCTTTCCCCGGCGAATCCAATGAGCGCACCGGGCTCGGCGATATTGACATCCCCAAGCATCGCAAAGCTAGCAGTCACACCGCCAGTGGTCGGATTGGTCAGCACTGCAAAGTAAGGAATACGCGCCTGTGACAGCTGCGCGATTAAGGCCGAAGTTTTCCCCATTTGCATGAGGGACAAAACACCCTCTTGCATGCGAGCGCCACCAGATGCCGTAACTACAATAGCGGGAATTTTCTGTTCCAAGGCCCGCTTGAGCACCCGAGCGATTTTCTCACCCTCCACCGAACCCATGGAGCCGCCGATAAAGCGGAAATCCATAACTGCCAAGCTAACCTTGATACCTTTGATTTCACCTTGGCCGGACACTACTCCGGAAAAGGCGCCGGTATTCTTCTCAGCATCGTGCAAACTGTCCTTGTATTTCTTCTTGGCGGAAAATTTAAGGGGATCGATAGACTTGAGGTTGGCATCCATAACTTGCCAAGTGCCTTCGTCTATCAGAAGCTTTACATAGTCGTTCGCGCCGATGCGAAAGTGAAATCCGCAATGCTCGCAAACATACCGATTGGCAGCCAATTCTTTTCGATAAAGGATTTCTTTGCAACCGTCGCATTTGACCCATAGATCAACTGGCGTATCCCTCTTGATGAGGGTGCCGATGCCGGATTTTGCCTTGCGGAACCATTCCATTAGGTAGCTTGCCGGTCCTTTGAAAACGAGGGGCAATCCAAGATAGCCAAACCGAAAAAGGCTGTCACCTTAACTGGAAAGTGGCCTTCTCGCGCTATTTTCCCAACATGGACTTCCACTTTGAGATTTTGGAACCGGGTATTCGAGTGTGAAATTCCAAAAAGCCACCTTCACACCGCCTGATTTTTTTAACTAGGATCCGGGAGAAGAAACATGTCGAAAAACGTCAGTCGAGAGGGCCGGAGACTCGAAGCCTTGCTCGCGGGTTTACTATTCCTTAGCTTTTTTCTGCCATGGGTGTATTCCATGGGCGTTCCCGTTCCAGCGCATCAGATCCGCGACCGTTTGGCAGGACCGCATCGTTTGATTTCAGTATTTACTTCCGGCTCACGCCTCTCACGAGATTATTCTTTGGCGCTCTATCTCTATGCCATTCCCATTTGGGCGCTAGTCATTTTGATGCTTCTGTTTTTAAGGCGCTTCCAAGCATGGGCGGGATTTCTGGCTGGAGCGTTTTCCGTAGGCGCTTTTATTTTTCTGCGCGGGGAGGTGGACACCTACCCATTACACCGCTTGGCCGCAGGAGCATACCTAGCCTTAGCCTCCGGCTTGGGATTGGCTATTTTGCCGCTTTTCCGTTTAGCCTCCGGTGCGAAGCGAGGCTAATGGCTGCTTTATGGCAAGGTATATTGAGAAACGTAACCTTCACTCCGGTATTGAATTGGCCTTCCTCAGCAATTTGGAAAAGCGCCGATATTGTAGTTTTCAACTTCCGATTTGGCATTCACAAAATTCTAAGTGATTCCCAGTATGCCGATTTGGATGCTTATCTCGACCGTGGCAAAGCCTTGATTCCCATCCACGTGGGAGTAGCCTTGCAAGACGAAGCGCCTAAACGCTATGCACCCTACATTGGCCTCAGTTGGCAATGGGCGAACACCGGAATCATCAACTCCACAGACCGGGCCGGAGAAATGATTTATACCAGACGATCCAATCATCCCCTAGCAGTTAACCTGCCGGATACCATGCACTTGACGGACGAAACCTATTTCAATCTGCTTCTGCTGCGGGGCATGGCTTGGGCCTCGGGTGAAAAATTCGAACGCTTTAGAAGCTTGGTCACTCTAAATGCAAATGTGAAAAATGATGCCGTGAGCCTTAGGCAACTGCCACCTCAATTAACTGTTGGAAAAAAATCTATGCCCCGATTGTCCGCTGAGATTATTTTCCGTCATGAGCAGAAAAAGTACAACGTAGGTGGCCGATTCAAGCCTTGAGGTCTACAAGTTTTACGAACGATTCAAGGACAGCAACGCCCGCAGTGGCTGACCCATCCCACGGTACGCTGCATAAACGGCACATAGGATTCCCAATGCAAAAGAACCTCCCAGGCAAACATACAGAATGCGCAAGTCCGGCACCCAAGGCACCTGCCAAATAACCTGGTTGATGGCCATGGTCGCGGCAAGGCTAAGTCCGTAACCGGTAAGGCCCGCTGCCACGCATAAGCCGGAATAATGAATCAGAAAAAGGCGCATTAACTTTCCGCGGGGTTCACCCAAAGCGCGCAGCAGCAGAATTGTTTTAAGATTCTCGGAAACCAGCGCCTCCATGATAAGCCACAGGATGGTCAAACCGATGAGCAAGGCAAAGCCGGAAAGGAACCGGACCAACCAAACGAGCTTGTCTAAACTTTCAATAGTGCGACGGATCGCGTCTTTTAGATTGAGCAAGGTGACATTTGGAAAGGCTTCGCTCACCTGAGCCTGGAAGGCTTCCGCCTCAGACATCGGTATTCCATTCACAGTCCCTAAAAAAGTTTTCGGAGCGTCGTCCAAGGCACCGGGTTGGAACAACACAAAAAAGTTGGGCTGAAAGGAAGCCCAGCGAACCTGGCGAAAACTGGTAATATGGCCTTGCACTTCCACACCCTGAACGTCAAAACTGAGTGTGTCGCCCAGCTGGAGACGAAGACGCTTGGCAAAATCCTTCTCTATGCTAAGCTCAGGCAATTTTCCTTCCTGAACGGATCCTTTCCACCAAACGCCGGAGACCAATTTCTCCGCATCAGAAAGTGTGTCCCGGTAACTCAAGTTGAATCCTCGATTGCGGAATTGCCTACGGTTGCGGTCCTCCAAAGTTTCCCGACTTGATTTGGATTTTTCTCCAGCATCAGCATTCTCGTCCCGCTTGAACGGAATGCCATTGACTTTTTCCAAGCGGGCCCGAATCATAGGAGAGGGCTGTGCAAACGTCTGACCACGGCTGCGGATAAGATCCGTAAGTCCTGGCAGCTGCTCTTCTTGAATGTCGAATAGAAAAAGTTGGGGAATGATACGTCCCTTGGGCACGCTGATTTCATTTAGGATCAAACTTTGCAATTGAGGAATAAGTGTCAATGAGAAGGCCACAAATCCCAAAGCCGAAAACGCCAAAAGAGATTTTTCACGCCCCCAACGAATGGACCCAAGGGCAATGCGTAAGGCATATCCAAACCCGGACCGCATACTCCACAAGGTGGCAAACAAGGCCCATCCCAAACCGCCCAAAAGTAAAAAGGCCGCCACCATAGAGCCCACGGACAACGCACTCAAAGTCCATGAGTGGCTGTTGCTCATGGCAAAGGCAAAGAAAAATCCGCTCTGGACCAGACCCATTCCCAGTCGAGACCAAATTCCCAGCGGCGCACCTTCCAGTGGCTTGAGTAAAGTAGCGGGAGGGATTTTACTTAATCCCGCCAAAGCAGAAATACCAAATAGAAGCGATGTAGAAATCGCCATGAAAACGCCAAGCCAGAGAGTGCTCCAAGGCAAAGCAGAGGGAATGGTCACTTGATACAGGCGTGCAATGACAATAGGCAAACCCTGAGCCCAAAAAGCCGCCAGCAACATGCCGGTTACGGCTGCCAATGTCGCTAGAAACAAGTTCTGGGCCAAATATATGGAAAGGATTCTAGCCCGACTGGCTCCGAGTACGGTCAGCACAGCTACGGTTTTTCGCTCTCCGACCAAATGGTTTCGAAAGAAAAAAGCCGCACCGACAGCCGCCAATAGAAAGGACGAAAGGCTTAGCAGCTTAAGGAAAGCAGTCACCATCTGAAAACTGCGGCCCAGGTCCGATCCGGATTCCGTATACTCCGTAATCTCGATTTCCGGATCCGGGAGTGCGACATTCAATGCCGCCCGAAGCGCCTGAGTATTGGTTCCCATAGGCAGCAGATAGAATCGGTAGCGAAAAATGCGACTGCCCTTTTGGTCGAGCCCGGTAGCGGCCATGTCCGTTATGGGAATGTAGACGCGGCTGCCCATCTCCCAAAACTCGAAGTTCCCACCTGGACGATGACTGTACTCATCCTTGATGACAAAGTTCTGATTGCCCAAACGAACCGTATCCCCCACGCTCACTTTGAGTGCCAGAAACAATTCCTTGGGAAAAAGTATTTCGCCAGTGCGCAAATCCGCAATACGACCGGACCAATGATTAGGTTTTGCAACTGAACCTGCATCTGCACCTGCGCTGGAAAAAGTAAAGTCACCAACCAAGGGGTATGTCGTGGAAATCGCTTTCACCTGAACCAGTCGACTGGTGTTTGCGCCTTCGTGCGAGCGGGCGCGCAGCATGGAAAGAAACCCCCATACCTCCGCGCTACGTGCGCCTGACGGCAAGTGTTTTTTCAGGATTTGCTCTTCCGAATCCGTTAAGGGCCTGCGCAATTGGATGCGTAGTTCTCCTTCCAACAATTCCTTAGACTGGGATTGAATCTCGGCTTGAAAATTCTTGGAAAGACCGTCGACGACTAAAAATACCGAAAGCCCCAAGGCATAAATAGCCACAAAGGCGATCCAATTTCCCCGACGGTGTTTGAGCAAACGGAGAAACAGCGGCATGATGATTGAACCCTTGGTTCTTTAGCTGAATCGGCCCAAATGCAAGGTCTTGATTTCCGAACATCGACCCGCCAACTCGCGATTGTGCGTGACGATCACGGCGGTAAGGCCTTCCTCTGCGATTATGGAAAAAATCAGGGCTTCCACCTCTTGGGCGGTGGCTTCGTCCAGATTGCCGGTGGGTTCATCGGCAAAGAGGATTTGAGGTTTAGTTGCCAAAGCCCTTGCGATGGCAACGCGCTGTTGTTCGCCGCCGGAGAGTTGATGGGGATAGTGATGGCCACGCGAGCCAAGTCCAACGCGTTCCAATAGAGATTCCGCACGGACACGACTTTGTTTTTCACCTTGTATTTCCATGGGCAAGGCCACATTTTCCTTAGCCGTCAAGGAAGGCACCAGATGGTATTCCTGAAAAATGATGCCCATGGAACGTCCACGCCAACGCGCCAGGGCATCGACGCTTAAAGCGCCCAGGTCCTGTTCTTGAAAAACGATCTGGCCTGTATCGGGCTGTTCCAGACCCGCCAGAAGACTGAGCAAAGTGGTTTTACCACTTCCTGATTGGCCTAATATAGCGACGCTGGCGCCAGCCTCAATGTCCATATTGAGCCCATGTAGCACCTTCGTGGAGCCATAGGTTTTAGATAGATTGCGGGCGGAAAGTAGAATGGTCAATCGGTTTCCCGGAAAACGGGTGGCGGATGTTAGGTGACCCTTAAAATACAAAACCCCGACTCATTGCTGCGTCGGGGTTTTGTCAGAATTAGAAAACAAGGACACTCAGGCGGTTACACCGCCCAAGCTGAAATCACGCATTAGCATAGGCCGGCGACTTGCTGCCGGTGCTAGTGGTGGTGTTTTTATTCGCCTTATTTTTTTTCACCCAGAAAAGCAAAACAGTGAATAAGACAACCAACAAAGCGGGAAAGATAACCATAGTGCCTAAGGTCGCTTGGCCAGCTGCCAATTCCAAATTGTCGCCAGTTAAACCTTTGGCGGCTGCCGCAGCCTTATCCCCGTCGATCCATCCACCGATAATGGGCTGGAAAATAGAGGAGGAAAACATCCCCACGGCTCCAATGACGGACATGCCGATAGCCCCACTTTTAGGAATTTTGTCAGCGATAAACCCAATCATATTGGGCCAGAAATAAGCAATTCCAAGCGCATAGATGATTGCGGCTGCATAGGCGCCTGCTCCAGTCTGTGTGCTGAAAAGGTAGACACCAATGGTGCCCAAAATGGCTGAACCAAGCAATACGCCCGTCTGATCAAACTTTCCAACCATGCTGCCGCCAAAAAAGCGAGCTACAGCCATCAAGCCGGTGACCAAGGCCAAAATGAGCATGGGTTGTGCGCCGCTCTTGGACAAAATTAGGCCGACCCATTGCTGTGGGCCAAATTCTGAAATGGCGGTCATCGACATGCAAACAAACATGAAAAGAAACATTGGCGAAAACATAGCCTTAACATTGGTAGCCAAGGAGTTCGCTTCCAAGAGTTTCGATTTTGGAAAGGTCTGCCCGAAAAAGAGCAATGCATAGGCAATGGTGGGGACGAGAATGACAGCGATTTGGGCTTGCCAAGCAAGGTTCAAATCCGTCATGAATTTGGAAACCAGAGCGCCGATGACAATTCCACCCGGGAACCACATATGGAACCGGTTCATCTTAGAGCTCATTTCAACACCTTCATACGCGTCAGCGATCATTGGATTGCAAGCCGCTTCCGTGCAGCCATTTCCAAGACCGATTAGAAAAGTGGAGACGAGCAGGCCGATGTAGCTGTTGGCAAATAGTGTTAATAGGATGCCCAATGTATGGGCTAAAAAAGCAAACTGCATAATTTTCTTAGGTCCGACTGAATGATAAAGAAGGCCACCGATGAGCATGGAAAGGGGAAAGCCTAAAAACCACATGCTATTAATGAAACCCAATTGATGGGCCGTGAAATTCAATTCCCTCCCCAACTGGCCCAAAATGCCAGCACGTATGCTGAAAGAGAATGCTGTGGTAATCAAGGCAAAACAGCTGGCATAGAATAGTCTGTTTTTATTTTCCATGTGTATTCCTTCTCCCTTAAAAATGAAAGTTTGAGAACAGTAAAGTTAATGCATCTAGGGAGAATGTTCTAGGTCTGGGCAAGGTAAAATTGACTTTTAGTGTATTTCTGGCTTCTCAAATTCGATAAAAGCGCTAGATCTTGAAGAATCAAACCCGGTCTAAAACAAAAAAGACCCACATTTCGCAAATTGGAAACGTGGGTCCTGGAACTAACCAAAAGGCAGCATCAACCTTCGAACTTGATAACCTTGTAACCGCCTTGGGTTTTGAAGTAAAGGGCAATGATGATGTAAATACCCGCCATGGCCAATGGAATAAATGAATCCGCAGCCAACGTTTTGCGATCACCGGTTTGATCTGCAGTGATGATAGCTTGTTGGGCAGGCGTCTTCTCGGTGGCTGCTTTTGCATCACCCAGCTTTTTTCCATCAATCGCATAGACTTCTGACAAGAACAGGAACTTGGAGGGCTTCTCCGCTTTGACCTCAGCGTAAACCGCTGCATCCGTTCGGTTCAAAGCTTCCGATGCAAAACGATCTTTGGAATATCCAAGGCCAGGTCCACCGATAAGACCGGCGGACAGCATGCCAATACCACCCATAATGGAAATGGCGATGGCGCCACTGCGCGGGAACCTATCCGAGGCGACGGCGAGCATTGTGGGCCAGAAAAAGGTCTTGCCTAATGCATAGATTCCCAAGGCAAGCATGGCCATGCCAAAGGAGGCCATGCCGCTCGAAAGTCGTAGACCAATCATAGCGGTTATGGCACTAATGATGAGGAGACCAATGGGGGATATCTTGAGGTTTTTCTCAAAAAAGTGCACGCAGAACCGGAGTCCGAACATAATAGCTGAAGTCCAAATGAACAGATATTTACCCTGTTCCGAAGTGAACAAGTTTCCGGTAATGTTTTGAATCCATCCATCAGTTCCCAGTTCCACCGCACCAACCAATAGGTGAGCGATGAAGAGGCCAAAGAGAAGGAATGAACCAATCGAAAACTTGGTCAAGACGCCAACGGCAATCATCAGGGCACCCGAAATCCCATAGGCGACCCATTGCGACAATCCCAAGTTGGTCGAGAAAAAGATGGAAAGAAGATAGCAGACAACCAAAGCGCCTACTAGGCCGACATCTTTTAACATTTCGCCAATGCTGGCGCCTTTTTCCGAAGCTTCGGATTTAGGGAATTTCTGACCCAAGAACATCAGGCCATAACCAAGGGTCGGTAATAAGTAGAGGGCGAGTTGGATTTTCCAGCCAACTTGCATTTTGTCATCCAAGATCCAGCCGACTAAGGCGCCCAAAACCATGCCTAAGGGCCAACTGGCATGGAGGATGTTCAAATAATGGGCGCGGTTTTTGGGAAATAGCGTGGCTACCAACGGATTGGCAACGGCTTCCAATGTGCCATTCGCAAAGGCGAACATGAACATGCCCCAAGTCAGAAATTTGGCTGCATTATCAGGTGTGGTGGCCATGAAGGTGACAACTGCTGAAGCCATATGTAACACAAATGCCGCTGCCACCAGCTTTCCGTAACCAATTTTATCAGCGATTACACCGCCGATAATGATACCGAAACAAAATCCTGTAAAGCCAGCGCCGCCGATGGCTCCCAGCTGTAGGCCCGTGAATCCGAATTCACGACCCCAATTGTCAAATATTCCGCCTCGAAGCGCAAAACCCACGCCTGCCGCTAGAATAGCAACGAAGCCGGCGAACAAAAGTCTACTTGAATTGGGTGCGATACCCTCTGATTTAATTGACATTAATCATCCTGGTTAGATTTAAAGTTTCGATTTCAGGCACTAGGCGGAATAATCTAAGCCAATCAATCGTTTTCGTCTGCATGAATTTTTGAAATATACCGTTACCATGGGATGGTTCAGACAGAAAGCGTGAAATTAGGGTCGAAAGCGTCGCTTTTCACGTTCATTTTTATTCGGGCCATAGATATGTGAAGCGGGTAAGTATGATTTTCGTACCAATTGATGGAACTATTTTTTTGGACGAGTGGGGCTTCGAGGATATTCGGAATGGCCGGCAGGAACAGGAGCCTCCAGTATGGGTTTTAGATAACCGAATATGTGTTCCGCGATCCGCATATGTCCACTTGCGTTAGGATGAAGGCCATCCGCTTGATTGAGATTCGCCTCGCCGGCAACCCCTTCCAATAGAAAGCCAATCAGGGGCACTTGGTATTTGGCGGCAAGGGTTGGAAAAATTTTTTCAAATGCTTTCGAGTATTCTATTCCGTAATTGGGAGGCACTTTGAGTCCGGCAAGGACAACAGGCCATTTCTGGGCACGACAATATTCCAGGACAGCCTCCAGATTTTTCTGAGTCGCATCCGGTTTAACCCCTCTTAAGCCGTCGTTCGATCCCAAAGTAAGTAGGATAAGATCTGGATGGCTCTTTGCGTACCATTTTAACCGTCGCACTCCACTCGCAGATGTGCTGCCACTGGAACCTCCATTGAGCACTTCGAAGCGATCCTGCCATTGGTTGAGGCGCGCCTCCAACTGCGCCGGAAAGGCTTCCCCCTTTTCAACACCATAGCCTTCGGTGAGACTATCGCCTAGAATCAGAATTTTATACCGTTTTCCAGCTACACCTTGCGCGAAGATCGCCCAAATTGAGAAAAGCGTTAATATTGATGCCCAAATTATGCGCAAAGGTTGTTCATTTCGCTGAAAATCAGTATAAATATACAGGATATACATTAGCAGGGAGGTTCTTTTGAAAAATAAAGCGAAATCGTTACTTGGACTGGTTCTCATTTGTGGGCTGACATGGGCCGTGGCCGGCGGAGTGAAATCCGATAAAAAAACGTCAGCTGCAACGGAAAAAAACGCCATCACGGCAGGTGAAAATGACCATTGCCAAAGGCCGGCTGCAGAGTGCCAGAAAAATATGAGTTCTGAAAACGAACCGTCCGAAGTAGATGCCAACAGCATGGAAGGCAAGGACTTGCACTCCGCTGCAGATTGTCCAAAGGGAGTCAAGTGCACTAAAGAAATGCATGATGCCAAGTCCGGTCCATGTTGCCGAAAACATTCTGGCGGCGAAACACATTCATCCCATGTTCATGGAACCACGGGCACGCCTGAAGGCAAACCGGTTGAAGGTGCCAAAGCTAAAGACCCGGCTTCCAAATAGCCGTTTCCATCCGGTTAATGTGTGGAGAAATACCACCCCGTAAACAGGGCTAAGGCAATGCGGTACCAGCCGAAGCCCTGTAGGCTATGATTTGCCAAGAATTTTATGAAGTAGCGAATCGCGAACCATGCGGATACCAGCGAAACACAAAAGCCCAAAGCAAATAACGGAATATCAGTTGCAACGAGAAAGTTCCGACTTTTAAACATGTCGTAACCGGTCGCCGCAATCATAATGGGTACGGCAGCGAGAAAAGAATATTCCGCCGTGGTCTTCCGATCAATTTTCATCAACATACCACCAATGATGGTGGAACCGGATCGGGACATTCCCGGCCATAAGGCCAAGCATTGGAAAAATCCAATGGTAAGAGCCTGGCGCCAGCCTACTGAATCTAGGGTTGTCACTTCGGCTTTGGGGCGGTAGAGTTCCACCAGGATAAGGCCCAGACCGCCCAAGGCTAGACCTATTGCCACAGTCATAGGGGAAAACAAATGTTCCTTTATATACCCATGGGCCAGCTTGCCGGCGATCAGTGAGGGAGCCGTGGTCAGCATGAGCAAACCCAATCCATGCCATCCCGTTAGGGCGGTTGCCGCAGGAGGGTGCATGTTAACAGTCAAGTTACTTTGCGTCAGACGCTTCCCTTGGCCGGGTATTAGACTGATAAATCGACGCCAATACACTCCCACCACGGCCAAAATAGCGCCCAGCTGAATGAAAACTTCAAAGGCGTCCGCACGTGGTCCTGTAAATCCAAGCAAGTGGCCAGCAATAATCATGTGGCCGGTAGAAGAAACCGGTATGAATTCCGTCAAGCCTTCCAATACGCCAATTAAAATCGCTATTCCGTACATAGGCAGCAAAATTAATTTAAAAGTGCTTGGCGCATTGGATGCGGATAACCATTCCTTTAGCCTGGATATTTTTCCAGGGTTGCAGCTAGGACGATGGGCTAGGAAACTTGATTTTTGTTACTATTGGCAGAATACCAACAGATCGGCATTTACATTTGAATTCACCCGAGCATATTTATCGTTCTCTCTTCCCATCTGGTTCAAAATCCCAAAAAGGGAAGGATCAGCCCTTGGGTGAAAGACTAGATGCACTTTACCAAAGTCGCAGAGATTTTGAGGAAATGCCCACTACGGAAATACCTATTTCCATGCTCATGGCATTAGACAAGCTCTCCCAGTCTAAAGTGGCTCCAGAGTTAATCTTTCCGCAACCCTCTGATTCAGCATCGGTAGTAGCCGAGTCCTCGACAGCTCGCCGGAAAAGCCAGTTAGCGGTTACGGATCTCAGCGGGCATTTGAAGCGCGTTGCCGCATATGCAAGACTTTTGGCCATCAAAGTGGGCATGAACGACACGGAAGCGGATTTCGTCAAGCAAATTTCACCCATGCATGATATCGGAAAATGGGCCATTCCGGACGACATCCTCCATAAACCCAGCGCTTTGACACCGGATGAGTGGGAGATCATGAAAACCCATACCTCAATGGGCTATGAAATGCTCAAAGATTCCAAGCTCGATGTCTTACGCATGGGTGCTTTGGTAGCAATTCAACATCAGGAAAAATTCGACGGAACGGGTTATCCTAAAGGGCTAAAAGGTGAAGACATTCACATTTACAGCCGTATCACCACGGTTGCGGATGTTTTCGATGCCTTGGGCAGCGTGCGAACCTATAAAGATGCGTGGCCGGTTGATGACATTATTCAGTACTTCCAACAAGGTCGTAGCACCCATTTCGATCCCAATTTAGTAGATGCGCTTTTAACCCATTTGGAAGAATTCATCGCCATCCGCACTGCCTTTCCTGGACCGGAACCGGAAGGCACTACCACAGGCTGATTGCAGCGGGAAACCACCCGGCTCTAGGCTTCGAAACCTTTGAGCAGAGAGTGCACTTGATTGATCAATGCATTCAGGCGAAACGGCTTCTGCAAAAAGACTATTCCTGGCATCTCCATGTATTTATGTATGGAAGCATTACTGGAACCAGTATAGCCAGACATAAAAATCACTTTCACATCAGGATAATCGACCCGCAGCCTGTCCACCATTTCTGACCCATTCATGTGCGGCATGACCACATCAGTCAAAATGAGATCAATTACGGCACCGGTTTTCCGCAACAGCTCCAGAGCATCCATTCCCTGGCAGGCTTCCAAGACCTTATATCCTTTGATCTCAAGCAATTCACGGATGAGACCACGCAACATGTCCTCGTCTTCGACGAGCAGTATTGTACACATGGCCAAGGCGTTTCCCGTTTTGAAGTTTAACTTGAATTATACTCCCCTTTGGACATTGCTGCTCAGGAAAAAGGAACCAGTCTTACGAGAATGAAGCCCGTTCAATCCAGCTTCAACAATTTATAGGACAGTAAGGAATCCGAGGTTGTTTCAGCGCGAAAATGCGTGGTGCCCAAAACCCGACCGGTTTCCGTTTCTACGCGCACGGACCATGCACCCGGAGCCAAATTGCGTTTAAAGGTAAACCCTCTGAATCCCTCTTTGCGGCCACCACGGATGGGAAAGCCGATACGGGACACTTCCACCCAATCACCGGACTTAGGATCCTTGTAAAGCCAACGATGATAAAGGGTGCATGCAATACCTTGCGGCAGGAAAACGGATGTGAAACAAAAAATCTTTTCCCCAGGAAGTTGACGCACTCGACTTTCCGATCGCCTCCAAAAAAAGATCGGTTTCGGCTTCTCAATTTTCGCGACATAGGAATACTCTTGCTTCTCCAAGCCGCGGCAGATTGCCATTTCCTTTTTCACAAGTGGTACGGGAGGAATGGCATTGAAGATATAAAGCAGAATGAGAAAAACCCCCATTACATATGTCGGCCATAAAGAACCTTTCGCTTTCGGAGACAGCAGTTTCAATACATAGACGAGCATCACCCCCAACGCCGTGCTCAGAAAAAACCAAATCGGATGCAAACTTCTAAACAAATGGGGTAAGGCAAAGTTGAGAAAGAGAATGACGCAAATCCCGAATAAAGTCCAAGTCAAAGTAAAACGATGATAGTGGCTTTCGAGAAATTCATTAAGACCCAACAAAAATAATAGGCCGATTACAAGTAAGAAACCAGGCAAATAGCTAGAGCTGAGGAAATAGAAAATGACCAAGGCGCTGAAGATGCTTCCAAAACAAAATTGCAACGCAAACGCCGGGCCATCGACTTGAGCCCAATGTAAAGCAGCCTTTACTTTTTGCCTGATATCCCGAACACCTTGCGCTGGCACATCCTGGTTTTTGATTGAAAGTTGGGCGGGGTTTTTCTGAACAGGATTCCGATGTCCCATCACAATCAAGAGGATGGCCGCTACCACTAAATATCCAAGTAGAAGGAAAAGATCCAAGGAGGTGATCGATCGCCCCAGCGTTATTGCGTCCCACAGAAAACCGCCAAAAAAGGCAAACGCAGGAATGACGGCTTTGTAGCGGGTGGTTATGGGCTGTAGTGGCAATGCCATTTGCGTGCAACTTTCTGGTAGGGATCAAAAATTATAACTTTCCAAGCTGGAAATGAGCCCCAGAGCGTGGTGTCCATTTCACTTTTCGCCCACTGATTCAATGGACGTCCACCTCAATTCTTGGATTCACATGCCACTGAAGCCCTATCACCAAATCGCCGGACTTCCTCCCAAACCACAGTTTTTACTTAAAGATCATGCCGGCCGTGAATATGGCGTCATTGAACATTATGAAACCGACCGGGCCAAAGCCACCAACCATACGCTTCTGGAATTTTTCTCCTTTGATCCAAATAGCGCCACTTCCATTTTGAAAGATCGGCCAAAAATCTGGCTCGATGTCGAAAAATGGAAAGTCCTCGAAGGTCATGGCAAAAATCTGCCGGATTTGGATTTTGAAGCCGGACTCAACACCTATCTACAAACCTTCACGGAAACAGAACGCGAATTGCGGCGCGAACGCGCCAGGCTGGCGCGTTTTTCAGAAGTCATTCGACTGGCGGAAGAGGATTTTACCATCGCCTATCAGGAAATGTTTCCTGGCGAACTGGAACATGAGGATTTTCCCGCAGTTACTATCGGCGGAAAACATTTTATTGTCGATGACCAATACGGCATTCGACCCGGAGATTTCCGTAACCAAGTCACCTTGGTATTTGTCGACGATCCAAAGCGAAAGACCAAGGTCGATCCAGACACATCCACAATGCAATCGGCACTGCTTTGCAATTGGATCTTTCGCGAAGGGTACGAAATCGTGCATACAGTCCTGGACGAAAGCCAGTGTCATGACGCCATCCGGGCATTGGTGGAAAATCCCGAATTGGAAAAAATTTATCGTGAACGCCTGCTTAAAATGCGCAGGGAGGGCGTTCTGCTTGGGGTAAAAGCCAAGCCCTACACGGCACCACGCAACACATAGTTAAACGGCCTATTGAAAAATGGGAATTTGTTCTTTGAAAAGGAGTCGGCCACCCGCTGCAATGCTTACAACCAGAATACCCGGCACTATCTCGCCATTTGTTAGTTCGACTTGGATCGCTCTCGAATTCGGAAAACGCTTCTCAAAGACACATAGGCCATTGATCGTGTGTATCGAAATATTCAAGGTCCTCTGGAGCCTGTCTTTCACTTGAATGGTGAATCCTTGAAGATTTTTGAAGGTCGTTACGGAAAGCATGGGAGTCCGTGCATTTTTATGGACCCAATTTTCCCTGACGTTTACCATTGTAGAATCCGGGAAATCAAACCAAGCCAAAGCGGCACTGCGACCCGAAGACACATACAAGTGTTTTTCATCAGGACTGAGTAGAATATATTCCACCCCTGTAATTCCTTCGACACCGTCATAGCCGTTTCGGGAATATCCGCCCAAGGTGAGATCTCCGTTTTCCGGATTTCTGTGAAACCAACTTAGGCAGTGGGCTCGGTAAGAGCCTGCGAAAACAAATTTGCCATTCTGGGAAATAGCCAAGGCGCTGGCTCCCATTAGGGGATCGATGTCTCCAGGGGGAAAGCGGAATAGATTCTTAAAAGTAAGCGCACCGGTAATCGGTGACCTGGAAAACCAGGCAATGGTTTGATCCGAGTATCCCGCTACATACAAATAGGAATTGTCAGCCGAAAGTTTGATGTCCTGCACGCCATCCAAACCGTCCACGCCTGCCTGATTATCTGTGACACTACTTGCAAAGGTTAAACCTCCGGTCTGAGCGTTCCGCCGAAAACACAGAATGCTATTGCCCACGTGATTGCCGACATAGACAAACTGCCCATCCTTGCTCACCGTAATCGGTCTTGGATCTCTCAGCCCAGGGAGGCTATCCTTTGCACTTTCTATATTTCCAGCATAGGTCAAACTTCCATTACCAACATTTCTGGTGAACCAGAAAACGGCATTGCCCTCGGAAGCCGTGGCGAATACCTGTCCCCCATCCGCACTTATGACAAGGTTTCTGACCGCGGCCAGAGAGGGCAAAGTATCATTAATCCTGCCAATCGATCCGGAAAACTTTAAACTGTCCGTCAATGGATCTCGGTTAAACCAGAGAATGTTGTGGGA
>JAYUHW010000465.1:0-9634 GCA_043766615.1 Fibrobacteria bacterium | reverse complement strand
AGCACAAAGAAAAAGATCGAAATCCAGTAAAAGAGCATAAAAGCCGGATCTACCATATCGACAAAGGTAGAGGCCTTTTCAGGGAGCCAGAAAGTTTTGCTGTTGTCCATATGCTTCTCTTACATCCGGTATTTAGTGACTTGGAACAGGATCGCGTCGATTGAATTCCTTGCGCCAGAGCCCGCCTAAAAGCAAAGCCAGGCCCAATATAACCACAATGCCGCCACCCTTCATGAAGTTGCGGGCAAACAGAACATAGCCCTTTGCATTGGAGTCATAACGGTAGCAGAACATTACAATTTTATCGCCGAAGGAAATGGACTTTCCTTCGGAAGCGTCCAATAGGGCAAGCTTTAAATCCTTGGAACGGAATTCCACGCCATAAAGATAACGAGAAATTTTTCCGGCTGGCGAAATTGTGAATATACCTGCAGAATGTGCGAATTCCTTGCTGACTGCCATATATTGATATTTAAAACCGATCGTCTTGGCCACCTTGCGAATATTAGCTTCCGTACCCGTCAAAAAGTGCCAGCCCTCTGCCGCAGCAGGGATGCCCAGTTCATTGATATGGGTTGCTTTTTTTGCTGCCGCTAGATCCGGTCCTTCATTTGGGTCAATACTGATCGTGACGACCTCGAATTCCTTACCAGGTACCCATGTCATTTTTTTCATGCCACCCAGCATTCCATTTAGGACCATATTGCAGAGCATCGGGCATTGATAGTAAGCAAAATTAAGCAGTACGGGTTTCCCGGATTGAAAATAATCAGCTAGGTGCACTTCCTTACCTGCATCATCCAAAAATACCGCGTCCAAGGGAATTTGTTCACCCAAGTGTTCCTCAATGCCGACATCAACAAGTGCATCGGGAAGTGTCTGTCCATCTTTTGCTGGAACAGAACCCGCTGCGCCATTGTAACTTCCGCCAAAAGCGCTTACATCCCGGCAAAACATCCCAAACACCAGTAAGGTGGCGAACATCTGAAGGGTCGTTCGTAAGGGGAAACTAGGAAGAATATGCATACCGATGTATCAGTGGTTTTTCTTTTTAGTGTGCATTATAGCTTTAGTGGCCGCATGGGATGGCGCAACAGCTTCTTCAATTGAAATTCCATTCGGTTCCGCAGCTGGCGCCACTTCCTGTGCAGGGACGAAGGGCGCACCTTGCAGATACACATCGGCTATGGGATTCCAATCGCGTCCTGAAATATTTTGATGCTCGGCCACAACCAATTCCATGGCCTTTGCGATGGGTATTTGGTAACGACCGGCAGCTTTATCTATAATTTTGGATTGGGACAGTATTTCATTTTCAGCAGCTCGCAAAATATTGATTTCTGTTGGCTGGAATTTTGCCTGCTGAGTTCGATACTCATCATTTAGATAACCTTGGTATGCATACACACAGAGCAAAGTGAAGCCGATTAAAATCGCGACAAAAATCGGCAAAGACCAAATAATTTTCGTCCAATCAAAATCCGATAATTCGTGTTCCTCATTCGAAGAAGAATGATGGCTCACTCCGTCTGCGTGCCGAGGCTCAGTGCTGCTCATGCGATATAATCCCGTTGTCATAGGTTAGACATTCTTTGAGGCGAGGATCCCCAGCAGGTATGAAATTGTAGGTTTTAAAACGATTGATAATCAAATAGATGAAGAAGCCGCCAACCATGAGGATTGAGCTTATATCGCTTATGCCGAAATGAGCGCCATCGTGATGGAAATTCGGCTGGATCAGCCAATAAATATCGATGTAACACATGGTCAATAACCAAATTGCACCAATGCAAATTGCCGTAATATTGCGTTTCACATGCCATGACATGAGGTACAGAAAAGGAACCGCAAAATGGAACCATGGCAACATTAGGCTCACTGTTTTCCAGGATCCGGCGGCACGATGCAAGAAGAAAACGGTTTCTTCAGGGATGTTGGCGTAGTAGATGAGGAAGAATTGGCTAAAGCCGATGTATGTCCAAAATACATTGTGACCAAATAGTAGCTTGCCGGAATCGTGATAGTGCTCTAATCGGAAAACATCCCCACGACCGCTTGCTTTCCGAGCCACCGTCATAAACAAAATGAGTACACAATACTGGGCTACGATGGACCCTGCAAAAAAGTATACGCCGAACATGGTCGAAAACCAATGTGGTTCCAACGACATAATCCAATCAAAAGCCCAGAAAGTTTGTGTTATCGCAAAAAGTGCCAATCCACCCGCGGCCACCTTCCCCATGTGAGGCGATAAACCGGGGTCTCGTGTTTCATCTTGTTTGAGCGACGTGCGCAAAAAGTACCAGCTTAGCACCCACCAAACCGACAAATAAAAGACTTGTCTGATCGTGAAAAAGGTAATGTTCAAATAGGCGGCCTTTTTTTGCAAAAGAACATCATGGGCACGCATATCCGGATTGAGCCAAGGGAAAAGATCATTAAGCCCGAAGGCCAATGGAATGAAAAATAACGGCATCCACTTTAAGTTAGCGGCAACGGTTTCAGCCAATCGGCGAACAGTAGTGCTCCACCCCGCTCGAGCCAGATGCTGTACCATGACAAAGAAAAGAGTTCCCAAAGAAATGGCTAAAAAGAAAGCCACAGACGTGAGGTAAGAAGAGAAAAAGTCCTTGCGATTACTAATAAAACTGAAGACGCAACCTAGAGCACCCAGGATGCCAAGACCCAAAAATATGGGTCCACCCTTCAGGTTTAAGTTCAATCGGTAATTATCCTGTGACATCCCTATTCCTTGCTACTGCAGTTGGGCGCGTTCGCTCTCGGGAACATCGCTAATGGTGGCCCGCTGGCTCCGCTGCAATGCGCGGATATAGGCCACAATGGCCCAACGATCTTCTTCCGGAATTTGCTTGCCGTATGAAGGCATCAAGCGCGCGCCATTGGAAATTGTACTGAAAATTTGACCATCAGCCATGGTCAAAATACGCTCATCATGAAAGTTGGGTGGAACCATAAAGCCCCGTTTAATGACAATACCATTGCCAACACCGGTTTGACCGTGGCAAGGTGTACAGTAAATGGTAAATCGGTCCTTACCTCGTTCCATCAAATCAGCCGTGACTTTAACTGGATTGGTTGTAACCCAATGATCTGGGCCTTCACCACCGCGATAGTACGCATCGTCTTCCTTGACCAAGCCTACGGCAACAGTCCCTTCAGGCGGTGACTGCATATTCCGTCCGTCGGCGTAGAAGGTGTTTTTTCCATAGGGTAACCACTTAGGCTGGAATTCCATTCCGTGTTTAATCCAGAGGGGACGCTCTTCCGTGGTTTGACCGCGACATCCCAGTAAACTCGAAAGCATTCCGAGAGCAGTTAAGACGAGCAAATTTCGAATTTGGGATTTCAAAGGCTCAATCCTCCAAGACTTCGATATTGGTTCCACCGATATCCTCTAGTAATTTCCGCGTATCATTTACGCTAAAGCGCGGGTCCTTGGCTTCGATACTGATGAAAAAACTGTTGTCGGAAAAGCGGTGAAAATTCTTGCTCTTAAACAGAGCATGGTACAAGCGAGGCAAACCATTTAGGACCAACATTCCAAAAATGCATCCGAAGGCCGTAAAAAGAATCCCAGGTTCAAAAGTAACGGGAACGAACACCGGATACGGATTCATAGCCTTTCCACCAATCAGCACGGGCTGGGCATAGACATTGATCCAGTACTGAAGGCCAAAACCACCAAATGCGCCAGCCATCGCCATGAACAAGGCAATCCAACCCATTCGGGAATCACCGATTCCCATCGCCCCATCAATGCCATGAATAGGATAAGGCGAATGCACATCCCAGCGCTTAAAACCCTGATCCCGGACTTTTTCTGCAGCATGATAGACAGCCGCCGGGCTTTTGAATTCAGCGAGAATACCAAAAATTTTCGGCTTGGCTTCGGAGCGGGTCTTTTCCATTTTCAATGTCCTCTGCCTTTCTGACCGGCTGAACCGGAAGGTTCGTTATGCGCGATTTGATCGTGTCCAAAATGCGGACTGGCTTCAGGCATAACTCCCTTAACTTCAGCGATAGCTAGTTGAGGTAAAAATTTCAGGAAAAGGAGGAAAAACGTTCCAAACAATCCAAAGGTGCCTACGTAGGTCCAAATGTCCACCCAGGTTGGCCGGTAGTAGCCCCAGGAAGAAGGCAAAAAGTCCGCATGCAGGGTGATGACGATTACGAATCTTTCAAACCACATGCCGATATTGATGACAATGGTAATGATGAACATGATAGGAATGCTGAATCGGATTTTCTTGAACCAGAAAAGTTGTGGAGCAATAACGTTGCAGGATACCATGATTAAATAAGCCCACCAGTAAGTACCGAAGGCCCTATTCCAAAAGGCGAACCGCTCATATATATTGCCACTGTACCACGCGATGAACACCTCCATCGCATAAGCGTAACCTACAAGGGACCCAGTAAGTAACATGAACTTATTCATGTTATCTAGATGATGCATGCGCACCACCTTATGCAAACCAAAAACTTGGCGTGCAATGAGCAGTAGTGTTTCCACAAGTGCGAAACCCGAGAACACAGCACCAGCGACGAAATAGGGAGGGAAAATAGTGGTGTGCCAACCAGGCACCTTGGATACGGCGAAGTCAAAGGACACAATGGAGTGCACGGAGAGCACCAGCGGTGTGGAAATGGCAGCCAGGATCAAATAGGCGCGTTCATAATTCTGCCAATGCCGTGCGGAACCACGCCAGCCCAGGGCGAATATAGCCAATAAAAATTTTCGCACACCAGAAGTGGCCCGGTCGCGGAAAGTAGCCAAATCGGGAATCAAGCCCATGTACCAAAAGAGCAAGGAAACAGTAAAGTAAGTGCTAACCGCAAAAACGTCCCACAAAAGTGGGCTTCTAAAATTGGGCCACACAGCCATCTGATTGGGAATCGGGAACACATAGTAAATGACCCAGATTCTACCGACGTGAACAACTGGGAAAATACCCGCGCACATCACCGCGAAAATGGTCATGGCTTCCGAGAAGCGATTGATAGCGGTACGCCACCTTTGTCGGAAAAGGAAAAGAATAGCGGAAATCAAAGTTCCTGCATGACCGATACCGATCCACCACACAAAGTTGACAATGGCCCAACCCCAGCCTACGGGAATATTGACGCCCCAAACGCCTGTTCCTTGCCAGAACAGGTATCCGAGAAGGCCAATCAGTAGGGATAAAAGAGATAAGCTCATTAGGAGCAAAATCACCCATGTCGCTGTGGGTTTCTTTTCCGCGGGGGAACTGATGATCTCAGTAACTTCGTGGAAGTCACCAGTTTCAACCAGGACTGGCCTGCGTGTGGGATCGTTGTCGTCGTGTAGCATCATGCGATTCATTGCCTTTTGTCCCTTGCCCGGGTCCTTATGCCTGGATTTTCTCGATGGCTTTATTGGGATTCCGGACGCGGCCGAGATAGCTGGTCCGGGGCTTCGTATTAATATCCCGCAGCACGCCATAATTGCGGGGATGACTCTTCAATTTGGCAACCCGGCTCGCAGGGTCGTTGATGTTACCAAAAATGATAGCATCCGTTGGACAGGCCTGGGCACAAGCCGGAGTCACTGCGCCATCTGGAATAACTTCCTGGCCCTTGTTCTTGTATTGAATACGGGCGCGATTGATGCGCTGTACGCAATAGGTGCATTTTTCCATGACACCGCGAAAGCGTACGGTTACATCCGGATTCTTTTGCATGGCCAGTGGTGAATTTTTCCATTCACTGGTATAGTTGAAAAAGTTAAAGCGCCGAACCTTATAGGGGCAATTGTTGGAACAATAACGCGTGCCTACGCAACGGTTATAAACCATATCATTAAGACCCTCATGGGTATGCGTGGTCGCCGCTACCGGACACACTTCTTCGCATGGCGCATTTTCGCATTGTTGGCAGGTCATGATCTGGAAAACCAAATCAGGGTTGTCGATGTTTCCCGAGAAATACCGATCCAGCCGAATCCAATGCATTTCCCTACCGCGTAAAACCTGTTCCTTACCAACTACGGGAACATTGTTTTCGGAGGTGCAGGCGATCAAACACGTGTTACAACCCGTGCAACTATTAAAGTCAATGACCATACCCCATTGCATTCCAGTGGTAAAGTCAAAGGTTCCCCTATCACCGCCCTTGGATGCCGGTGCTTCCGTCCAAAGGGATTTCTCTAATTCACCGGGTTTGGAACCAGGGTGTTCATTCCACTTTTCTTCGGAAAACGCTTCATCCTTATTTTCTTCATAACCCTCAAGACTGGATTCACGAACAATCGGGCGTCCTTCCAAGGACCAATGGTCCTGCGTACAGGCAACTTCGTACAATCCGCCTGTCGCTTCTAATTGAACGTCCGAAGCAAAGAATGGACTTTTGCTATTCATGAGGCCATAGGCGTCAAAGCCGGAACCGGTTCCAACCTTGCCCGTCTTTCTACGTCCATACCCAAAGTGCAGTACCACGGTTTCATTGGCAAGCCCTGGAACAATCCAAGCAACCGCTTCCAAACTGCTGCCATGCACAGTTAATTTAACCATTGGGCGATTACGGTATTCACCAGGGGTGGTACCCGTTTTGTCTTTTAGAAAGAGCTGGCCAGTGATGCCGAGCTTATCAGCAAGGCTAGGGCTAACAAAAACGGCATTGTCCCAGGTCAATTTGGTAATCGGGTCCGGCAACTCCTGCAGCCAAGCATTATTGGCATAGCGTCCATCATACAAATTGGGATGAGCGCGGAATTGGATTTCCAAGTTTCCAGGTTTTACAGTTCCTGCGATGGAAAGATAGGCCGTTGAAGTTTGGGAAATTCCGTCCTTAACCGTACCAGGTTGGACTGTGGCATAGGCGGACTTCTCAATAACACCTTCATTCAGCCAGCGACGCCAGACATGTTCGAAATCACCACTGCCACTTTGTTTACGCCAGTATTCTTTGACAATATCATAGCTCTTAGTGTTGGCTAGTCCCGCAACACCAGCCAAGATTTCGGAAAGTCCCTGAGTGGCGTACATGGGGGCGATCAACGGCTGGGCAATTGAAGCAGTGCCGTCATAGGCCAAGCCATCGCCCCATTCTTCCATGAAATGACTAAGCGGTAAATGCCAGCTTGACACTATTGCAGTCTCATCGACTTCCGAACCGACATGGATGACACGCTTGACTTTGCCTAAATGAGCCGCAAAATTAACATCTTTTGGAGTGGTAAATGCGGGATTACTGTCCAAAATGAACAATGTTTCCGCTTGACCGGCTTCCATTGAAGTGGCCAATTCCAGGATAGACGCATAAGAGCCAGCAGTTTCGCCGTTGAGTGTGCGAACAGCCGAAGGACGATATTCGAGAGTAACGTTTAAGTTACCTAGGCCAACGTTCAAGACATGAGCGAGAGCGTGAGCCAGCGCAGGTTGATATTTTCCAACCAAAATCAAGGAGGCACCCTTATGGGCCATGAAGTCTTTCGCGACCTCAGTCACCCACTCCGCCTTAACGCCCGCAGTAGACGCATCCGCAGCTAATGCAGCAACGTCGCTGGACCATTCTCCCAATGCAAGACCTTGCGCCTGAAGTTCTTTGGCGATGAGAATGAGTACAGGAACAATTTGACTCGGTTTGACGCGCAGACGATGGTCTGCGGACCCTCCCGTGGGCGAAAACTGGGATTCTACAACATACAACCGACTCATGGCCTCAATACCCAGATCCGGGTTTCTGGTTTTTACGAAGGCCTTGGCATTGGCAATATGATTCGACTCGGACTCAAAAAAATCGGAATCAATGGACAGCGCGCGCTTTACAGATCCAAATTTGTAATGGGGTGCCAAATCGGCACCAGTGACGGCTCGTAATCCCGCAGCCTGACCGTCGTGGTTCACGGATTCATAAGTGGTCCACTTTGCATTCGGATACACTTTTAATACTGCGGATTTTGTGTCCGCCAGGGATGGAGAACCAATAAACCCACTAAGAAAGCACAGGCCTTGCCCACCATTGGCTTTGTAACCTGCTAGTACGTTTTCCATTTCCGCCCAAAAAGCGGTCCAGGAAGACTCGACGCCCCCTTTTAAAGGTATTTGACTGCGATCCGGATCATAAAGGCCAAGCACCGATGCTTGATTGTAACGAGTGGTACCACCCAAGCTGGAGGGATGTTTGGGATTGCCCTCAACTTTGGTAGGTCGACCTTCATGGCTTTCGACTAATAGTCCAACGGATTCACCGCCTACCGTCATTGTAGTGGCATAGAATTGGGGAACACCTGGAATCAAACTTTCCGGTGTTTTATTGTAGGTGAGAATATTTTGTTCCGGCCGACGGATGGCTTTGCAGCCGGACACTCCGGCCAAGGCCATCCCTGCGCCCATAACCTGCAGAAATTTTCGGCGCGACACACCGCTGCCCATTTCCGCTGCACCCTCAGGAAATTCCCGGTGAAGGAATTCTTTGAACTCGGGAGCCTCACCCAGCTCGTCCAAGCTCTTCCAATACTGCTTTCCGGTATTCTTAGGGTCCAGATTCAGCGGTGACATGTTGAACAATCCGTTCTGGTATTAACGTGATACAATTCCATGAACTTTCGCCCATTCTCTGCAGGATCCCCATCCGGGTGCCAAGCTAATTTAGTGACGAGTTTTCGGTCGCGAATATTAGGGGCGGGATTCTTATGACAATCCAAACACCAGGACATGCCCAAGGGTTCAACTTCGCGGACAACATCCATCTGGTCTACTCGGCCATGGCAACTGACGCAGCTAACACCCTTATTAACATGGGCACTGTGATTGAAATAGGCAAACTCAGGGAGTTTATGGATACGCACCCACGGGATGGGCACGCCACTAGAAAAGGCTTCCCGAATTTTGATGATTTCCGGTGAAGTGGTTTTGATGAGGCTATGGCAATTCATGCACACTTCAGTGGGTGGCACACCGGCAAATTGGCCGCGTTCAACATTAAAATGGCAATAGCGGCAATCGATTCCTAATTCGCCTGCATGCAGCTTATGGCTATAGTGCACCGGTTGCTGGGGCATGTATCCCACATTCAAATGCTTTGGCGAAAGCCAATACCAAAAAATAAAGACCAAAGCACAAAGAGTTCCGATAGCCGAAACCACCAGGATAGTCGGTATCTTGTTGGTCCACTTTGGGAATACCATTAAGCAGCTCTCCGTGGAAAAATTGGAGCGAGAAGGCGTAGCACGATTTTATCCGATTCTTGCATTATCGGCCGCAAAAGATAGCACTCGTAATTTCTAATTGCAATATGACATCCTCAATTTTTAACGATAATATTGCCCAGAGTATAGGTCAGTTGTAAAGTCATGCGCAAGGTTTATTTTTTCTGAGTTCGAGCTGCTATCAAATTAAGGCTCGCACAATTTCACATTCGATAAAAATCGATGAATGCTCTACGGTGAATGAGTGCTTTGCTGGCCTATCTGTAGGTCAAAGCTAAATGACGTAGCGTCAATTACTTAAACGGTTAGGCAAGGGTTAGGAAAGGATTAAACAAAAAGCATAGTTTTGTCCCAGGCCATGATCAGCAGAAGGACTGGCAAGAAAATAAGTGAGGTAAAAAAAACGGCGCGCGCGGCAATTCGATTGCGGCGACGCGACAGAGA
>JAYUHW010000464.1:0-4322 GCA_043766615.1 Fibrobacteria bacterium | reverse complement strand
TGTAGTAGGACAGGGCGGCCGCTAGACGAGAGGCATTGTCATGACTCCACTCGTCCGCGCTGCCTTTCAAAAGCAACCAGATGTTCATACTCAGTGATGTTTTTTTCAACAGATGAACTAAGTTACTTTGTTAAAAGTAAAATCGAGCTCCGAGACCCGCGTTTACATCCAGCCAGGTTCCGGGGAATAGCTCCAGAACCGGCGCCAATTCCAGAAAAATGTCCACAGGCGCGGTACGCGGCATCCAGGCAATGCCGAGAACGCCACGCAAACCGAATTGTGCATTGCCATGATTCCAGAAATTAAGGTTAACGCCGGGTCCATAATAAATTGGGAATCTTTCGGAAGCCCTGATTACGTTGAAGTTGTGGAAGAGATAGTCGGCATGAAAATGCAGACCACGATAGCCATACCGGTCGTCGCCGTAATAATATCCGCGATCGTTGCAATAGCCTTGGTGCTTGTCATAATAATTGCCATTCCAGCAGTCGCCGTACCGATCATATCCCAAGCCCCACCCAAGACCAAAGTCTACAGCCGTATTTTGACTCGTCCAATATTTGGCGCTCAAAGCTGTCGGATCCCCTAAAATGAATCCGACGCCGAGGTTGTGTTCCCCTGATCGGGCCATGGGTACCAAAATAAAGAGCAAGGTAAAAAGTTTTAATATACGTGAAATCATGATAAAATCTCCAATGTTGAGTTAAGTTGAATTGATTTGGTTCGCATTATTTTTTGGTTGCAACAATCATATCGTTGCTAACGCTTTTCACTTTGTAAAGGCAGCCTCAATGCGTTCATCTATTTCAGAGGCATGCAAAGTCGCGTGTGTTGTGAAGAATAGGATTGCGGTCGGTAATAGGGCTGAGTAAATAGGCTTCATAAATTTCCTTTTGTTAGTGCTTATTGATGTTTGAAAATGATTTTTACTGGATTTAAATATGCATGCCGCACACAATAACATAAATGGGGTATAACCCTACCCAAATATATTTGAGTGGTACTTGATACCAACAGAACGTATTTTCAAAATGGAACTAAAAATCCAGGAAGATCAACATTTATTAAGGAGATATTGTAATGAAAAACTTCATGAAAAACATAGACCTCTGCCAAATACAGGACCGTGTCTCGGACCTCAAAAGCCAAGTAGATGATATTCGCTTTCGCAAGCCCTGGACAAAGAGTCGGTCTACTTCGCCGCTTTTTCTAATTGCCCTTGGCATAGGCGCCGCTGCGGTTGGAATCACCCTTTATAAGAAGCGTTCCCAAGTCGCAAAATTATGCAGCAAATGCGGACTAGGCTTTAAGGAGAGCTTGAATGGCGTGGCGCCATCCGAAGGAATTAAGGAAACCGCAAATTACGGATAAGTGAGAGGTGCTTATCTACTCGGTTATGTGGATAAGCACACCTAGCATCATGCGAATGTCCCGAGATTTCCAGGAGTCAATATCGCCAACTGGATTCTTTAAGGCATCGGTGAACGCAAAGGAGTACCGCGCATCTGCGGTAAGATAAACATAACGCTGTATCTGGAGCGCACCACCACCGCCAACCTCACCGGAAAAAACCATATTTGCAGCTTGGTTTTTAAAGGTATCAGAAAAGCTTCCTATACTCCCTTTAGAGGCTACGTTAATGCCTAAGCTGGGTCCGGCAAAAATGAAGGCATGGACTTGTTGGGCACCAAATTTTGCCTTTATAAGCACCGGGATTTCGATATAATCCAATTCCCCACGAGCTTTAATATCGGCAAAGGGAGGTACGGCATAATTGAATAAAGCGCCTTTTTGCACATAGGTTGGCTCTATCAAAAGACTATAGGGGCTGGTCACACCGAATTCGGTTCGCAGGCCCATGGCCAGGCCGGTTCGAACAGTTGAATTGGAGTGGCCTTCTATGGCTGCATTTCCCAGATTAATACCGCCCAGTGGCCCAATTCCAAAGGACAGGCCAGCTGCAGAAATGGACGGATTCAAAATAACGGCTGATACTGCAGTCGCAAACAAACATCCTAAAATTTTCATGGGGTTCCTCTGTGGCATCTGTAGAACCGCAACCGCTGTCCATCTGGCCACTATTTCAGGATATAAATTCGTTAACGTGTGAAAACAAGGGAGAAGTGCGGGTACTCGGCTACGCGATATTTGCACTTGTATCACTCCTAGTAGAAGGTATTTTCAATACCAAGCCATTGCCTTACTGGGGCGGGATCTGAATAATTTCATTTCGACCCCGAATCTTGGTTATGGTATTCCTCCGTCGGCTGGATAGGTGAACGCATTCAAGGACTCGAAGGATTCGTGATAAATCAGGAAACAAATAAAGATGTCGATTTTAGTCTACCTGTCTTGGGGACAAAGAAGGGCGAAATTTATGGCCCTGAACACTTGGAAATTTATGCAGGTAAACTTGCCGCGACGCATATTTTATGGAAAAGACGACGTGGTTATCCATTGCTGCGTAGGGTTGCAGAAAACGGAGTAGCGCTCAGCCTTGCACAACGAAGTATCGTAACCAATATCCAGGCCGACCGGAGTATTACTTTGGCCGCGGAATGGTTGGTGGATAATTTCCACATTGTTGAGGAGCAGCTTCGTGAAATTCGAAACCTGCTCCCGCCCGCATATTACCGTGATTTACCCAAGTTGGCAAAAGGGGAGCTTTCCGGATACCCGAGAGTTTATGGCGTGGTTTGTGGTTTCGTTTCGCATACCGACAGCCGCCTTGATGCGGATTTGCTTAGCCGATATATCCGTGCCTATCAGTTTGTGGAGCCGCTAACCATGGGTGAACTGTGGGCGATTGCCATTACCTTACGGGTTGTTTTGATTGAAAACCTAAGGCGGCACGTGGATTGGGTGGTTGGAGGAAAAGATGCCCGGGTTCAAGCGGACAAGATGGCGGATTCACTGCTTGGATTTCATGTATCCACAACGGAAATAATCGCGGAAATAAAATCTGATTGGAAGGCGATGGGTACCTCGCCTTATTTTTCCGCATTTGCCGTTCAACTCTTACACAGGTTGCAGGATCAGGCGCCCGCAGATACGGAACCATTGGATTGGTTGAATGATCAGCTTGGAAAAAGGTCGCTTTCCTCCCAAGGGATCATTCGATTGGAGCATCAACACCAGGCATCTTTAAATGTATCCGTCCGAAATATCATCACCAGCATGCGTATGTTACAGGAGTTGGATTGGAAGGATTTCTTTGAAGCTAATTGTCTTACAGAAGAAATTTTAAGGAAGTCGACAGGCTATGCGGAAATGGATTTTTCCTCTCGAGACTTATACCGGCATGAGATTGAACGACTGGCCCGAAGATCAAAACATTCAGAAAATGAAATTGCTGCTCAGGCCATTAAAAGAATTTCGGAAGGTGAACGGGATTCCCTCCATTCTGACCTTGGGTATTTTTTACTGGGGGATGGGCAGCCACTTTTTGAAAAAGCCCTTCGTTACCGGTCAAGTCTGCGGGAAAAAATAGGTCGTACGATTCGGGAAAATGCTCGGTGGATATATCCTGTATCTGTTTTGCTGCTAACGTGTATTTTTCTCCGCTTCAGTCTTAATTCTTTGCGCCATCAAGGTTTGCACAATTTATGGATTCTGCTCTTAGGTGGGCTATTCGCTATTCCCTTGTCGGAAGGCGCGCTGGCATTGGTCAACCGATTCATTCTGGCCTTAATGCCGCCGCGACTGTTGCCGAAATTGGATTTTTCCAAAGGCGTTCCAGTTGAGTTTTGGACTCTAGTCGTTGTTCCTGCCATGGTCAGGAACATGGCAGACGTTCGGGAATTAATGGAAAAGCTTGAAGTTCATTATCTCGCCAATCCAGATGGCTACATATCCTTTGCTTTGCTAACGGACGGGACAGATGCACCCGCTGAAAATATGCCGCAAGATGAGCCTATTGAAAAGGCTGCAAAAGCGGCGTTGGCTGAGCTGAATTTACGCTATGGTACATTGGAAAATGGAGCAAACCGGTTTATGCTTTTTCACCGGCGTCGACTTTGGAATCCCAGCGAGGGCAAGTGGATGGGTTGGGAAAGAAAGCGCGGAAAGCTTGCCGAGTTGAACAAAATTTTATCCGGGGATAGAAATACCAGTTTCATTATTCCCGATCAACAATCAGAAATTATTCCCACCGGAATTCGTTATGTCATCACCCTTGATTCAGACACCCGTTTGCCTAAAGGTGAGGCTTCCCGGATGGCCGGGTGCATGGCGCATCCGCTCAACCGCCCTAGATTCGACGCAAAGCAAAGTATGGTGATTGGCGGTTATGGTATTTTACAACCAAGAGTTGTGCCTGCGCT
>JAYUHW010000463.1:0-1861 GCA_043766615.1 Fibrobacteria bacterium | reverse complement strand
TCACGGCTCCAGGCCCGGGCCTCGGGGAAATGGCGCAACAACTCGCCATAGAGACGCGGACGATTGGGGCCGGAGGCTAAGACTTTAAGGCAGCGGGGCGCGGCAGTCAGCAGAAAAAGATTGGGCCACTCCTTGGCAAAGGCTTTGGCAAAAGAGAAGGCTGCGCCATCCCGCTGGCGGAGGGTGGTGAGTTCGCAAATATCGCCGTAGCCTTCGTCATTTTTTGCCAGTAACACCAACGTTTCCTGCGGGTGCGCGACTTCGCCCAGTTCCACTCCCAGGATGGGTTTGATTCCGGCGGCCAAGCATTCCTTATGGAACAGGATGAGGCCGCTCATGCGGTTGGTATCGGTCAGGGCCAGGGCCGACATGCCGAGCGCTTTGGCTTTAGCGACCAAGTCCTTGATAGCGGGGACTCCGGACAGCAGGGAGAACTCGGAGTGGACGTGAAGATGAGTGAATGCTATTTTGTTCATCTGCACAAATGTACAGTATTATTTCGGGGTTATTCAATGAAAAATTGGGATTGATCGGTGGCGATGATGGGAATTTGGGGAGTTTGAGGGGCTGGGAGTGAGGTGCATTGGGGGTCCTGATGAGCACAATCAACCCCATCCGAAGCAATCATTTACCAAGCGTATCGGCCAAAGAGGTTTGAGCGCAAGTTCAATGGCATTCCTTGACTTGCGCCAAACATGCCATCAAATTGCACGCCGGTTGCCCAATGCTTTTTAATCTGGTAGGCAAAGGCTACTTGGAATCCTAAATATTTTTCACGATCAGCAGGGCTCCCGGCCGATTCCGTATCCAACGGAAAGAGACCTGAAAAAGCTAGCATGGTACTGATGGATGCGCCCAATTTTTTGCCTCCGGCAAAGTTATATCCGGCCTGAGATGCTAGCCCACCAGAACGTAATCTTGGTCCTGCGCTTGCTTGAAACCACCACCCAGTTTGCGACCATCCTAATACGGGCCGTACCTCCCAAGCCCACGCCTGCTGTGAGAAAAGAGGATAAACAAAATCCGGAACTTGGGATGTGTTTTCTGGCCCCACCGGAATCCTCGCATTGACCATGGCAGAGAAATAAAATTTACCTCGATGGCCTAGATAATAGGTTAGACCCAGTTCTGGATCGGTAGTCGCCACTTTATCCATGGAGTCCGAACTTACGCTTTTAAGGAATCCCCAACTCCAGTTAAGTGCCAAACTTGGAATCACGCCCGTTTCCCCAAAGGTGGAAAGCCCCGACTCTTGAACGCCATAAAGTTCCTTTTGGCCTTGGCCATTGGAAACGGATTCGGTTTTTAAAAAAGAGTAACCTAGGGTAGCATTTCCATGTCCGGGCCGAATGGGCCAAGCGCCTGCATGGACTTGTACCATTAAGGCGGAAAATAAAATAGGCACTAAGATAATACGGGTCTGAAAACGGGTTTTAGCCATGGTGTTTCCTTCAATGGCTAAACCTAAGATTGTTATTCAAGCTAGTCACTTTCTCGGGTACCTATCCGTCCCAATCCATCGACATTTCTATTCAGTTTCATGACGCTGCTAATTCTGTGCGGAATATTCGATGAGCGAATAATGAATAGATCCAATTTCGTTTTCCACCTAACCGAGTGACTGGCCGTATCGTCTTTGGCGAGAAACTGCTCCTCCCGCGATTTTCCATAGGGCGGCATCATTCCGTTGTTGAACTCATCGAGCACCCATTGGAAAAATCAATGGAGTGCACGGAATGACAGGGCCAGACGGTGAAAAAATTTGGGAGAGCTACGCCCAAAATAGTACTCCAGGTGTCTACCGTATTTTTTGGTTCTATGGTCCTGGTAAAAGCAAGATCACTATCGTGGCTATTACGCA
>JAYUHW010000462.1:0-4127 GCA_043766615.1 Fibrobacteria bacterium | reverse complement strand
AAGGTTAAAATGGACGCAGAAGACGGCCTAAACCGGCGGATAAGTAACGCGTACAACAAGGGGAAAAACGCCAGGGCACAAAAAGCTTGGAAGCCATATACAGACAAGTAAAAATTGTCGCTGATACGGTAAAGTAAAGCGCAGGCAGAAGAAAAGACAATGCCGAACGGGGCAAGCCACTCGTAAGTATAGGGACGACCCATTTCGATTGTCCCGAGTATGCTGCGTAGGTATCCAAAGTCATCACTGCGCAGAACACCAGGTTTAAAACAAAAGAAAAAATAAATCAGGTTAAAAATTACCCAGCCGCAGAAAAAAGCTTGCCATTCCTCCCGTCGGCTATGCTTGGCATTTGATAACTTTAAATTCATCCGGTAGGCTGTTTTTCCACCACCACCAACGCCTGCTTTCCGAATACTTTCCACAGCACGGGAATAGACAGATACATTCTGACTAGAAAATCCCACTGGGGAAACCGACTTTTGGTGGTGTATGGAAGGAAGGCCGGTATGATGGTGTGGGAGCGGAATCCGACCAGCACGGCAGCTTCCAACACACTTTTTTCACTTAATGCAATATGATGATCAAAAAAATCCCAGTACTCCCTATACGCAAAACGAATGTTGGGCATGAGGATTACCATACGGCCACCCACTTTTAGAATGCGGTGGACTTCCCTCATGACATCCAAAACTTGAGGCTTATTAGCCAAATGTTCTAAGACGTTGCTTAAAAAAACGGAATCCAATGAATTTGATTCCACGAAAGGCATTGAATCGCATGTCGATTGAAAAACGGAAACATCTGCTGCAGCGAAAATGGCACTATCCGGATTCATGTCCACTGCAATTTTTCGGACTGCGCGAATGTTGTTGATAAACTCACAATAACCGGCACCCAAATCCAATACGGAGCCATTCTCTGGAAAGTAACGTTGAAGGTACCCACACAGAATCTTCCACAGTTTTTCCTTTTGTTTCCGCTCCGAATCGTCAAAACGCCCTCGGTATAACTCTTGTACCCCGTCCAACGTGCCCATTTAAAAGCCTTTCAATGGCAGCGCCCAGGGCAAAAATCTGCCCCTTAGAGCCAGAAAATACCAGTGCAAATAATTTGGCAACCACTTCCAAAGCAGAAATTTGCTTTCACCACCGGAGCGATCGCGCCAAGTTGAAGGCACCTCCTCTATTTTACAGCCCAACAGATGCGCTTTAATGACAATCTCCATCCCGATTTCAAATCCACCGGTGCTTTCTATAGTAATTTTCTTCAGCATACTGCTGCGATACATTTTAAAACTATTGGTGACATCGTGGGTAGGTAGACCGGATAGGTAGTGCAAGGAAAGTCCTGCCAGGCGTGCGAGCAACCCTTTTAGCAAAGGACCTCCAATTTGACGGCCTCCGCGCATGTACCGCGAACCGCAAACAATATCGCAGCCCCCTGCCATTTTTTCCAACATAGGCCCGACGGCACTCATATCATCAGAAAGATCACCCATGCACAAAAGACACAACTCTTCATTTGTAGTTTCGAAACCACTTTTAATGGCGTTTAGAGCGCCCTTTCCATAATGGTTTTTCTCCGTTCGTATTCCAATGTGACCGCTGCGTGCAATATAGCGCTGCAAAGGGGGAAGCGTGCTGTCTTCATCGAAATCATAGACTACCAGTATTTTATGTGGGTGATTAATTTGAGTTTGGATTTCTTCTAAAGTGCGTACAATGTTTTCACCTTCATTGTACACAGGAATGATGATTTCCAAAGACCCGGCCAAACTCGGCTCCGCGCCACTGGCAAAGGGCACTACATCCCTCCGACTTCAATCTGCTTTTTGATCCAAGGGATAATTTCTTCCAACGCTGTTCGCAGTGGCGTTACAGCTTCAAAGCCAAGGATTTTTTTGGCCTTGGAAACCTCAGGTACACGCATTTGGACGTCATGGGAATAGGGTTCATCACATTCAAATTGAAAGGGGGCTTTTCCGTTGATCATTTCCCAAATCAACTTGGCCAATTCCAAAACCGTTGTACTTTGCGCCGTGGACAGATTGAAATCATTATTGACTGCAGCGGGGTTTTCCATGGAAATACGGATGCCGCGCGCCAAATCACCACCATAAGTATAATGACGGACTTGCTCACCACTTCCAAGGATGCGCAGTGGATTCTGCCCCTTGAGGATCTTTTGAACGAGATCCGGTACCACATGCGTCATAGCCAAGGACACATTGCCGGATTTAACCACCGTGCCCCCCAACGCTCGTTTTTCACCCGTGCCGACACAGTTAAATGGACGGAGAATGGTATAGGGCAGTTTGTATTGTTGCCACGCACCTAGGGCAAAGTATTCCGTGGCTAATTTTTGAAATCCATAGGTTGAAAATGGTGGTGGACATTCTTTCTGATGCCCTTCCGGAGTGGGAAACTCTGTGGCATTTTCGAAAACCATGGACGAGGACAGTACTGTAATTTTTTTGAGTTTAGCATGCTTATGAGCCCAGATTGATGCGTCAAATGCTGCGGCGATAATGCGTTCATTTTCAGCCAATAGATCATACGCATAGGCATGAAAATAAGAGATACCGCCGATCATGGCAGCTGCAGCAACTAAATGATCGCAGTCCTTGAGCAACTCTTTCATCAGCGCGGAATCCTTAGCATCACCGCGAACATAGTGAAATTTAGGATGTCCATCGTAACTCTTGTCCACTTCTCCATACTTGGAGCCATTGTCAATACCGACAACTTCCCAGCCGGCTTCCAACAAATCCTCAATTAGGTAGCCGGCGATAAAGCCTTTGGCTCCGGTGACCAACACCTTCACGTTTCACCTCGCAATAATGTGGGGTATGGAAGAAAGTCCCAGACATCCACAACCGGCTTCCCTTTGAAATCCAACGTCCGATACTTGGTATGCGGTGCTCCAATAAAAATGACGTCGCTGTTTTCAATCAAATCTTCTTCTCCGATAAATCCGTCATCACCGATAAAATAATCGGAGCAAAGCACTTGCCTCGCTTCCATTTCCAGAACTTTCCTCAGCTTGTAGGAAAGGGATTCCCGCTTGTCGTCGCTATTGGCTTTAAAAGCCATGCCCAGGATACCCGCTACTTTGTCTGCCAGGCCTATTTTTTCCTTGACCCTTCCCACCAGAAAATTTGGTAGGCCTTCATTGATGAGCATTGCACCATGCCCTAAGAAAAAGTTTCCATTGGTAAAGGCGGAAAGCTGCATGGTGTCCTTGAAAAGACAAGGTCCCGATGCAAATCCCGGTTTAGGAAAATCCGCCAGTCTGGGATATTTATGGGTCATGGCATCGTAAATTCTGTGGAAATCGACGCCATATTCTCCCGCAATCATATAGAACTGGTTCGCTATGGCAAATTGGATATAACGGTAAGAATTTGTGAAAAGCTTGGTGAGCTCCGCCTCCAGTGGGGTAAGCAAGACAATATCCTTGGTGAGGTGACGGAATAACTGCGACACCTGTTCCACTGCCTGGTCATTGAATCCGGAAACTATCTGAGGGAGCGAGTGCAATTCCTCCAAAGCTTTGCCCTGTGCGATGCGTTCCGGACAGAAACAGACTTCGACATCCGGATTGAAGCGCTTTAGAATAGCCCGGAAGCGTTCCGTTGTTCCTGGATAAAGGGTGCTTCTTAGAACTACGACTTGATCGGAACTCAGGTGAGGACCCAGTTCCTCACTGAGTCGGAGTAAGGTTCTCAGTTCCGGGTTGAGATGTTCATCAACCGGAGTTCCGATTACCACAATAATGATATGGGCATCAGCGACAACGGTAGGGTCTGTGGTGGTCGACAGATTTTTATGAATCACGCGCGCCAGAGCAGTATCGGCACCTCGATCGAGAAAAGGCATTTTTCCATTATTGATGGGAGCGATGGCCCCCTCGTTGATATCCTGTATGACCACCCGCAAACCTTGATCGGCCAGGGCTATTGAAAGCGGTAGACCCACGTGTCCCGCTCCACCAATTATGCAGACATCGTATTTAAAATTCAAAGGTATTGCCAAAACCCCGCCTTTCCGGATACCTCAAATTAGAAAAATAGATCTTTCCAGGGATTCTCCTCCATTATCGACTATCTAAGCCGTCAAAACAAG
>JAYUHW010000461.1:0-7934 GCA_043766615.1 Fibrobacteria bacterium | reverse complement strand
TAGCTCGGGTTTCAGTTGTTGCAAAAATTGCAACAACTGCCGACGATACCAAGGTGTATCAAGTAGAATACTACAATCTCGATGCCATTATTTCCGTGGGTTATCGGGTGAATTCGAAGAAGGGAACCCAGTTCCGTATTTGGGCCGCGGGCATCCTGAAAGAGCATTTGGTCAGCGGATTTTCCTTGAACAAGAAAGTCATGGCGAAGAATCAGAACAGATTCGAGGACTTGAAATCCGCTGTGGCGCTATTGCAAAGGGCTACACATGCAAGCAAACTCACGTCGGAAGAAGTCGGCAGCGTCGTCGACGTCATCCATGATTTTGCCCATGCCTTAGAGGTGTTGGACGGCTACGACCATGCCAGCCTGGAAATAACAGGCACGACTCGTAGGAAGGTAAAACCCATCAGTTACAAAGAGGCGATGGAAGCGATCGCGGAACTCGGGATTCAGTACCAATCCAGCGCCTTGTTTGGCCGGAAAAGGATGCTTCCTTCCAGCGCACCATTGCCACTATCTATCAGACCTTTGGGGGGAATGAGCTGTATCCGTCCATCGAGGAAAAGACCGCCAACCTCTTGTATTTCACGGTCAAAAACCACTCCTTCGTGGATGGCAATAAGCGGATTGCCGACAATGCCTTGGTCGCCCTATGTCTCATGGTAGCGGAAAGCAAGGCCCAGGAAAAAGACTTGATTGTCAAAGTCATCATCAACCTTATCAACCGGAAAAACTGAAAAAGGGCCGATGTATATTCAAAGCCGCCCTATAAACGGGAGATTGAAATCCTCCAAAAGTTAGACGTAGTGCCCTCCTATTCTTTAACGAGCCCCCCTCCAAGCAACTCATTTACAATTACCCTGAAATCACCGCCTTAACGGTCTTCCCGTTCGCCTTTTCCGCTCCTTGCAAAGTCAATTTTAGCCACAATAACCACCCCCGGAAACCATTCCAAACCAATCCCTTACCCTATTCTCCCCACCCCCGATTCTATTGACTCAAATGCCCTTTTAACGCCAAATTCCCCATGCCAATTTGGCCAGTGATTTCCTTCGCATGCATGACCTCTGTGATTCTATGGTTGGTGTCGAGCCCCACCCAAGAAAGGTCAGCGCATGAAATTTACAAGACGATTTACCGATACCGACAAAAACCCGTTCGAGACCCAACAATACGAAACCCGCACTTCCGTTATCCGACATCAAGAAGGAAGTTCAGCCACGGAGGAAATGTCCGTGGAAGCCCCCGTGGGTTGGTCGCAAACTGCCGTGGATATTCTGGCTCAGAAATATCTCCGCAGATGCGACGTGCCCGCGGTCGATGCGCAGGGCGCACCTGTCTTAGATGAGAACGGCATTCCTAAAACCGGACCAGAAACTTCAGTAAAACAAGTGGTAGACAGATTGGCGGGATGTTGGCGGCACTGGGGTGAGCAACTCGACTATTTCGATTCCAAAGCAGATGCCCAAGTTTTTTATGACGAAGCCGCGCATATGCTGCTGAATCAAATGGCTGCGCCCAACTCGCCGCAATGGTTCAATACGGGATTAGCATGGAAGTATGGTATCACAGGCAAAGCCCAAGGCCATTGGTATGTTGATCCGGACACTGAAAAACTGACGCCCTCTACAGATGCGTTCTCGCGCCCGCAGCCGCATGCCTGTTTCATCCAATCGGTGGACGACGATCTCTTGGGCGATCACGGCCTCTATAGTTTACTGGCCAAGGAAGGCCGCATCTTCAAATACGGATCCGGAAGTGGAACCAATTTCAGTGCCATCCGTGCCGAAGGCGAAGCCCTGAAAGGCGGCGGAAAATCTTCCGGCCTCATGTCGTTCTTGAAAGTCTTTGACCGGGCTGCTGGAGCGATCAAATCCGGAGGCACCACGCGCCGGGCTGCAAAAATGGTTTGCTTGGATTTGGATCATCCGGAAATTGAAAACTTCATTCGGTGGAAAAGCCGGGAAGAAGCCAAGGTTGCAGCCATGGTGGCCGGTTCCAGATTGATGAACAGAAACTTGGGTGGCTCTGAATCGGCCGAGCTCGCCAAAGAGCTTATCCCGGAAGGTTGGGCGGGGAGAATTGAGGCATTGGCGGAACAAGGTATTCTTCCTGAAAAGATCCAGGAACTGGACACGGGTTTTGAAGGCGAAGGTTATGCCACTGTTAGTGGTCAGAATTCCAACAACTCCGTGCGGGTACCGGATGTTTTCATCGAAGCCATGCAAGCGGGCGGGGATTGGGATTTAAAAGCCCGCACCGATGGCAGCACGCTTAAAACGGTTAAGGCCCGGGAGCTCTGGGATCTTATTTCGCTGTCTACTTGGGAATCCGCGGACCCGGGCGTGCAGTTTACCGATACCATCAATGACTGGCATACCTGCCCCAAAGATGGACCCATCCGAGCATCCAACCCCTGCTCTGAATATATGTTTCTAGATGATACGGCCTGCAATTTGGCCAGTTTAAATCTGGTGAAATTTCAAGACCCGGATGGCTCGCTGCGCATCGAGGACTTTGAGCATGCGGTCCGAATTTGGACCGTGATACTCGACATCTCCGTGGGCATGGCCCAGTTCCCGTCCGAAGACATCGCCCGCAAAACTTATGAATTTAGAACCTTAGGGTTGGGTTACGCCAATCTCGGTGCCTTTTTAATGCGGGCGGGGATTCCCTACGACAGCCCCTTGGCAGCAGCGTGGACGGGCGGCATCACAGCCTTGATGGGCGGTGCAGCCTATGCTTCCTCCGCGGAGCTGAGTGAATCCATGGGACAATTCCCACGCTATGCGGCCAATCGTTCCGACATGCTCCGGGTCCTCAGAAACCATGCCCGTGCGGCCCGCGGGGAGTCGGAAGGCTATGAAGGCATCGCCGTAAAACCTTGGGTGTTGGACAAAGGCAATTGCCCCGAGCCCTTGGCCGAAGCCGCACAAAGAGTTTGGGATCAGGCTCTGAGCCTCGGTGAATCCGCAGGTTTCCGTAACGCACAGGTTACCGTGCTGGCGCCTACCGGAACCATCGGCCTGGTCATGGACTGCGACACCACCGGCATCGAACCGGATTTCTCCCTGGTCAAGTTCAAAAAATTGTCCGGCGGCGGCTTCATGAAAATCGTGAACCGATCCTTGCCCGTGGCCCTGCGCAAGCTCGGCTACAGCGCCAAAGCCATTGCCGCCATCGATTCTTACTGCTTGGGCACGGGAACGCTGGAAGGCGCACCCCATATCGATGTCGCGTCACTAGCCTTGCGCGGATTTCCGGAAGCCAAAATCGCGGCAGTGGAAAAATCCTTGGGCCGCACCCTCTCCATCACCGATGCCTTTTCCCCCTATACCCTTGGGAAAGAGTTCCTCAAGTCCTTGGGGATTCCTGATTCCGTCATCGCCGGAGGCGGGAGGGATATCCTGGAAGACCTGGGCTTTTCACCTTCCCAAATCGATGAGGCCGACTTGGTAATCTGCGGTGCACAAACCGTGGAAGGCGCACCCGATTTGGATCCGGCCGATTATGCCGTGTTCGATTGCGCCAATGCCTGCGGTCGCGGCAAGCGCTTCATATCACCCAAAGGCCATTTGCGTATTATGGCCGCCGCCCAACCCTATTTAAGTGGAGCCATTTCCAAAACCGTGAATCTGCCAGCCGAGTCCACAGTCGCGGATGTGCGCGATGTTTATTTTTGCGCCTGGTCCTGGATGGTAAAAGCTGTGGCGGTTTATCGCGATGGCAGCAAACTCTCCCAGCCTCTTAATTCCAAAGCCCAAAAGAAAGCTGCGGTGGGTGCCGCGCCCGTAGCGATGGCTTTGCCAACGGCCACGGCCACTGCCACGCCCGTACTCAAATCCGCTGAATCCGATACTGTGCAAAGGCCCGTGCGCCTAAGGCTGCCGACTAGGAGAGGCGGCTTTGTTCAAGAAGCGACCATCTCCGGACACAAGGTTTTTCTTCGTACTGGAGAATATCCGGATGGTTCCCTAGGAGAAATCTTCATCGATATGTACAAAGAAGGAGCGGCTTATCGCGGCATCCTCAATTGCTTTGCAGTGCTTACCTCCAAGGCCTTACAATATGGCGTGCCATTGGGGGAGTTGGTCGACACCTTTACCTTCACGCGCTTTGAACCGGCCGGCCCCGTGGAAGGCCATGAGAATATCAAAAACTGCACATCCATTCTCGATTACTTGTTTCGGGTGCTCGGTCTCAACTATCTGGGCAATACGGACTTTGTGCATATCAAACCCACGGAAACAAAAAAGCCGGCCCCCAAGGGTTCCTCCTTCACAAGTCCGGAAAAGATTTTGGTGACGGCTGTGGGGTCGGAGTTTAATGCCGCTACACGTATCCCTAAAGATCAGGCTAGGCGTGCTGGGTATACTGGGGAAAGTTGTGGATCCTGCGGCTCCATACGGGTACGGCGGAATGGAACTTGTATTGTCTGCGAAGATTGCGGTACTACGAGCGGGTGTTCGTAATTCTATTGAACTGCGGGGCGAATTTTCGCCCCATTGGTTTTTGCCGAAAAGGCAGATTTTTTTGACATAATGTCAGGCATTCGTGTAAAATCTCCAAAACTTAAGTCTCACTTGCGGCTTAATCTCCTGGACCTGGCCTTTGTCAAAATGCCGATGGAAAACGTTCGAGGATGGTTTTCTTAGCGCGTATTATTTGAAAGGAAGTGAAACAAACTGGAGCAATACCCATGGATTACTTAACTGGAAATAGCCTCATGAACTCGAACCAAATCCTGCATACGTACCAGTATTTGGCCGCCATCGGAGCGGGACTCCTGTTCGTAATAGAAGGCACGCTACTGGGAATAATGGTTTTTTCTAAAAAGCGTTCCGCGCATGAAATCGGTGCCCGATTGAGGGATGGCCGCTCAATCGATGAGTAATGCCATGTCCCCGCAGGAATTATTGTTTGGGTTTCTGTCTTCCCGACTTCCCCTGACCTCGCTTCCGTGGCTTGAAAAAAGTGCCAACCAGTTGGAACGCACGTCCGAAGACAAAGTTGTATTCACGGTATTCAGCGCCGCAATTCGCCATTCGGGAAAAGGCACGCTCTCGCTGAAGGATTCAGACTTGGTGGCAGCTAAAGAATTGGTGCCGGGTTGGAATCCCATGGATTGGAGCATTGACCAAGCTGTACGCATTTTTCTTCTGCTCGCCCTGCCTCCCACCGCCAAATCCGCACAGCTCATGGACCTCATCTACCAAACTGCGGATTTAGGAGAATCGTTGGCCTTGATGAAAGCGTTGCCATTATTACCCAATCCAGCAGACCATATGACCAGGGCCAGAGAAGGCGCCCGCAGCAATGTAAAATCACAATTTGAAGCAGTGGCGCTTCGCAATCCTTATCCTGCAGATCATTTTGATGAAACCGCCTGGAATCATCTGGTGTCCAAAGCCATTTTTGTGGAATCGCCGCTGGAGGAAATCGACGGACTGGATAAGCGAGCCAATAAAGCCCTCAACCAGATTCTGATGGATCTTGTAAAGGAACGGCAAGCAGCCAATCGTCCATTCAGCCCTCAGCTGTATCGATGCCTGGGACCGCTGGCAGAAAGTGAAGAATTGGACCTGATGGAAAATGTATTGCGGTCGGGAACGCCTCCAGAGCAAAAGGCCGTGGAATGCGGATTGAAATTAAGTCCTTCTTCACGCGCGGCCGAAATATTAAAACAATCCAGGAATATTCGACCCGTCAGTGCCCCGTCCAGTCTTGCCTAGGAGTATTTAAGTTATGGCCGACACGATACTGAAATTAATCGACCCACACATCCACATGGTTTCTCGCACCACAGCCGATTATCAGGCCATGGCCGAAGCCGGCATCGTAGCCGTCATTGAGCCTTCCTTCTGGGTCGGGCAGCCACGCACCCAGTCGGGAACGTTCCTGGATTATTTCGCCTCGTTGGTCGGATGGGAACGCTTCCGGGCTTCGCAATTCGGCATCAAGCATTATTGCACCATTGGGCTTAATTCCAAAGAAGCCAATAATGAAGCCCTAGCGGAACAAGTCATGGATCTCATTCCCAGATTCGCGGGTAAAGAGGGCGTGGTGGCCATAGGTGAAATCGGATATGATGAAATGACAAAGTCCGAGGAGAAATATTTCCGTCTGCAACTCGATTTGGCACTTGATTTGGACATGCCCGTCATGATTCACACTCCCCATCGGAATAAGAAAGTGGGGACGTCAAGGAGTATGGACGTGTGTATGGAACATGCCTTGCCACCTCAAAAAGTGGTTATCGACCATAATAATGAGGAAACGGTCAAAGAGGTTTTAGATCGCGGATTCTGGGCCGGCTTTACCATTTATCCAAAAACCAAGATGGACAGCAAGCGCATGACCGACCTTGTCAAACTCTATGGACCAGATAGGATTATCGTCAACTCCAGCGCAGACTGGGGCATGAGCGATCCCTTGGCCGTTCCCAAAACCGCAAAGCTTATGTTGGAATCGGGAATTTCCGAATCCGTAGTTTCGGCCGTATGTTATCAAAATGCCATCTTAGCGTATGGACAAAGCGGGCAAATGTTGGAAAGCGATTGGCTAACCACGTCGAGTCCAGATCCAAACGATTCCTTTGCAGGAAACAGCGTGATACGGGGCCAACCGAAGGATTGAATTTCGTCGTCAATTTAAATGAAAGGATTTTACGTATGCCTGATATTTCTCTGAAAACTGCTAGTATATCTCTGACCACTTCCATTGAGAAAATAATCGAATTGCTTCCTTCCTCTGCGCCGATATTCGATAGAATTGGTATCGACTATTGCTGCGGCGGCAAAGCCACATTGGAAAGCGCAGCGAGAAATCGCGGACTAAATCCCAATGAAGTCCTCCAGATGCTTACCGGCCAATCGGAATCAACCCCCTCACAAGGTAAGGAAAACTGGGACGACGATAGAACGCCTTCGGAACTTATCGACCATATCGAAAAGGTGTACCATGCCAAATTATGGGAGGAGCTGGAACGGCTGGATGCATTAACGACCAAAGTGGCGCGGGTGCATGGTCCGTCGGATGGCAGGCTGGCCCAGGTGCGCGATATTTTCCTGGATTTGGAACGCGAACTCTCCGACCATATGCGCAAGGAAGAGCAAGTGCTATTTCCGCTCATCCGGCAAATCGAGGCCTCTCGGGAGCCTGTACATTCCCATTGCGGCTCGGTAGCCAATCCCATTCGGCAAATGGATGCGGAACATGATCAAGCCGACATCGCCTTTCTAAAGATCAGAAACTTAACCAACAACTATACGCCGCCCGCCCATGCCTGCTTTTCTTACCGGGCCATGTTGACGGGATTGGAGCAAATGGAAAACGACTTGCGCGACCATATGCACCAGGAAACCAATGTTCTCTTCCCTAAAATCATCAAGCTGGAGGCCAATAAATTTTCAAAAGTAGAAGCGTAATAGAAGTCAGATAGAAGTGTAAAAGACGTCTAATGGGCAGCGGGTACGAAAACGGATTGTGATGTTTTTGTACTTACACTTTTCATAACAACTCTTTGACCGCTCAGGTCCAAAATCTCACAAGTCAAATCCTGGATCCGGGGTGAATCAAACCTCAGGGTAATCGATCTGCCGTCCTGCCCAGACATCGCTCGAAAGTGTTCCCAAGCTGGTTTTGGTCCAGCTTGCATGCTGACAACAGGACCCACGTACAATGGGCTTTCCCAAAGACAGCGTCCAAAAGTGGCCGCCCGCAATTTGCTTGAACTCAAGGTAACGCCATTGTTGGAGCGGTAAATGCGTTTGCCTGCGGCGATTACAACGTTGGGATCATTGCGAACTGTGCTTGGTCCAAGCGGCGTCCAGTTACTGGCCATATGCGGCCTAGGTCGAGGATAATTGTGTGGACGCTGCGACTTTGGCTAAGTGTCTGGTTTTATCGTGCCAGTACTTATTGAACTCGCTT
>JAYUHW010000460.1:0-3758 GCA_043766615.1 Fibrobacteria bacterium | reverse complement strand
GTCCATTCTAACGTCACCGGCCGGAATAAGAATTCTTCTAACTACCTGCATCCATCTTGTTGGATTACAGAAAGCCTTTCAACTCACGGCCCCGCGAAGTAAGTACGATCCAATGGTTATACAGCGACGCGCCACCATTTTTTGACATGGCTGTTGAAGCAATCAGCAAGCTCCGTGAAGCCAATTAGCTATGCTTGAAATTTGTTGAGGGAGAAACATGAAGCTTAAAATTGGCCGTAATTATACAAAACAGGGTTATCGGATGAACTACCTGAAACCGGATGCGAAGTTGTCCGTGTATCCGAAAAATTCGGTATACCAATTCAGAATTGAATTGCCGGAAATCCTGCCGCTGATTTGGAGAAGAATTCAGGTACCTGCACCTTACAATTTCTGGGACTTACATGTTGCGATCCAGGATGCCATGGGTTGGCTTGACACTCATCTACACTATTTTGAATTCACGACAAAGAGTAAAATAAAGCCAGTCCATATCGGTATCCCGGATTTAGACGACAGGGATGAGAATGCGGAGGTGGAGATCTTTCCAGGTTGGGAAATCCCCATGACCACTTATTTCAAGGAATTGGGTGTGGAAGCCCGTTACCGCTACGATTATGGTGATTCTTGATGGCGCACAGGCTTGCCCACCAGAGAATTGTGGCGGCGAATCGGGTTTTCATAATTTGATCGAAATCCTCTCCAATCCTGATCACGAAGAGTTTGAAGAAACCAAATCCTGGATCGGAGACTGGCACCTGGACCGGTTTTCCAAGGAATCCATCCGCTTCCATAAGCCATATAAGCGTTGGCATACCGCATTTCTTGAAAAGTAGGCGTGAAGCAGAATCTTCCGTCGAATCAGGATGCTTTACCTAGGCGCATCATATTCGCAAGGGCTCCAGCCATTGCGTCAAGGGCCGTAGTCCCTGGAAGCGACAGCACCAGTTTAAGATTGCCTTTTTCATCTTGCTCCAGGCATTCCAATAATTTTTCCTTGACGTCCACAGCCAAGCTTTCGGTTTCGGGTGCGGGGCTTTTCTGCCTCAGCAATTCTCCCATGAATGCAAACGCGTGAATTAGCATTTGCCCACCCGCTTGTGCCAGGGCTTCCTTGCGTACGAGCCTTGCGGCCTCGGCTTCCGCTTCTGACTTGATCTTTTCTTGAACAGGTTCTGGGGGCTTTTCTCCCAGCAGAATTTCCAGTCGGCCCTTTAGCTCTTCTATGCCGCTGTGAAAATCCACACTGTCCACCTGGGTCTCCGGATCCAAAGCTGCCAAGGCCAGCTGCTTCTTGGCGGAAAGCGTTCCCAACAATCCTTCCTCAATCGTTCCCTCCGTGACCAGTACGATTACATGTACGGGACTTTTCTGACCCATGCGATGGGCTCTGGCAATGCGCTGTTCCAACACCGCTGGGTTCCAGGGAAGATCGACGTTGATGACGGTATTGGCCGCTTGTAGATTGAGCCCAGTGGATCCGGCATTGGTCGTGATGAAGAGTCGACACTCTGGATTCTCCTGAAACTCCCGTACCAAGGCTTGCCTTTTCTTCTGCGGCACCTGTCCATCCAAACGGACAAAGTGCATTCGTAGTTTTTTCAGGATAGGCTCTATCAGATCGAGCATCGTGGTCCATTCGGAAAACAACAGGATTTTTTTATCCTTTTCTGCGCTCAACTGTTCCAGAATAATCTTCAACTCGTCCAGCTTCGAGGAATATCCAGGTCTTTTCTTGTCCACCAAAGTGGTGCTGTCGGCGGACATGCGGCAGAGAAGCAAATACTTCTGCAAGCGCATCAAATCCATTTCATTGAGGAATTTTTTGCTCAGGAGGGTGGAAACGATCTTTTTATTTCCATCGTGCATATCCTGCTGTTCCGCAGTGGCTGGAAAGCGGCGGATTTCACTGGTTCTCGGTGGCAATTCACGCAGTACCTGATTCCTAGTCCGGCGCAACAGAATCGGTTTCAGCCGTTCCCGCAAATCGACTAGGTTTTGGTATTTCAGAACTTTCCCTTTTTCATCAGTGAGTCGATGCCGATGGAAAAAACGAAAAGCCGGCCCCAGGCGCCGGGCATCGATGAATTGGGCCACGGAAAACAGTTCCTCCAGGCGGTTTTCCATGGGCGTTCCGGAAAGCACCAAGGCAAATTGGGACCGCAGACCTTTGACGATACGGCTGGTCTTTGCCTCCCAGTTCTTGATACGCTGGCCTTCATCGAGGATGATGTAATCCCACTTCTGTTTTTCGATTGCCAGGATATCACGGAGCACCTGTTCATAATTGCAGATGGTGAAAAAGCAGGCATTCCCATACTGGTCGGTCCTTTCTGCGGCTGCTCCCCCCACCAATTGGCACTCGCGTTCGGAAAAGCGGCCAATTTCCAAAGCCCATTGTGACTTGAGCGATGCGGGACAGATGATTAGGGTCTTTGTGATTCCAGTTTCGCGGGCCAACATCTCGGCTGCACCAATGCCTTGAATGGTTTTACCCAAGCCCATCTCATCGGCAAGCACGGCTCTTCCTGCGCCCACGGCAAAAGCGATGCCGTCCATCTGGTATGGTAGCAATTCGGTTTTCAGCAGGCTTTTGCGCAAAGGATGGCCGGCTGGGTTTGATCTGATTTCTGTGACCATCCGTTCCATCCGTCGCGTGTGCAGCTCCTTTTGGATATGCTCCTCGGCATCGGGATAGATGAGAATTTCCATCCCCTCGGCTTCGGCTTTGCGGATCCGGTTCATAAGGTTGGTGACATCTTTGATCGGGCTTTTGGCCAAAGGTGCCAATAGGGCGCGCACTGGTCCTACCGTTTTTTCCGGCAAGTTCAGGAGCAACTCCATTTTTTCACCATAGCGCAAATACACGGTAATTTTTCGATGCACGAATGGCTTCCAATGGTTAGCGGGGATGCGTTTCCGCATCTTCGCCAATACCGCCATGATGTGTTTGCAGGTGCCCAAGGTATTGATGCGAAAATCCGGACAGCCGCAATACGATTCGCCAGGCTGTTCACCGCGCAAAGCCACGCGGTAGGTTTTACCGGATGCGGGATTGGTGACCACGTAGTCTGTCCAGAGCTTTTCGGGTTCGGAAGAGACAATGCGCATCTTTTCCTTCCGCACTTTTTCTAGTCGATCCGCCAGGGCATTGTCGATCAAATCCCCTTCGCTCATAGTCATGGCTTCCCCGGATGATTTTTTTTCCGGAGCAGCGGCCAGGCCAAGAAAAAGTTTTTCTTCCAAAACCAAGGAAAAAACGGCTCCTACATGTTCGCACACTCCCTGACATTGACTACATGCAAAAGCCAAATGACCTGGTTTCCGATCATCCAGGCTGATATAGGCCTTAAGGCCGTTGAGATTGAGCGTCAAGGTATCCACACCCAAGTTAACTTGAGAGCTGGGATTTATTTTCAACTGCCCGCCTTTACGAATTAGCATGGCACCTTTGGGTCCAATAAGTTTGCAGGCTTGACGATAATTGAGATGAGCGAGGCGATCCCGTAGTCCAATCATGGGTTTCCCTTTCCGGTTCGGATGGAAAGAGTGGCTATTCCCATAAGGATCGTCAAGGACTCCTGTTTCTATTCCGGTTTTTTTTGGGATGCAGGAACTATATAGACTTGATGGTTACTTCAGCAGGTGTAAACTTTTTGGAATGTTGGCGTGTTTAAGCCGTCCAGAATAACGGGGCATGTTGAAGATCGATTTTAAGCTGCTAGTAACACATTAAAACCACTTCATGGGTGTTGCGT
>JAYUHW010000459.1:0-10518 GCA_043766615.1 Fibrobacteria bacterium | reverse complement strand
GAGAATTCGGCCTAAAAAACTTATTCAAATTTGCCCTTGCACAAATGAGCAGTATAAAGTAAACTTACACATCCACCCTCCCAAAGGAGCATTTATGTCAGTCAAGAAATCCACCTCGCCCTCAGCCGCTACTGAGGAAGTCAGCAATAAGAAAAGGGCCGTTGACGCTGCCGTCGCCCAAATTGAGAAGAACCACGGTAAGGGTTCCATCATGACTTTGGGGAGCCAGGAAACCATTGATATTCCCGTTATCAGTACGGGATGTATTCAGTTGGATATGGCGCTTGGAATCGGTGGACTGCCCAAGGGCCGAGTTGTGGAAATCTTTGGCCCAGAATCATCAGGAAAGACCACGTTGACTTTGCATGCCATTGCCGAATGTCAAAAAGCGGGCGGTGTAGCAGCTTTTATTGATGCAGAGCATGCCTTTGATGCACTCTATGCCCGTAAGTTGGGTGTGGATATCGACAATTTACTTGTATCCCAACCAGATACAGGAGAACAGGCCCTGGATATTGTCGAGACCCTGGTACGCAGCAATGCTATTGATCTCATTGTAGTCGATTCGGTCGCGGCCTTGGTGCCTCAGGCGGAAATCAATGGTGAAATGGGAGATTCACACATGGGTCTCCAAGCACGCCTTATGTCCCAGGCTTTGCGCAAATTAACGGGCATACTCAACCGCTCCCATTGCTGCCTAATTTTCATCAATCAGTTGCGCATGAAAATTGGCGTGATGTTTGGAAACCCCGAAACCACCACGGGCGGTAATGCCCTCAAGTTTTATGCCTCTGTACGCTTGGATATCCGCAAGATCGCCTCTTTGAAAGAAGGTGAGGAAGTTATTGGAAATCGGACCAAGGTGAAGGTGGTCAAAAATAAAGTTGCAGCTCCCTTTAAACAATGCGAGTTCGATATTCTCTACGGGGTCGGCATCTCCCGAGAAGGAAGTCTTTTGGACATGGCCACGGAAATGGAAATCGTGCAAAAGAGTGGAACCTGGTTCTCCTACGGGAAAGAGCGGCTGGGACAAGGCCGTGAAAAGGCTCGAGATTTCCTCAAAGAGAACAAGTCCTTAGCTGAAGAAATCGAACTTAAGATTCGTCAAACTTTGGCTACCGGTCTAGCAGATGCCAAGTCCACAAAGGGTTTCGGTCCCACCGGCGAGGAGTCCTGGGACAATATTGAAATCACGGCTCAGGGTGAAACGTAATCCATCTGGTGAATTGAACTTTTAATCGTATTGCACGATAGCTTTGCACCATTGCCCTGTATTTGCAGGACAATGGTGCCATATAAGAGCTGGCTGGCGGCCAAAAGATCAACATTAATTTTAAGGCCTTTTTGGAACCATTGCCCCTGTACGGAGCCACTTTTTTTAAGTCGCCAAATTGTATACTTTAGAATGCGTCCTACCGATTTGTAAGGACGGTTCAATGGGCTTTTATGCGCGTATATTCAGACATCCACTTTAATCTTTTTAAATATTTATTTCGCATTCCAACCCTGGGTTTGTTGGGATTGATTTTGTCCACCAACATTTTGGGCGCAGATGAGGATCTGGCCAGACAACTATTGGTCCAGGCCTTAAAAAACCAATATCGTGGCCATTACCAGGCGAACGTGGAAATTGTGAACGAAACATTTCCAATGGGTTTGGACACGCTTTCCGGTCAGGCTGAATTTTCAGACGAGATTGGGGAGAGACGGATTTCCTTGGCCAGTCCTAAAAAGGCTTTTGAATACCACAGTTTGCAATTTGGTAGGGAGCAATGGATTACCGATGACAATAGCCATCGCATTCGCCGGATTGCCAATCGTCAGTGGAAAAAAGGACTTGTTGGAAGCCTACTCACCTATGAGGATATGCTCAAATTACCTACAGATTTCTTTTTGGAATATTCTTCCTGTAAGGGGCTCAAGGCAATGGATAGCACCTACCAGCTTACCATGACCTTAAAACCGCTTTTCCAATCGTTTTATTCCCGCCTGGAAGTCACCTTAACTAAAAATCCAGTCCTATTGAAAACCATCACATTTTACGGACAGGGTCAACAAAAAATCAAAACCATGAATATTGTCGGTTACCATCAAGTGGAAAGCAAGTGGCTGATTTCCGATCTCACCGTGTCCGATTGTGACTCTCTATCGAGTTTACGGATGTGTTTTCGACATTATTCCTTTGCGCCGATGCCTATAGCCCAGAATGCAAAAGCAAAGTCTGCTGGATTCAGTCTCTATTCCAAGGGTAAATGGGAAGACACTGAAAAATCCGGTGAAACTGATTTGGAAGGTTCTGATTTGGAAAGTGGAGACGGCGTCAAAAATTAATTGCATTAGGGATTGCAAATTAAATTTTCAAGAATTGGATGTTCCACTTCCAATCCCCAATGAGTACCAGAGATTTTACCCAATCCTTTCTGGGCAATTGAGTATGCAGCGTCCAATAACCTAAACTTAAATCTAAGCCACGCCTTTGATGTTCCGGGTTTCTTCCGATACGAAACCCGGTTATGCCTCCTGACACTAAATTTTTTTCCAACCGTGTCTGGGTTGTGTACCAATATTGGTTCCGCAACGAGAATCCTGTAAAGGAGACTTGTGAATAAAAGGAATGGGGGCGAAGGTCCCATGACAATTGGGCAAGCACCGAGTTGACTCGGTCACGCTTGCGCAAGAGAATGTCCGTGCCATATTCATAAACAAAGTCATGGCCTTGGGCGTCAATGTCCCATAGTGTTCGGGAACCAAAAAGGTACAGTTGGGCTGGCCCTAGATCGAAAGTAAAGTTGGATTGGAAGGTAAAGACATCTGCTCCGCCCGGTTCTTTAAAATCACGGGAAATAATATTTGCGGGTCGCCAATCCTCTGGGGCAGGCATGTTTTGTGCAGCGGTTCGGTTGAAGGTTACCATGGAATTGTGAAACAATATTCTGTTGTAACTTATTCCGAATTCAAGATAACGGATGGGTTTTAAATTGAAAGTTGTTCCTAAATCGGATAGAAAAGGCGACACGCTAATATTTTCATTTGCCTCTAAATAGGTTCCTCGAAACATTCCTTGGGAACCCGCCGATAGCGGTTCCATCCAGCCGACTTGAAAATGGTAAAGCACGTTGTCTAATACATAATCGTAGCCAAGCGGGCTGAGGGTGGAGCTCAGCTGATTCATGAAAAAGGGGCCGTAGGAAAGCGGTTTAACGCTATCTGCATATATTCTCGGAGGCCATACAATTGTGAGTAAAATGGCACAACAAAAACCAGCTAGCGGTAGGGGATTGAGAAAGCAGTCTAGTTTTGAAGAACGGGTTAGCATAGTTGCCTAATTTTGCCTCTCAGAATAGGATGCCTCGGCAAATTTAAATCATTTTTTCAACCCAAGTGGCTTTAGGCACAACTTACCTACCCATAGTGGTAACGGTTTTGGGTTTAAGTTCAAGTTATTGTGTCCCAAAACCTGGATATTGTCAATTGGATTTCCAACCCATTGAGTCTGGCCCCCGAGTTCCTATATTGAAAGGATTAGCAGTCATTGACTGGGAGGGAAAGTATGTTTCAATCGGTAGTTAAGAAAATAAATTTTTGGAATAGTAAATCTTGGGTTTCTGTCCTCGCCATCGTGGCAACCCTGATCGTGGCCATTGGATGTGCCTCGAACTATACACGACCCCTGATTTCGCGCGGCCTTCCTGTCCAGGAACGTAAGGACTACATTATCCAAAATGGTTTCGGAATTCCTGAGAATATTAAACAAGCCTTTCTTGAAGGCTATCCCATAGAGGGCATGCCTCGTCAAATGGTTTTTCAATTGTTTGGTAATCCGGACCGAACTTCAGAAGGCGAAGCCAATTGGGAGTATGTGAATAATCGAGGGAACCTGATAACGGGACTCACTTTCAAAAACGATAAAGTCGAGAAGATTTATGGCGATCCAAGAGGCGGAGTGCCTGCCAACGCTGAGGCTGGCACAGGCGGTTGAATCTGGGTCAAACCCGTGAGGTTTCGGTCGAAGCACGCGCTCTAACACGCTGGTTTCATTTAAATCGTCGTGAATTGCCATGGCGAAAAGAAGCCCTTTCCTCCATTGACGAGAACTCTGTTGCAGAGCCAGGCTGGGTTGCCCAGCCTTCCTTTAGGCGTGACCCGTACGCCACCTGGATCTCGGAAATCATGCTTCAGCAAACGCAAGTTTCAACCGTTATAGAATATTTTTCGCGATGGATGAAACAGTTCCCGACGGTTTTCACATTGGCTATTGCTCGCGAAGAAGAAGTGATGGAAGCTTGGGCAGGTCTTGGGTACTATTCTCGGGCCCGCAACATTCTTGGGACGGCGCGCATCGTGGTGGATCGTTATTCCGGTCGATTCCCGTGGCAGCGGACGGACTTGCTTTCTTTAAAAGGGATAGGTGAATATACGGCCGGAGCCATTGCCAGTCTGGCTTTTAACCTTCCAGAGCCCATTCTGGATGGCAATCTGGTAAGAGTTTTCAGTCGTCGATATGGATTGGCCTTTCTTCCAAAGACCAGTGAAACAAAAGCTGTTTATTGGGGTTGGGCGCGCGCCTGGGTGCAAAGTCACGAACCCGCATTAGTGAACGAAGGGCTGATGGAGCTGGGCGCGACCCTTTGTACACCCAAAAAACCGTTATGTGGCGCTTGTCCTTTGGCATCGTCCTGTGTGGCATGTGCCGCCGGTTCCCAAGAACAATTTCCTCCAACTAAAATTCGCAAAGCTATTTTGCGTATTTGTGGAATTGCTGTCATTGCGATAAGGAGTGGGAAAACCCTGAAAACCGGTATTGTTGAGGAGGAGGTTTTGGTCTATCGATCACCGGCTGCTGGCGTATTGAAAGGATTATGGTCTTTCCCTTATTTCACGGTTACTGACATTACCTCTCTTGACTTCGCTTGGAAAAAAATATTGCCGCAAATTGTGGTTTCCAATTTTTCCCTACAACCGAATGTTGTAAAGCATAGTATCACTCATCACCGATTAGAACTTAAAGTGGCAACAGTGAAAGTTGAATTTGGCGCTAAGGGAGTAAAGAAGACCGATTTACCTGAGGGCTTCAAGTGGGTTCCGATAGCTGAACTCGGCAGCATTCTTGTCAGTTCTTTGCCACGAAAAATTTGGAAAAATGCCCATTAATTCTGAAGAGAATGGGCCAACTTTAGTGCCCCGGTAACACTCAGGGAGAGTAGTTCGATTTGGGCAATGGAATGGGGACCGGCTTCGCCAAACTGCAGCAGCGAAATCCGATTACTTGATTGTTATAGTAAGGCTTGGGTAATTTACTGCCAGCCATTGCGTAGGCGTAAATATACTTGACGACAAACTTGCCTGCTTCTTGTTTGACCATCCATCCGGAATTTCCAGCTTCGCGAGAAAATATTTTTGCCAAGTTGCTCTGGGAGGTATCGCGCATTTCTGCTGCGTCCAGCGTGTCCTTAATTATTGAATCTACACCTGGTTTTACAAAATCTACCACAGCCAATGAAAGCGTTGTCATCCGGACAAACACGGGTTTCTTTTTAAGGAATAGCGTGTCCCCGGTAGGCCTTAGAATGGGTATAGTATCGGGGTGCGTCTCTCCAGCAAGAAAAACCAATATTTTACTGCTGTCCTTTGGTGCAGGAATCAAGTCGGTTATTTTCTTATCGCGGAAGCTTGCCGGTAACGGCATGCAAAAGTGACCGGTTAGTCCTGAGCTGTAGATGACGGCTATTTTTGGCTGCGAGGTCTCAAGACAGTCCGTTCGGAAAACGGGCCTTATCTGATTGGGGTAATCTCTGTTTGAACAACGTGCCAAATTTTGCACCGCAGTGGAGGACATCAGTGTTTGCGGGGCCAAATAATTTCCTCCGCGGAATCCATGAACTTGTCCGGAATCGGTATAGGCATAGGCATGGTCCAAGCTATCGCCGGGTGGGAGATGTGAGTAGGCTCGTTCCGAATACACATCACGAACCCATTCGGAAAAGTTTCCCGCCATATCGTAGACGCCTTCCCTAGTCAGGCAAGTTGCATTGCGTTTGTCAAATGCTCGTGCCATTACGGAGTCGTTTGTGCCCTGGTTGCAAGTTGATTGTAGGATAGACGCATTTTTTTGCTCACTTTGTATACCATGGAGGAGCGCAGAGTCAGGGCCAACCCCTGGACCTTCACACGCCCGCTCCCATTCCGCTTCGGAGCAGAGCTGACTATTGAAGTCCTTATTTATGGCGCGGCATAGGGTATCGGCTTTTTCCCAGGTTACCCCAGATATAAATTGGCCGGAGCTGTCCCTATGTTCATAGGGTTCAATACAATACGGGCCCATATTAATGACATGCGTTGGCGTTTCATCCGGTTGTGAACCACTGGTTATTTCACCTAATGTAAATCGCGCCCTGGGAATGGGAATAAAGCCAGTGGGACACGTCAAGGCGCTATCCCTACCCAGGAAATGCACGGCAGGCGTTTTGACCTTTAAAGAATCCACGTTAGATTCAAAACCGGTCATATCCAGTGCGCTAAGCTGTAATTGAAAGGTTCGACCGGGTGGCAAGAATCGCATGCTATTTATAAAAACGGTTGAGGTGTCGACGGGCTTGGCCACTTCAATAACCGTGTCCATACGGTCCAGTAGACTTGCCTTTTCGCCAGAATCCCTTAGTAAAGTGCGGCGTAATCGGTATTCTTGAATATGATAATTGGGAATGGACTTGACCTCAGTGGAGCTTGCCTCGACCCATAATGAGTCGCTGGATGGCTTCCACCGGACCACAAAGCCGTTGCTACTGATAGTGCTGGTATCCACAAAAAGCTTGGGGGTAGAAGGCTGGGTGGTGTCGGTGAGATGCACAACAACCGTTGCCATGGCATTGGCATTTTGATTTCCGGAGCTATCCACTGCCCAGACCTGTACGTTCAAGGTGTCTCGCGGAGTGAGCCCTGTAATAACTGCGCTCAAACTATCCGCTAGGGTGGGCGAGGCCCGGTGGGCACGATTCGAATCGGGAAGAAAATAAACGTGGCCCTTGGGAATCAAAGTACTTTTGTCTCTTATATCCGGGGGGTCGAGTACTAATGAATCTCGGACTGATTCAGAGACATCTTTGCCGCCACGTATGAATTTTATGGTCGGTGCAAAGGCTTGTTTTCGATCGGCAGTGATGCGGCCTCCAAGGGTCAACTTGAGTAGATAAGTGCGAATGAGACCAGAGTCGAGGCTGGCATCAAAGAAGCTGGTTGGATCGGTTGGACGTGCCCAACGGATTGCGATCTCATGGGCACCGGGCTTGATTAGTGGGCTAAATATGTCAGGCGGAAATTTATCGTTTACAATAAACCAGGATAATTGAGGTTGGCCCGGTGTTGCATCACCCGCATATACGGGAACCAGGGCAAAAACCAGTCTACCGGATTCGGTTTCCTGGCGGCTGGTAGTATCGATAACATAAATCTTGGTATTGTTTTTTCTTAAGGTATCTTGTTTGAACTCGCGTTTTCCGAAAATAAAAATCACACTGTCTGTGGGGGATGTGGTTTCTACGATTAGGTTGGCTAGCTTCGGGTCGCGTTGTACATCGGCCCAATGGCGCCCATTGGGTGCATTGGGGGGTACCGTGTCAATATAGATTCTGTAACCACTAAATTTGGTGGTGTCCTCTGGGCGTAACCAGCTTAGACGGTATTTTTTTGCCAGCATGCATTCGGCCTGTGAAGCAAAGAGGCCGGAATAATCGGCACAGAAGGCGTGTTTGCTTAAAGTTGTGTCCACCTTGAAATAGGCTGGACTGCGAAGGTAACTGAAATTTTGTTGCTTATGGTCCGTGGAACAGCCAAACAACAAGGCTATAAGACCCAGAGAGCAGAACCAGTCTATTCGCAAGGTCATCGCCGAGCTAAGATATAAAACTCCTTTTGCTTGGCCCATACTTAGCTTATATCTGTGAAAATGAAAAAGGACACCCTGGAGATGTCCCTTTTCGATACCTAGATGAAAATAAGCTGGGTGAAAAATGAGCCCAACCAGTAAAGAAAATCGGCTTTAGGCAGCCACAGTCGCAGCTGAAGCGTCCGCTGCTACCACCGGATAAACGCTAATTTTCTGGCGATCTTTGCCCAGTCTTTCAAACTTGACCACGCCTTCGATAACGGAGTAAATGGTGTAATCTCGACCCATGCCCACGTTCAGGCCAGGATGCCAACGCGTGCCCTTTTGGCGAACAATGATGTTTCCTGCGATAACAGTTTCGCCACCGAACTTTTTGACGCCCCGATATTTGGGGTTGGAATCGCGTCCGTTACGTGTGCTTCCAAGTCCTTTTTTGTGTGCCATGGTTTACTTTCCTGCTTTCGCTGCCGTAATTTTCTGGGCTTTGGTGAGAGGTACATTTTGCACCTTCTGAGCGGCCAAGGCCTTGGCGCGGGCGCGGGCCCGAATCTTGGCTTTGTCATCCACGCTGGATTTGTCTGCGCCACAAACCATCTCAGTGACTAAAACTTCCGTAAAAAGCTGACGGTGTCCAATGGTTTTGCGATAACGCTTGCGCTGTTTACGTTTGAAAGAAATGATTTTGTCATCCTTGCCCTGATCCAGTACTTCCATTTTAACGGAAGCGCCAGCGACCATCGGCTTGCCCACCACAATGCTGTCCCCGTTTGCATAGAGCAACACGTTGGAGACAGTCAACACTTCACCCACCTTGGCTTCAATTTTTGAAAGCTTAAGGGTTTCACCTACGGTGATTTTATGTTGAAAACCCCCGGATTCTATAACTGAGTACATGGCTATCCTTTACGTGCAGATTCCACCTTAGTGGACCCGGAAAAACTGGGGCCTTAATTTACCAAATTCACGGCACATTTTAAAGGGAAAAGGCTAAAAATGACGCCGTTACTTGGCAAGAAGTGCTTTGATATGCTTAACCTTTTCAGAAAAAGCCGGATTATCCTGGTACTCGGCAAGATAGGCATTTGCCGATTTTTGCATATTAACTCGTTTTACTGGGGTTTTTTGGGACTGGTACACATTGGCATCCAGCTCAAAAAGCAGATATTGGACGGATTGATGAAAAAGGCTTGGATGTGTGAATTCCGGTTGAACATTTTGCAAGCCGACCAACTCCGGTCGAATATCTTCCGCTAATGGATTCCCCGACAGAACCAATTGGACTTTCAAAAATCGAAGGTCCGCTGATTCTGGGAATTTATTCAGCCAAGAAACGATTTGATCATATGCGGACGGGTCCTGTTCCCTAAACAAGCCTTGTAATTGGACAAAGCCGTCCTTATCAAGGCGAGCTTGAGTAGAGGAGCTATCCTGGCGTTTAATGCCTTGAGTTAAAGTGGCTGCAGACTGAGCAGTGTTTTTGGGCTTCGATATTGCAACGATGGGAGTGTGGACGCGCGACTCGGCATTGGGGGAGTCGCCATTTTGGGAGCGTTTTGGATTGGCGACGATATCGGTGCTATTGGTCAGCTTTTCCAGTTTGCTTGGAGGCAAAATCGCGGCTTCGCTGGAGCTTTTCTTAGCACTGGATTGAAACGATTGGCTCGCAGTTAATGCCAGAGCAATGGCGCATAATAGCACCGCAGCATAGACGGCAACTCGGGTGGTCGGCTTCAATAAATCCATTCTCCATAGGAGGCGCTTCGATTCTTTAGTCAAACGTGTTTCTTGCATTTTTGTGGTCGCAGGAAAGGTAAATGCGACATTGTTTTGGACGGGAATAAATAACTCGGGCTGGGCTAGCTTTTTTCCCAATTCCACCAGAATTTCTTGTGCTGAGTGCCCGCGTGAAAGTTTATCAAAAACTCTAACCATATCCGGGAGCATACGCCCTGCATCCGGATACTGATAGGGCTGATCCTTTATGGGCGTTGAAAAGTCGTGGTAAACAAGGCTTTTTTGCAGTAAGTCGGAAGCAAATGGGTGGCTCCGGGCAATTTCCAAATGACATTGGGAATAATATTTTGGGTCCAGAATTTTAACGATGATTTGTGGTGATGTCTCTCCCGAAAAGGGAAGTCGGCCGGTTAGCAGTTGGAAGTAAAGGACACCTAGCGCGTGAATATCGTGCTGGGTTTCACGGAAACCTTTCCAAAATTCCTGATTCAACGCCATCTCTTCTGGCGAACTGGTTTTTTGTAATCGTACCTTACTCATGTAAGGAACGGTACCGACCAAATTCTGATCTATCGTGATGCTTTCCGTAAGGTCGGTTTTGGCAGTACCAAAGTCGATGAGCACTATCCGGCCTTTTTCGTTCCCTTGGACACCTAGAATTAGATTTCCAGGAGAGATATCTCGATGGGCTACACCGAATATTTCACGATCAGGCAAGTGGACATTTGCGCGGTGAGCGTATTCCATTGGATACAGCGCCGATAACACAAGAGCCGACGCCGTTTCTGGATCTAAAAGATCTTGCCATTCGCATGCGAGCTCTTGCTGTCGTTGTTGGATAATATCGATTATATTCCGGATATTGAAGCCACGGATATAATCCAATATCATATACCTATGGC
>JAYUHW010000458.1:0-4440 GCA_043766615.1 Fibrobacteria bacterium | reverse complement strand
CTTCGGGAGTGACTGCAGGGCTAGGGCTCTCCTCGATCAACTTCTGGTGACGACGTTGTATGGAGCAGTCGCGTTCGCCTAAATAGACCATGTTTCCATGTCTATCTCCCATAAGCTGGATCTCCACATGGCGCGGCTCGGTAAAATACCGTTCCAAATAGAGGTTTCCATTTCCAAAGCAGGCCAAAGCTTCCGCGGCAGCCACCGGAAAAAGCTTTTTCAACTCCTCCTCGTCCATGGCTACGCGCATGCCGCGCCCACCGCCTCCGGCCGTGGCCTTTACAATAACTGGATATCCCACCACGGTGGCTGCAGCCAACGCTTCCTTTAAATTCATGACCAACCCATCGGAACCGGGAATGGTAGGCACTCCAGCGGCTTTCATAGTGGCCTTGGCGGAACTTTTATCGCCCATGGAACGAATGGCTTCCGGTGACGGACCGATAAAGGTCATCCGATTTTCCTGGCACATCTCGGCAAATTTGGCATTCTCGGAGAGAAATCCATAACCGGGATGAATGGCGTCAGCATTGGTCAATTCAGCGGCGGATAGGATCTGCTTCATGTTCAGATAGCTCAACTTGGAGTTGGGCGGACCGATGCAAATATCCTCATCGGCAAAATGCACGTGCAGGGAATGGTTGTCGGCCGTAGAATGCACGGCTACAGTTTTAATGCCTAGTTCCTTACAAGAACGGATAACGCGCAAAGCTATTTCACCACGATTGGCGATTAGGATTTTTTTAAACACCGGACATCCAACTCCGGTCCGAGGAGCCTTCTACGCCTCTAACCTTCAATTCGAAATCATCGGGATTACTGGCGGCTTGCAGCGCCGTTTCATAACTGATGCGCTCGTCCGTATACAGACGTAAAATGCTTTGGTCGAAGGATTGGGAACCATACTGGGTATACCCTTCGCGGATACTGGTATCGATCATGTGCGTATTCTCTGGTTGGGTTAAAAGTTCCCGGATGGTAGCATTATTAACCATTATCTCACAGGCGGGAACACGGCCGTTACCGTCTTTCCTGGGTAAGAGCCTTAGGGTAATGATGGCCACTAGGGTGCTGCAAAGCATTAGGCGAACCTGTTGATGCTGGTGCGGAGGAAAGAAAGATACGATTCGGTTGATGGTTTCCACTGCATTCATGGTATGCAAGGTAGTGAGCACCAAATGGCCGGTATCCGCGGCTGTGAGGCCGATGGACATGGTTTCCTGGTCGCGAATTTCGCCGATCAGAATAACATCCGGATCTTGACGGAAGGCCGCCCGTAAGGCCGGGGTAAAACCTGACGTATCCGAATCCACTTCCCGCTGGGAAATAATGCTCTTCTTGTCTTTATACAAGAACTCAATGGGATCCTCAATGGTTACGATATTGGAGCTGGTATGTTCATTGATATGGTCAATCATGGATGCCAACGTGGTAGACTTGCCAGAACCCGTGGTACCGGTCACTAGAATGAGACCACGCTTGCGAAGACTCAAATCGCGAATAACTTCCGGCAAACCAAGTTGATCGAATGCCGGTACAATGCCCACAATAGCGCGGATGGCCAATGCAGGCGTGCCCCGCTGTCTAAAAGCGTTCACCCGAAACCGGCCAATGCTGCGAATGCCAATGGCGAAATCCAGCTCATGGTTTTCGTCGAATTTTCCCTTTTGATTGCGATCCATCAAGTCCAAGACAAATTGTTCCATTTGCTCGGGCAGTATCCGCTCATTTTGGAGACGATAAAGTTCGCCGTTAATCCGGAAAGCCGGCTGGCCCCCTACCCGCAGGTGCAGGTCGGATGCATTCCGGGCTACCATCTCCTTGAGGAGGGACTCAACGTTCATGCTAACTGGGCCTAATACGGAACAGCACCGTCCCGTATTCTACCGGTGTCTCGTTGCCCACGCAGACTTCCTCGATGACACCCGTTAAATCCGATTCAATCTCATTCATGATCTTCATCGCTTCAATGATGCAAAGCACCTGTCCAGCTTTAACGGCGGTACCTACTTCTGTGAGGGGCGCCGAACCCGGTGTGGAACTCGCATAAAAAGTCCCCACCATAGGTGAAGTAATATCCTTGAATTTCGATGCTTTTTCCGGTGCCGTGGAAGGCGTACTCGGTTGTGGAACAGCCGTCGGTGCTGCCGATGAAGCCGGAGCAGGCGCAAAAGCCGCAACAGGTGCTGCTATTGGCATCATTCCAGATGAAACAGCCGCCTCACGGACAACTTCCTTCCTCAGGACAACTTTGGAGTTTTCGTCACTGAAGCTAATTTCGGTGAGGCTGCTTTTATCCAGCAGTTTGACTAAATGTGCCACGTCGTTCAATTGCATGCTCGTCCTTTCCGGTATCCCGGTCTACTTCTTTCGCTTGGGAATCTTGAAGCCAGGCCTAGGTCTACGGGTATTTGAATCCGGTCTACTACCGCCAGGTCTTTGACCGTCCGGTCTCTGACCGTCCGGTCTCTGACTGTCCTGTCCTTGACCGGCTGGTCCCAGTCCACTTGGTTCTGATCCACCAGGTTCTTGATTTTCCCCATCTGGCCTACTCGCTTCAATTTCGTTTATTCGGTTTCGGACCGAATCATTCCCTGGTTCCAGTTCCAAGAGCTGACGATAAATCTGTAACGCCTGCTCCCGTAATCCTTGCTGGAAATATATTTCCGCAAGGGTGACCGTGGCAACATTTGCTCCACCTTCCGTTTGCGAAACGGATTCCTCTTCCTCTGGGTAGGCATCCTCTTCATCCATTAAGGGCTGCAAACCCTGGGAAGACGTGGACATTGTTGTTTTTAGCTCGGATGCAGCATCTTTTGCCGGTTCAAAAATTTCGGAGATACGCGAAGCCACTTCTTCACCAGTTACAATGGTTTCTGAATCGGCAGGAGATTCCGATTCAGATTTCGGAAATTCCATGCTCATCGTTTCCGTATTGGAGCTATCCTCTGTGAAAAGCTCATCAAGGCGATTCGCAACATCGGCACCATCGACCATTTCCATGGAAGTGGTTTCGGTAAGGCTTTCAGACTCGATGGAAGTCTGGATGTTAGGCATGTCCTTTTCCGATTTGGGAGTGGCCACGGCGATTTCCAAGGTGGCATCGAAATCGGGCGCCAACTCTACTTCGGATAGCGATTCCATGACGTCGGTTGGAATCATCATCGTTTCCGCAGACTCTAACAATAGATCTGCATGAGTGTCAGAAGGAGGAATCTCCTTTTCGCCTTGACTGGCCTGCCAGTCGGAAACAGGTTCCTTGCTTTGAGAATCCTTAAGCGTTGGAAAAGTCAGTGTTTGATCGTCAAAGGCATCGGACGCTTCATTCAAATCAAAAAGTCTGTCCAACTGGGCTTCAATGTCCGCGCCCGTGACAGGAGGTTGATGTTCCGCATCCGCAAGCCAGCTGACGGGCAACATCGATTCTGTGGACATAATGCCATCGTTGACTTGGGGCAATGCTTCGACACTTTCATCAAAATCGGCTTCGGGTTTCTCTACCCCGGTAGTTTCGCTAGCGGCAATCAATTCGGCTTTTTCGATAGGTGGAGATTTTTCCTCTTCACTCAGCGAGAACAAATCATCCAGACGCTGTTCAATATCTACACCCAACACTCGGTCCTGTTCAGAACCGAGATTGCCAATAACCTGCTCATTGAAATCGTTAGCTTGGAAGGCGGTGGCATCGCCGGAGGCGTTCACTTCGATCATTTCCGTAGCTGTAGAAAAGTGTGTCTCATTGGAGGCATCTGCAGCTGCGGGTTCGGGATCGAGTGCGAGCCCAGCTGCGGGCTCGGCTTCGGGAGCCGGGCCTTGCAACCCAAAAAGAGAATCCAACCGGTCTTCTAGATCCAGGCCTGAAATGGGGATGGTTTCCGTCTCATCGGAGCGTACTTCCTCAACCAGGGCAGAGTCTAAAACCATTTCAGGCAAAACAGGTACTTTATCCGGCGATGGCGCGATTTCAATCGCCATCGTTGCGTCCATTTGAGCGACTGCGTCCGTTTCTGGAGTGATTTCAGATGCAGCTTCAGAAGTGAATTCCAATTTATCTTCAGCAACGGCTTCAGGGATAGATTCGATTACGGCATCGATTGCCGTGGCATCGGATGCAGGTGCGAGAAGCATATCTGCATCATGGCTTGGTAGAAAATCGGAAATTTCATTTAGATTGACCTCCATCACATCGCTGGTGAATCCATCCGGTTTGAGATAGGTGTCTTCCAACTCATTGGAACCTGGAGTTGTACCGGAATAAGCGTCGCTAGGCTCTGGAGCGTTTCCAAGCAAAGAGCGAATTTCTGCATCCCAAGGTTCTACTTCCAGAATCGACCGATAATACCCAGTAGCGACGTCTCCCATCTTGAGCAAATTCATAATGTCAGCCAAATACCGCATGGCCGACAAACACCGCGCATCCAAACGCAAGGCGGCTTCGAA
>JAYUHW010000457.1:0-8261 GCA_043766615.1 Fibrobacteria bacterium | reverse complement strand
TGGGCCCGGTTTTTCCAGCGGCAGCCGCCAGTATGACCTTGGGATGTTTAATGGTTCCTGGAAAGGAGAACTCGACGGTATAGCGCCATACGGGTTGATTGCGCTTGCGGGAATCCAGGGATTTACGCACGATGCGCACACCAGTAATGTGATCCTTCTTCAACCGCAGAAACCCTGCGATACTTCCGACCAAATCCGGCTTGGCAACGGCAACGGATACGGCGAGCTCGCGCAAAACATAGGCGGTTTTGGCCTGTAATTCTTTTTGAATGCCGGTCATTTTTCTTTCAATGGTGGTAGGGAATTTTTTTCTTGATGCAATAGGCTCGGTACAGTTGTTCTAGCGCCAGGGCCCGTGCCCATTCATGTGTCAAAGTAAATCCGCTCAGTTGGAGTTTGCGGGGAATAGCCGCCTTAAGCGCGTCCGCAATCCCGTGCGAGGACCCGATAATCAACGTCAACCGTTTGGTCGACTTGTTTTCCAACTTGTCGATCCATTGACTGAATTCCCTAGAACCCAGCGACTCGCCTCCCTCGTCCCATAAAATACATTCGGATAAGGGCTCTGCCGCTATACGAATCCTTTCTCCTTCTCGGGCGAGTCTTTTTGCACCATCCTTCTCATCCCCGTCTTTGACTTCAACTATATCCAATTCACAAAGTCGCTCCAGCCTTTTCCGGTAGTCTTCGGCCAGCGCCTGTAGCGGCCCCTTGGACATCTTGCCGACGCACACTAACCGGATTTTCATCTTTTAACCTTTGATTGGAATCCTGACTTAAAGTTAGGCATAATCCTTCAAACCTGCTGATCGGAAAAATTCCCACGTAATGCGGAAAAAAAATTATCCAGGAACTCCTTTCTTTCCTCTTTGCCCTTCTTACCCAGTGGCCCGTCCCAGCGATCTTCCGGAATTTCAAAGATGAATCGCGAGGGTATGACGTCCCGGACAACGCGGTAATGAACCTTGGTGGCCGGCCAAGATAGGAACAACCGACGCTTGGCCCGAGTCATGGCCACATAAAAGAGCCTGCGCTCTTCTTCAATGCCCGTGTCCGTTTGATTGGGCTTGGACGGAAAAGTGTCGTCATCCAGCTGCGGCATGAATACGGTATGAAACTCCAATCCTTTAGCTGCATGCACCGTCATCAGGCGCACGCCGGGCTTTTCTTCAAGGTCTTCTTCCATGGATGTACCCAATGCCAACGCGCCCAACACTTCAGCCAGACGCGCTTGCGGATTTCGCCTTTCATAATCCTGGAATAGGCGGAGAAATTCTTCGACATTTTCACGCTTTCGGCTACCTTCGGCAAAGCATTCCACCACTTCGGCATAACTCAACAAAGCCGCAAAAGGCGTGTAAAAGGTTGCTGCCAAGGCTTGCTCCGCGTGCCGTTCTATCGCATCTATTAAGGCCAATAGGGATTCTGTCCAAGGGTGGCCGAGCGATTTGCAATGGTTGCGCAATGCGTGCAAAACCGGTTCCTCGGATCGCGGCATCAAGTTTAAAAGGTCTTTGGGGATTCCCCGTTTTGGAAAATAAAGAATTTTGGATAATGACAATTCATCCTGCGGATTAGCCATCAATTTGGCGTAGGCAAGCACAACCTGGACTTCGGGCCGTTCCAATAAATTGTTCACACCCTTGACGGAAAAGGGGATGCCGGTCATGATGAGCTCATCCATAATCTCGCGGAGCTGAATATTGGTTCGCACTAGGACGGCCATTTGCCGCCAATCCAGGTTCTCCGAACGATTGAGGTCCTTCAGAGTCGACACGAGCCAATCCATTTCCCCCTTTTCATCCTCGGCGATAAAATGGGCAAGTGGATCGCCAGGTGCTTGCCCGGTAAAAACCACTTTGGGTAAACGTAAGGTGTTTTTGTGGATAACGGCATTCGAGGCGCCAATAATATTGCCGGAGGATCGATAATTCTCCTGCAATTTGACCACATTCGTTCCGGAAAAGTGCATTTCGAAATCGAGCAAATTGCGCATTTGAGCGCCGCGCCAACCATAGATGCTTTGATCATCATCGCCAACCACAAAAACACTGCCGGATGCGCCTACCAATAACTGCAACAATTCCATTTGGGCGCCGTTGGTGTCCTGAAACTCATCCACCAAAATATGCCGCCATCTTTCATGCAGCAGGGCACGCAAGTCCGGACGTGATTGCAACAGCCGGATAGGCATGCGGATTAAATCTTCGAAGTCCACCATGTTTGCCGTGCACTTGGCCTTTTCATAACTCTTATAAATACGCGGTAAACGTGCGCCATAAAGTGTATCGGTCGGACAATCCGCGGGCACATGTCCCTTTTCCTTGAGACTGGCCAGCACGGTAGACAGATCCATGGGATCGAATTTTGAATTTCTCGCGCCGTGCTTGGCTGCCAAAGTAACGAGCATGGAAAGTCTGGAATGAATGTCTAAAATGCTAGGATCACGTTGCAAACCCAACGCTTCTGCATATTCCCGCACCAGCTTTAGGCCCAAGGAATGGAAAGTGGAAATGGAAACGCCATCCGTAGATTTGCCCGCGTAGGCTTTCAATCGCGATTTCATTTCCGTAGCTGCGCGATTGCTAAACGTCAGTGCCACCACGCTTTCCGCATTACCCTGGGCAACCGTAGCGAGCAGATGAATGATTCGGGTAACAAGTACGCGGGTTTTTCCAGAACCTGCACCAGCCAAAACCAACACGGGGCCGATGGCAGCCGTGGCGGCGGAAACCTGCTCTTGATTCAAACCGGCGATAAGCCGTTGGGAAGTAGCCAACAAATCGGGGCTTTTAAATCCCGATGCGCTGGCCTTGCGTTTTATTGAAGCCAGCTAACGACCTTCGGCCAGCCGGTTGATCAGGAACTCTGCAAAACCCAAACGGCGCATGCGCTCCTGGGTTTTGGGAATATCGTAATTGACACGAACGATTTCCAAGGACATGGTTGCCGTGTCACATAGGCACCAACTCGCCTGAGGCAAACGATCGCGAGGTTGCCCGACACTGCCCACATTGACCAGTACCCTTTGGTTGGCCAAAACTTTATGGGACAGCGTTTCCGATACCCAAAAGGACTGCTCGTTTTCCATGATGACAATGGACGGAATATGGGTGTGGCCGACAAAACAGATCTTCTCACTAAAGAAGGAGAAGGCGTCAATGGCATCATCAAAGCTGGTTATATAGTACCAATCCACGGGTGAACGCGGGCTGGCATGTACAAAGGTCAAAGGCGGTTCATCAACCACATAGGGAAGCTTGTCGAGGAATTCCGTAGAAGCCAAGTCCAGATTTTCCTTGGTCCATTCAATGGCCTTGCGCGCGTAAAAATTAAAATTTTCCGAAGACTCACGACCAAGGGCAACTGAATCATGGTTGCCGAGGAGGGTCACGGCACTCATATTTTTAATCAGGTTAACGCATTCATTCGGATTGGCTCCGTAGCCCACCGCATCGCCCAGGCAGATCCGTCGATCAACACCCATGGACTCCATGGATTCAAGCACTTTTTCAAGCGCTTCTAAATTACTGTGGATATCCGAATAAATACCGTATTTCATGGCGTAGCTACCCGAACCCAGAATTAGAATTCATTGATTACAGTGTAAAATACTTTTTGCCAAAGATAAAGCCCATTTGACAATTCGTGAATGGAGCCTAACCGTCCATTATAGAGTAATGATTCAACTCAGCCACCCATTCCCCAGTGAAACGGCAAAGTCTCGATGGAAACCCAGGCTGAAACGGGCCTCGATAATGGATATAATCCAGCGTGCCCATTTCACAATCTCAAAACGCCAAAGGCGGAGGTGAATCAGAATTGCCTCCCATTTTAATCCATAATTTTACGACCCTCCAATTTCCCGAAAAGCTCCTGACAGGACAAAGATTTACCTATAGCTCCTCCAAAAACTTAAAGGATATTTATCCCTTCAGTATTCTAGTCATTGGACCGGATTCGCTCGCCAAAGAAATGGATTTTGAATTCCTCTTCCAGCATGTCGGGACACTTTATTGGAATCCACATGGCGATCAGGAAGCCCCTGTTCCCAAATGGGTCGATATCTGTCTTTCAGCTCAACCGACACCTGCAGAAATAGCGTTGGCCTGTCAGCATATGGTCCGCCTTTTGGAGCTTAAGGAAAAATGTCTGGCCCTACATAATACCAACGCCATTACCGAAACCAGAAACCGTCAGTTGAATAAGATTGGCGTGGCATTGATGTCAGAGAAAAATCTCGATACCTTGCTCAGTTTGATTCTCGACAAGGCCATGGAGCTGACTGGCAGCGACGCCAGTTGCCTTTTTCTGGTGGAGACCAACCCCGGCGCATTGGAGGGAAAAAGAGACTACTGGGCCGACAAGCGCATCCGCTTCAAGCTGACCCGCAATGCATCCGTCGCATACGATTTTTCTGAAATTGTGATGGAAGCGAATCATGCCTCCATCATTGGCTTTTCCATGCTGGAAAACCAATCTCTAAATATTCCCGATGTCTATGGCATTGATCCCTCAGCCAAATTCAAACACAATGCCGGCTTTGACAAATCTTCCGGATATCGAACGCGTTCCATGCTGACCCTACCGATGCTGGATCATCACAATCAGGTGGTGGGTGCCATACAGCTCATCAACAAATGTCGATTTAAAACCCGGCCCATCACGTCCATCGAAGCGGCTGATGAACAGGTTGTGGCCTACCGACTGGAAGACGTCAACCTCTCCCTCTCCCTGGCATCACAAGCATCTGTTGCATTGCTCAATGCCCAATACGAACTCGATATACAGGCACTTTTCGAAGGTTTCATCAGCGCCAGCGTCAGTGCGATTGAATCCCGAGACCCAACTACTTCGGGACATTCCAATCGTGTGGCAGCCTATTGTGTCCGCCTAGCAGATTGCGTGGGACGGGAAAATACCGGCAAGTTTCGGGAAGTGCGCCTTACGGATCCACAAATGCGTGAGATGCGCTATGCAGCCCTACTGCATGACTTTGGAAAAATCGGCGTGCGGGAGCATATCCTCACTAAAGCCAAAAAGCTTTTCCCGGAAGAAATGGATCGTATTCGCGAACGATCGGACTTTATCAAAAGAACCATTCACTGGGAAACGGCAATGGCTAAGGTGAATGTGCTCTCAAATGGCCAACGCCAAGAAATAGAATTCGCGCTTAAGAAACTGGAAGAAGAGGAAAAAGAAAAACTGTCGCGCATCGACATGTGCCATTCCCATATTATTAAAGCGAACGAACCGTCGCGTCTCGATACTGCTATGCTGCAAATCCTGGAAAGCATTGGCAATCATACCTACCTGGGAATAGACGGGACTCTGGAACCCTTTTTAAGGTCCGAAGAATTGTCCCGGTTGCTCATCCCTTCCGGGACGCTGAGCGAAACTGAAAGAGTGGAAATCAACTCCCATGTCTCACACACCTACAAATTTCTTTCAAAAATTCCTTGGACCCAGGACCTGCGCCAAGTGGCCATGATCGCCTTTTCCCATCATGAAAAACTGGACGGTTCCGGCTATCCCCGTCAGCTGAAGGGTGACACCATCCCCTTGCCAGCCCAGATTATGACCATTTGCGATATGTTCGATGCCTTGGCCGCTTCTGACCGCCCCTATAAAAAGGCCATGCCTACGGAAAAAGCCCTAGAAATCATTGGACTCGAAGTCAAAGGGGGGAAAATTGACTCCGAGTTGTTCAAGATATTTGTGGAAGGACGCGCCTATGTACCGGAGACTTGAAAAAACTGCTTTTTGAATTACCTTTGCAACCTCTCTGATAGAATTCAAAAGCATTGTGGCTTAAGAATTCTTCGGTCGGTTGGATTTTGTTCCCATCGTCTAGTGGCCTAGGACAGCGCCCTTTCACGGCGCCGACAGGGGTTCGACTCCCCTTGGGAACGCCACCAATCCTTCCCCAGATCCTATTTAAACGGGTCCATTTTAAGTTCACCCAGTTGATACATGCCGAAAGTTTCCTTGGGAATCACGAATGTGGAGGAACCTAGATCCACTACATCCAATTTCCATTTTCCCGGTTTTAATCCGGCAAATTGAAACCGTCCGGCAGCATTGGTAAAAGCGGTTAGCGGCGGCAATTTGGGATCGTCAATGGAATACACTTTCAAGACCTTATATTCAAGGAGTTTGCTAGCTGGGTCCATGATCGTCCCCATGGCTACGACATCTCCATCCGTACCGACGGTAATTAAGAACCCACTTCTGTATCCTGGATAAAGCAGATACTGGGTCTTTTCAATGGTAGTCCCAATGGGAGGATCAATGGCGTTCAGGCGAATCGCCTTTGGGGAATAGGAGTATAAGGAAGGCAGAACGGCAGGACCCAAGAAGGAAGATTGCGCATCATATCCCACCTCATTTTTGTTGATACTCACATCCGTATGCCTTAGGCTCTTTACTCCTTTTGCCAATAAGAACCCATCTTGAACCGGCCGAGAAAATCCAAAGTTTCCCTTGACGAACACCAAGGATGTCTGGCCAATCATCTCAAGCTGGTTTTGAACAAAATTACCGAATCCGCTGCCAGGTTCCGTGCGTCGCATATTGATATCCAACAAGCCCTGGTTTCCGCGCAAGCCTATGCGAGTGCTGTAATCGTTATATGTTGGACCCAAACTTATCATACCCGTTACCTTGGGATTGTTTGGGAAAGGAGTCGAACTATTATAGTCCCAGCTTAAGTCAGTGGTATTGTCAAAGCGAGGGCTACCCGTTTGTGTTGTGGCATCAGACGTGGTAGTGTCTTTGACCGGTTCCTGATGAGTTAAAAAACGCTGGCTGGCGCTGAAATTATTGATGCCACTGGAAAAAAAGTATTGGAATACGGCAGTAAAAGTTGTGTTGGCCCGATCACTTTGATCAAAGAAATGGTTAATATTGACATTTGCTGAAAGACCTTTTACCAGGTTTCTTCGCATACTCAGGTTCGCATTGTAAATGTTCCTGCGGTGCCTGTTAATATAATAGCCTCCACCTACGTTCACGGAAATGTCGTCCAGCCGGGTCCCCAAGCCGCCTGAAAAAATGAATATTTCATCATTTCTATTAACGGCACCGGCCTTTACCCGCGAAAAGGTCTCCCCAACATATTCTGCTTTCATCAGCCATCCAATGCTCCTTTTTAGGCTGCCAGGCTTTGGAGAATTTGCATAACCGATATTTGCTCCGTATCCGTAACCCATAGAATCAACTCGGCTGATTGCCATATCCGTGTTTACCTTACCCACAGGAAAGGCCGTGATTATATTTAATCCAAAAAGACCATTCCTATCCAATGATTGTGCATAGGCCGCCCCAGTCACAATGTCGGCAAGACCTCTTTGATACGCCAAGGAGGTCCCTAGCTTGTCGACACCGTATGTAAAACCGAGGAAGTCTAAATTTCCTTGATCCAAACCAAAATTATCCCCTAACGAATTTGCTACGCTCGGAGCCCCAAGATTAAAGGAAAATGAGGATCGACCTTTTCCCAAAAGCGTGGGTTCATGGATAAATTTGAATTTCACATTTTGAGTGCGGCCTGTAGCATCAAGAATCTCAATTTGAATTTCGCTTTCCCCGGTGCTTAAAGGAATACCTTTCAAATTATGCGCTCCGGGCGGCAACATCAAAGTGTCAACTAATGAACCGTTGACATAAACCTTGACTTCAGCCTCGTTTTCCAAATAGAACTCGTACTCCTTGGTAGGGTAAACAATTTGGTTGGGTTGCAAACTAAAATCTCTGGACGCACCAATTCCACCCATTTGCAAAAATGTTTGGTAGCCAAAAGTCGGGAACAGCAAGTCTCCTAAAAAATAGCGCGTGGCTGATTTGGGTCGGTCGTAAACAAGCCTTACGCCATCTCTCCGTAAATAGGCATCCTTTATGCTTTTTGGTTCCGTAAACACAGCCCGGCTTTCAAGCACCACCCCATTGCAATTGATTGCGCCATCCAAATCCAAATCGTAGGGCTGTCTATAATTGTCATTCGCCCCCTTTAGAATGGACTGAGAAAACACCTTGGAAATCGTGGCATTGGGAGACAACTCGGAATACCGAAGGTTTTCTCTAACCCGAGTATTAAGAAAACCAGAAAAACCAGCGGGCAAATCATAACTCGATTCATCCATTAAATTCCGGTTGCTGGAAAGGTTATGTATTTGGGTGCCCATGAGCTGGCTGGGTACAAGAATCTCCAGTTCGAATTGATCCACTTTCAAAGTAGGGACTATGCCTTGGCTTAAAATTGA
>JAYUHW010000456.1:0-19160 GCA_043766615.1 Fibrobacteria bacterium | reverse complement strand
ATGGAATTTTGTTTGGTCATGAAGGCTAAAGAGAAGGCGAATGCCGCTAACGCGCCGGACCAGGCTGTAGGGGTAGCGTAGATAATACGTAATCCGAGGATGAGAAAAAACAAGCAGAGAGTGTCTACCCTTGCAAGATCGAACCAAAACCCCGTCAATTTAAAAGAAGCGGCGAATAGGCAGGTTGCTAAAACCCCAGCGTAAACAGATCCAGTCGTAGTTCGTATCCAGCGATAGCCCAATCCCATGGATGCGAGAATTGACAGCAAGGACAATAAACGCAATGGAAAAAACCCTCCGCCAAAAACGGAAACAATGGCTCCCAACCAGAAATAAAGAGGGGTGTAAAAATACGCCACGTATTCCGGCGACGGCGCGGAAAATACTGGCAGTCCACGTAAAACATGATTGACTTGCACTAAAATACCGGCTTCGGTCCATTCCAATTCGTACCGATACCCAATACGCGCAAGCGCAACCATTAAGAATAGTCCAACGTGAACGGCTCCTGCAAATATCGCGGCAAACAGAAATGCCTTCCCAATTATTGCACGGTAGTGACTCATAGGCTAAAGTCAGAAATTGGAAAAGTCATGGCACCTAAAGCCTACTACAAAGCACTATTCGGCTTCCACGGGATTCTGGAAAAAAAATGGATTTAGTATTCGGCGACTTTTTCCAATTGCCATTGACCTGCTACTGGCAAGGTCGCGAAATATATCCAACTGGGCGTGTAATTTAGGGAACCAGAAACCCCGTGAGGTCCTCCGTTGAATTCCTGTTTAAAAAACATTTTAATCTTAATTGCAACAGATACCATTCCATTTAGGTCGATTTTGAGATCCGATAGTTCCATATCATAAAGCCGGTCATTGGCGTTTGGGAGAGGAACGACCAACGTATCCTGGCGGTCTGAGCAGGAAGACATATGCGCATAACCAATACCTTCATATAATGATGGGCCATTTGGATTTGAAGTATCTTTGTAAAACTTATTTAGACCATGCACACAACCATTTCGATCTATGACCGTGCCATTTGAATAGTGAATGTGAATGCCATCATCCGGCTGTGCTATACTTCGTAAATAAACCAACTCACGCTCTTTAAATCCAAACTCCATAATTGAATCTGAGGCAGTCACTATAAACACGCTGTTCACTTCTGCGATGTTATCAAAAAAAACAGCATACAGCGGGTTTTCAAGGTGAATAATTTGTTTCTGCGGCTTAGGATCCTTGGAATCATTAGACCAGGAATAAGAAACCAGATTTAAGTAATTTAAGCTATCAACGAAGGGCGGAGTGGCTCCAGGATAGGATTGCGGTTCGGCCTCAACCGTCCCGATGGCGAAGCTTATATTCCTAGTCGAAAATGTCGCTTGCCCATTAAAGGTTATGTTGGAATCAAGGGTGAATTTGGATTTGTCACTTCGAATTACTCTTAGTGGTCGTCCTACATTATAGGATTCGCTAACAGTTTGCCACAAGTCCGATCCAGCTAATGAAATCGAAGTTTGGCCATTCTTAAAGTAGTTTTCGAAAGGAAACTGTTCCTCTGGAATTCTTTTTTTTAGCAGCCAAGCCCCTCCATCCGATCCAAAGAGAGAAATATTGGGCCGATCAAAAACTAATGGCTGGACCTCTCCCTTGTAGTTTTTAAGGAGCAGGGAATGACCGGACCAAGGATTCTGAATATTCCGAAAAGAATGCCTTGTCCACGTTCCATTTTTACGAGTAAGCAGGATAGCCTCAATATTTCTAGTTATCGTGTCGCGAGTGCTCCTTTCATTCAATTTCTTGGTGGTGTATTTCAATTCAATATCAGCCATAATCACTGGGCTGCCATCGGCAGCTAACTGAAACTGTATTTTTCCAAGATTATCTTTGACGCGGACGTCGAATTCTTCTGTTTCCCCATTCATACACCCCAAAAGCGAAAGGAAAAGGGACAAGACCAAAATCGAGCCGATAATACCACGCCACACCATCCACTTTTTTGGCCTTATGGACTCGATCACCATTTTAAATGGTCCTTTATTTCTAGAGAGCTATTCCATTTGGTAATTTTTAAACTAGATAATGCTTCCACATGAGAAAGTTACTATTTTGCTTCCACAAATCACAATTCAAATAGGATTATCCTTGTTAAAAAGATATGGGCTGGCACTCTGGAAATTATCAGCCTACTATTTTATTCTGAATTCCTTTTCAGGATGCTTGTATTCTACCCAACATTTTAATAATGGCCGACTTCTCGAGCCTGGACATACCCGTTTAAGTTTGGGCGGAGGGATTTCCCATTTCCCTACTTTCGATTGTCCAGAGGGTTGGTACAATGAAACAAAAGAAGGTGAAACCGTATCGCAATGTGTCAGCAATAGGCCCTTCTTTAATGTTGAATCGGGAAATACTGAATATAGAAGTGATTCTGTGGCCCCACATACCACTTGGATTTCCTTACCGAAAATTGGTTTAGATTACCGTCTAGGCGTTTCGAAAAAATGGGGCCCTTTTACCGGCACGGATATCGGTTTACATCTGGAAGGGCCAACCAATCCACTCAGCGTTGAATTCGATGTCAGATTAGGCCTGCCGATACCTGCAAAACTAGCCTTGCAACACTCGCTATCTACTGGCTGGATGATCGGCGCCTGGGCCGACAATTCCTATTTCATGGAATATGCGATTTCTCGAAATTGGAACGATAATTGTCTTTTCGGTAATTATCGCTTTACTTATCTTGCTACTCAGCCCGCCGATTTGGTGAATTCTCTACAGGAATTGCATTTCCTGCACATGCATAGAAGGATTCATCAAGCCAGCCTTGGATTTACCTGGACCTTACCCAAAATTTTGATTGTTCCAGATTTCATTACCCCGCAAGTCATTCTAACCTATCCTCTGGCACCCTTTGGGGAACAGCAAGTCCCCGAATATATTCTGGATGATCGCACTTTTGATTTTAATCTTGGAATGGGATGGCATTTCAAGTGAGAGTATTGAAAGGCTTCCTATCCAACCGAATTCGGATATGTGCATCAAGTGTTTCGACCATAATACTGTGGTGTGTTCTCGCGAGTACCCTGATCTTAAATGCCCAAGAACTGGGTCACGACATGGGTGGTGTAGAAGCATCGAACAAAATCGACTCAGGTCGCAGCCAATCCTTAAGCCGTGGTGCAGATACATTGGAGCTCCATGAAAAAATCGTGGTAGGAAGTGGGACGCGAGTCCATCGTGAAAAAGAGGTCAGCCGCATCAGGCTAAGTCGGGAAGAACTCCACAAAATCGCGGCTGCTCAGGGTGATCCTATGCGGGCCTTAAGCACATTACCGGGTGTTACCAATCAAAATGACTTGAGCGTTCGTCCTTTTGTGCGCGGTGGAAAATCCGAAGAAACCCAGGTTTTATGGGAGGGCATCCCGCTCTTGCAACCGTATCACTTCGCCAGTCTCTATTCAGTTTTTAATATGGAATCCATCGAAGATTTAACCCTATATAGTGGTGGATTTCCCGTTGAGATGGGCAACGCTCTTTCTGGAGCGCTTTTCATGCATGCGCGGCCAGAACCGTTGGATAGCCTCTCTCTGTATACCGATGTTTCCATGTTACGTGGCAATATCTACGCTGGCGTGCCCATAGTAAAAAACAAATTCGGTATCTCCTTAGCCTATCAAGCCTTCTGGTATGATTGGGTTTTCAACCGAGGCTTGGACGTTATAGACCTATTTACGGACGACGAAGGATTCAGTCGAGACAGGAAGCAGATTCAAACCTTTTTGGAACTGCCTAATTTCAAAGACTTGCAACTAGGGGCTTCCTGGAATATTCTCCCGGGTTTAGATGCTCACTATACAGGTATTATTTCCCGAGATGTTTTTATTGTCCGAGAAAACCGCCCGCATTTGTATGTCAATAATAATCTGGTTTCTCCTAACTATTATGATTGGGACTTATACTATGGCAAAAAGACGAATACTCGTGAAAAGGTAGTTGAATTAGATACATCGGTTGTCGTTTCGGTTGATAACGGCATCCATGGATTGCGTTTAAATTGGAAACCTACCACCAACTGGGAAGTAAACCAAGCCTTCGCGTACCAATTTCAAGGTTGGCATATCGGATTTTTAGACCATGAAATTTGGTTTGACTCAATTGCTTCGAACGATGATTTCGCCGGGAAGCGACTCCCATCCACTTCGGACTATTTATTAAAAATCCGCAACGAAACTTATGACTGGAGATCGGATGCGAAAGGATATATCGGCGATAAGATTCTTTTGAAATTAGGCGCAGCCCAATCCCTGCGCACCTCACACTTTGAAGCCGAATTGCCCAGACCGCTATTTGAAACCATTGTCAATGGTAATACGGATGCTCTGGATGCACTCGGATTTTTCAACCCAGATGGATTTACCATTCGGAAAAATGATCCTTTTGCAGATTCTACTTCCAATTACTTGACACAGTTCCCAAATTTGATCCATTTTAATCATAAAGGTCATCTTTCCGCTAATTTTCTTTCCGCCTATACTTCCATTGAGTTTAGTTTTGACCCTACCCATCGCTTAACCTTGGGAATCCGAGGTGAAACGGACTCATATTCCCAGAAGCCATTTTTTAGTCCCCGCGTTGCTTATTTTCAAAGCCTGGGCAAACGGGATGAATTGACCCTGGCTTCTGGTCTTTATTCTCAGAGCGATTTTCCCTTCCAAATACGCGATCTCAATCGCAATCTAGTTCCAGAAAAAGCCTTTCATATCAATACAGAATGGAGTCATACCTTTTCGCCAGCCTATCGTTTGGAAGTTCAAATCTACCAGAAAAATTACTTCGACATGATTGTCCCTTATCTGGTAAACACCAATCGGATTGATTGGACAAATGGGCTCGTCGATGACCTGGACAGTGCTGGATTTAGCGCTCTATCAAAGGACAAGCAAGACAGTATTACAAATCTTCGCGGGGAACGAAAATTGAACTACCGCAGTGGCGGGGTTGGTAAAGCTGCCGGCACGGAAATTTCAATTTTCTACAATCCGACAAAAACTTGGGGCGGCTGGTTTTCCAGTGAGGCCGGCTATTCCAAGCGCCAAGATAGCATCGATAGTCGCGTTTACGATTTTCGCTATCAAAGACCCTGGGCCTTAAATTGGATAAATTATTTTAAACTTCCTAACCGCTTTGAACTTTCCATTCGAGGGCGTTTTGCCGCCGGACTACCCTATACCGACTTCGTTTCATACGCTTCGACTGGTGGAGATGGGATAGGTTTTTCCCAACAGCCAAGCGACCCTAAAAATGACACCCTGTTTCATGTAAATCCCAAAAACAGCAGCCGATATAGCTCATACAGTCGCTGGGATTTTAAATTGGCTAAGGAAATCCCGATTCGAGGCCATAAGCTGGAAACCTATTTTGAACTATGGAATGCCTTCAATGCACCAAACTTTTTAATGAAGGATTCGAGAACCGAAAAATGGAAATTCGTGGATTTAAACTATCCTGTTCCCATACTTTTTCTTGGGATTTCCGGGCGGTGGTAAATTCTACTGGGAACATCGATTTCGACGCGCGAGTTGAGGATTCGGAACTCGGTTCGCTTGACTTTCGACTTGCACCTAAGTAATTTTATCGCGATTTCGTGGATCTCACCATATCAGGATCCCGGTTGTTGAAAGGCTGACCTATGATTCATGTCGAAGGCCTTACCAAACGGTATGGCCAATCACTAGCGATTGACAATATTTCTTTTCATATTGAAAAAGGTGAAGTCGTGGGTTTGCTCGGGCCAAACGGGGCGGGTAAGACCACAACGATGAAAATCCTGACCTGCTTTATCGCCGCATCATCCGGAAAAGCTCGCATTCACGGCCATGATACTTTTGACAACCCATTGAAAGTCAAAGAACAAATCGGCTACCTTCCGGAAAGCTGCCCGTTGTATCATGAAATGGACGTCACCGCCTATTTAACCTTTGCGGCCGAGATTCGCGGCATTGCTGCCAACAAGCGGAAAGGCGCCGTGGAAAAGGTCATATCGGACTGTGATCTTGGTAAAGTAACGCGCAAGTTGATTGGACATTTGTCTAAGGGGTATCGGCAACGGGTGGGACTGGCGCAAGCGCTGATTCATGACCCTGCCATTTTAATTTTGGATGAACCGACATCCGGACTGGATCCCAATCAAATCAGGGACATTTTAAGTTTGATCAATAATCTCGGTCAAGAAAAAACCGTGATTCATTCAACGCATATCTTATCCGAAGTCGAGAGTACAAGCGATCGTGTATTGATTATTAATAATGGCCATATCGTCGCCCAGGGCACACCCAAGGAATTGATGACCCGTTCCTCCGGTACAACCGTTTATGTAACGGCTAAGGGCAATGATGTCCATAGCCAATTGGCATCGGCACCTTTTGTCCTGAAGGCGGAAGTAATTGCGCAGGGCCAAGACGGATTCATTCGACTAGCCGTTCAGGGCGTCGATCAAAAAAATGTGGCCGTGGATGTTTTCAAACTAGCGGCGGAAAAAAGCTGGTTGGTTTCTGAACTTAAAGCTGAGACCGCCAGCCTCGAAGACGTATTTGCAAAATTGACGAGAGGTTGAAATGAATAACACTTTATCCATTTTCAAGCGTGAGTTCCGGAGCTATTTCTCATCGCCAGTGGGATTTGTCTTTATCATATTTTATCTGTTAGTATCCAACGCCTTCTTTTTCTTTGTGCAGGATTTCTTCCGGCAAGGCCAGGTTTCCATGCGTGGGTATTTTGGCGCGTTACCTTGGATTTTTCTTTTTTTTGTTCCTGCCATAACTATGCGTCTTTGGGCTGAGGAAAAGAAAACAGGAACGGTGGAACTGCTATTGACAATGCCTTTGCGGGAGTGGGAAGTCGTTTTCGGAAAATTTCTTGCCAGTTTCGCCTTTCTTGCGGTGACCCTTTTGTTTTCCATGACTATCCCTATTACCCTTGCGTACCTTGGCAAACCGGATTTTGGAGTTATTGTTGGTTCCTATGTAGGCGCCTTGTTTTTGGGATCCGCCTATCTTGCCATTGGGCTGTATATCAGCTCACTCACAGAAAACCAGGTTGTGGCATTCATTATCTCGCTGGCGGTAGTTTTTGTTCTGTTATTGATAGGCATTGCGCCCACGTATTTGAATTCGCTCGGATCCATTGTCGGCATTTGCGAATACATCAGCTTACTCAGTCATTTCAACAATGTTACGCGCGGCGTCATTGACTCGCGTGATGTCATCTATTACGCCTCGATCATCACCCTGTTCCTTTACCTTAACGTGAAGAACATTGAAGCGAGGAAGTGGAGATAAACCATGAATTCCAAAAAATTAAGCAGCAGGGCTAACGCCTATTTAAGCATCGTCACACTTGTGGTCATCCTGGCGGTAGTCGGCTTGGTCAGTCAGATGTTCTTCCATCGCCGGTTAGATTTGACCGAGAGCAAGCAGTTTACCTTGAGTAAGGCTGCTTTGCATACTATCGGAAATTTACCGGACCTTGTAACTGTAAAAGTGGTCATGTCCAAGGACTTGCCCACGCAGTTCTTGCAAATTCGCACGCATGTGGTTGATTTGCTACGTGAGTTTGAAGCCCAGGCCAATGGCAAGATCACGCTGGTATTTGATGATCCCGGTGAAAGTGAAACCAAGCGACAGCAAGCTACCGCATTGGGGATTCAGGAAGTTCAGTTGCAGGAACAGAGCAGTGAAGGCCTGCAAATCAAAAAAGGATTTTTTGGGCTGGCATTGACCTATGGCGATAAGAAGGAAATCATTCCAGTTTTGCAAAACCTGGAATCCTTTGAATACGATCTTGTGGTCAAACTTAAGAAGCTGACGGGTTCCATTAAAACCATCGGCATTCTTGAAGGATCCGACAATAATAAGTTTACGATGACATTGCCGGGGCCGCAGCCCAAAACCACTACGGGTTTTGATGAAAACTATCCCGCACTGAAGGAAGAGGCAGAAAAACTGTATAAGATGGAAAAACTTGATCCACTGAAAGGTCCCATTGCCGAAAGCGTGGATCTATTGCTGGTTGCCGCCCCATCCCATCTTTCAGAAACGGAAAAGTTCTATCTAGACCAATTTTTGATGAAAGGAAAATCGGTCATTTTCCTTTCGCCTGGCGTTAATTTAACATTAGGTTCTGGCATCAATGGTACAGCGTCGAGCAACGGATACGAAGACCTGCTTGCTCATTATGGACTGGCTGTTCGTAAAGACGTGATTCTGGAAGATCGCAATTTTGAATTTGTGCGGTTTGGCCAGTCCTTTTTTCCGTCGCCATACCCTTACTGGATTAAAGTCGGTGCGGATGGTCTCAGCGCAACTTCAGCCATTACTTCCAAACTTGGCGTTATTAGTCTGCCTTGGGCCTCCGCTATAGATATTGATACCTTGCAAAAGGATTCAACCAAGGTTGAGATCCTGGCAAGCTCATCAAAAGGGTCTTGGGAAGAGGCTAATAATTTCGTTTTACTGCCACGTGACCTAAAGGAGTTTCTGCCCGTCAATCAAAAGTCTTATCCTTTAGCCGTGCTCAAATCCGGTAAACTCCGTTCTTTTTACAGCGATCATGCCGCCCCTGCCGGAGATAGCAGCCAACCCGTTGACACCACTGCAATCATAAAGGTAGCGAAAAAGGAAGCTCGTATGCTCGTCATCGGCAATGCACTTTTCGCCACTGATTTTTATGTGGGTTATACGCAAGGGATGACCAATCTCCATATGTTGCTGAATAGCATGGATCAATTGGCATTAGATCCAGATTTGATCACAATTCGTAGCAGAGAGATCGCCAATTCGCCGATACAGGAAGGGAAAAAAGCGCGGAAAATTCCAATTGTCTTGTTGAATTTGCTATTAGCACCGGGAATTTTATTAGCTGCTGGTATCATTATCGGAATTCGAAGGAAAAATCGGGAGGACGTGGCATGAAAAAAACATTTATTGTGCTCCTAATTGCCTTGGTGTTGTTGGCTGGTCTTTTAGTTAAAAAACGCAACTCAGAAAAAACGATGAGCAGTGACGCAATGGTATTCGATAGCAGTCGCATCATCGATGTTATTTCTGTCCGTGTTGCGAAGCGGCCCGACACAGCCACCATCACTAAAAAAGATGGACCATGGATGGTTGTACGTGATGGCTTTCCAGTGGATACCGCCAAGGCCAACACATTCCTGAAAAATATTTTCACTTTGCAATCCCGGGATGTGGTCTCGCATAATCCTGCACGCTATTCGGAATACGGGTTGGATTCGATTGAAGGCAAGCGTGTGACATTGCTGGATCGGTCTAACCAATCCGTGATCGATGTGGTTGTAGGAAAGACTTCCGCCGCGGACTATAGCTCGCTTTACTGGAGGTACGCGGATAAACCTGATGTGTACCGCAGTCCGGGAAATTTTGCCTGGGAAGTCACGGCCAAGAACGATGAATGGAAAGAGAAAAAGTTGACGCAAGTGAACTTAAAGGAATTGAAATATTTGGAAACGACTTGGAAGGACACAAACGGTATTGCCTATCATTACAAACTTGAAGCGATCAGTGACAGTGCCTGGAAAATGTTGGAACCGGCTGATAGCGTTCGTGTAAACAAAGGTTCCATTGTTGAAATGGCGACTCGTTTTACGGATATAGCCATAGATGCATTTCCTTCGCCCTTGGATAGCAATATTGCCAAGGTTAACGTAGATAGTCCCATGGTCTGGATCAAAGGGACTCTCAAGAATGGTAAGTCGGTGGAATTGAAAGCAAGTAAACCCTTGGGTGGTTATGCATATACCTTGCTTCCTAGTCGCAAGGAGTTGGTAAAGCTTTCTTCCTGGCGTTTTGATGCTTTCAAAAAGAAGCCTATGGAATTGCTGGAAGCACCGCCGCCGATGACCGACACAACCAAAGCTCCGGGCGCTGCTGTTAAGGCCGGATCTGCCGGGCTACCAGTTAAGTAAACTGTCCATTTGGACAGGAGTTGAGTCCATAAACTGGGTGGACAATAATTGATCCGTCGATGGCATTTTGGCCAAGGCGGCAAGTCCAACTAAAAAATCACTGTGCGATCGTCCGCTTCTATACTCCGGCTCCTTGCTAGGATGCGCCAGGTATTTATCGATTTCGATAAAATTCGGCGCGATGAGTATGGATGCCAGGTAGAGTACAAAATCTCTCGGCATATATAGCGCACAGCCTACAACCTTGCGATCCTCAAAAACCAAATCGGAAATTCCTTTGGGTTCTAAAACAATGCCCAGTGCCTTTTCAACAATATTTCGAATATGGCCGGAACCAAAATTGAAATAATCATGCAACTGGAATGCTTTGTGTTTGGAAAAACGAAGTCCAATGCAAAGACAACCGGGGGAGAGTAAAACAGCGCCACCGCCGCTACGCCTTTTATAAACGGGGATATCGTCACGGAGCACTTCCGCTACGTTGAGTTCTTTTTCCGAATCCTGTGAGTTTCCGAGCACTAACCAGTTGGAATCTGGAATCCAAATTTTGTAGGGCTGTTCCGTTTTGGAAAGAAGGCTTTCACCGGTAGGGTTTCGCCCTGGTTCAATGTCTTCGTACCGAAGGATTTGTAGTGCGGCGGAGGACATTCTTGGTGCCGGATGGTGCCGGCCGCCAATCTTCAAATGTGGACGGCCGCGCCTTGGCTATCGGCAGCCGCTTCCATAACAGCTTCCGATAAGGTGGGGTGGGCGTGGATGGTGTGCATGATCTCTTCGTATGTGGATTCGAGTTTCATCGCCAATCCCAGCTCGGCCAACATTTCTGTCGCCTCCGATCCCAGGATATGCGCACCAAGAAGTTCACCGAACTTGGCACCGAATATCAGTTTTACCATGCCTTCCGTATGGCCAATGGCCCTTGCCTTACCACTTGCTGAGAATGGAAAGCGACCAATTTTAATGGCAATATTCTTTTCCTTGCAGGCTTTTTCAGTGAGACCGATGGAGGCAACCTGCGGTTGGCAATACGTAGCTCCAGGAATTTGTCCGTATTCGATTCCATGTTTAGCTGTTCCGAGTATTCGGGCTATTGCCAATTCCCCTTCGGCAGAAGCCTTATGGGCCAATAATTGTTTGCCAGCCACATCGCCAATGGCATAGATTCCCTTGACGGATGTTTCCTGAAAAGCATCGACTTTGATAAAACCTCTCTCATCGAGTTTAACACCGACGTTTTCTAAACCTAAATTTTGTGTATTCGGAGACATCCCCACCGCCACAAGCACACGATCCACTGTCAAAGCTATTTCCTGCTTTTGCGAATCTAACAGCTTCGCTTCAATGGTGCCAGGCTTAGTAAGTTTGACTTCCTTGACCTGGGTACCCACGTAGCAATGAATGCCTTGTTTCTTAAAAGAGGTCAGCAGAGCTTTGGAAATTTCTTCATCTTCAACCGGTAAAATTTGCGGGAGCATTTCCACGAGGTGGACCTCTGTTCCCAAACAATTAAAGAAATATGCGAATTCTACTCCGATAGCACCTGCACCAATGATCAACAGTTTTTTTGGTTGTTCGCGCAATCCTAGGGCATGCCGGTAGGTAATGAAATCCTTGCCATCGATTGGATATTGCGGAAATGAGCGAGCCGATGCGCCAGTTGCAAGTATAATGGCTTTGGCTTTTACCGTTTGCTTTGCACCTTGAGCATCGACCACTTCAATCGTGTCCTTGGCAGTCAATGTGGCATTTCCTAAAACCACATTGATTTTATTCTTCCTCATTAAAAACTGAACGCCTTGGCTGTTCTGTTTGGCAACATCGCGTGAGCGATCGATGATCTTGGGATACTGCACAGTGATATTTTCAGCTGTGAGTCCAAAATCATTGGCGTGTTTTAAATATCCGGCAACTTCTGCGCTTTTAAGCAAGGCTTTGGTTGGAATGCATCCCCAATTGAGGCAGATGCCGCCAAGTTCGGATTTTTCGATCAAGGCAACTTTTTTGCCGGCCTTGGCACCTTTGATGGCAGCCACATAGCCGCCCGGTCCACTGCCAATCACTACGATATCATAATTCGTTTCCAAGGTATTCTCCTAAAGCATTAGCCAAACAGGGTTTTCCAAAATGGACTTGAGTCCCGAAAGGAACTGGGCAGCCAAGGCCCCGTCGATAACGCGATGGTCGGCGGTTAATGTTACGTTCATGATGTCGCGCTGCTTGACCTTGTCTCCATCCAGGAATATTTCCTGTTGAATTCCCCCAATTGCCAGGATCGCACTTTGAGGCGGATTGATAATGGCGGTAAAGGAATCTACCCCGTACATTCCGAGATTGGACAATGTGAACGTTCCACCCTGAAATTCTTCAGGAGCCAGTTTGCCGGCTTTGGCTTTCGCGACCAGGTTTTTAACTTCGGCCGAAACTTGGCCCAGCCCTTTTTGATCCGCTGCGCGAACAATCGGAGTAATCAATCCACCCTCGATGGAAACTGCCACGCAAATATCGATGTTAGCGTTCTGCCTAATGAAGTCACCCATAAAAGAGGCATTCACCATGGGATGTTGGCGCAAAGCGAAGGCGCTGGCTTTGATTAAAATGTCATTCACGCTGACTTTGTAGCCGGGGCTGCGATTCAATTGGGCCCTTATGGAATTGAGCGGACCCATATCGATTTTCATGGTCACGAAAAACGTCGGAATATTTTGATGGGAATCGAGTAAACGCTTACCAATGGTTTTGCGCATCATGTTAAGGGGCAAATCCTGGGATGGACCGACGGCCGCTAAAGATCCATACAGTGGACGTTGAACCGGACCATCCGAAGATTTTTCTGCGGACGAAAGTGGTCCACGGCTTGCTACTGGTGCAGCCACGGGTTGGTAACTCTCGATGTCGCGTTTGATCACTCGACCCATTGGGCCGGTTCCTGCCAATCCTTCCAGGGGTATTCCTGCCGCTTCAGCCATTTTCTTGGCAAGGGGAGAGGCTTTGATGCGACCTGATGCACTGCTCGCTGACACTGCAACGGTAGCACTCGGGGCAATTGGTGAAATTGCGGCTGGAGATTTTAGCAATGGAGCAGAAGCGGCAATAGCAGGTGCGGTGGGAATTGAGGCTTCCGCTTTTACAACAGCTCCACCTTTAGAAGCCACCAAGTCGGCACTTTTCTTTTCGGCTTTGGAGAGGTACTCTGCATAGTCCTCATTTTTCTCATCTGTGAGAATGGCTATGAGCTGATTCACCTTGGCCAGGGTGCCATTTGGAATCAATATTTTTCGAAGATATCCACCATCCATACTTTCATAGTCCACGGTGGTTTTGTCCGTTTCCACGCTGCACAACATGGTTCCGGGTTTTATCAAATCGCCTTCTTTAACCAGCCATTTGGCTAGTACGCCCTCTTCCATAGTGGGACTTAGACTTGGCATTAACATGCTGGTGGGCATTGCTTCACTCCTTAAAGCGTGTGTGGGCCCAACCTGGGCCGTAAATTAATAGTTCACTGGTACGTAGCTTGACGAACGGCCTGAATTATTTTGGCAACCGATGGTAAAGTCGCCGCTTCAAGATTGGCGGCATATGGCATGGGATTTTCACTTTGATGCACCCGAATAATGGGCGAATCCAAATAATCATAGAGTTGCGAATAGATGGTTTCTGCAACTTGAGATCCCAGTCCGCAGAAATGGTGGCCTTCTTCAACGACCACAACGCGATTCGTTTTTTTGACGGATTCGGCTATGAGTGGCATATCCAATGGCTTTAACGTTCGCGGGTCGAGCAATTCGACTTCGATGCCATCCTTGGCGAGTTCTTCCGCAGCAATTTTTGCCAGACTCATCATCCGGGACCATGCAATGAGGGTGACATCCGATCCTTTGCGCTTAATATCGCCCTTCCCGATTGGAATCAAAATCTCGCCTTCCGGAACCTCTTCCTTGAAGCTATAAGACAATTCATTCTCAAGAAAAACCACCGGGTCATTGCAGCGGATGGCGGATTTGAGCATGGCTTTGGCATCTGATGGGCAGGATGGGCTCATGACATACAATCCAGGAAATTGGGCAAACACGGATTCCATATTGTGGGAATGCTGGGAGGAAACTCTGGGACCGGCGCCATTGGGACCGCGCATCACCATCGGCACATTGAACAATCCGCCCGACATGTAATACATCTTGGCCGCATTGGAAATAATTTGATCCATAGCGACTAATGAGAAGTTAAAACTCATGAATTCGACTACTGGTCGCAAACCCAGCATGGCAGCGCCCACGGCCAATCCCGTAAATCCAGCTTCCGAGATGGGAGTGTCGATAACGCGCTTGGGTCCGAAATGATCGAACAGCCCTTTAGTCACTTTGTAGGCGCCGTTGTACTCCGCCACCTCTTCTCCCAGTATGAAAACTTTTTCATCCCGAGTCATTTCTTCCTTCAAGGCTAGATTTAAAGCCTCTCTCATTTCCATAATGGCCATTACATACTCTCCACATTATCCATAAAGACATGTCGGGTCAATTCTTCCAGGCCTGGTTCTGGGCTAGCATCCGCGAAATCCACGGCTTCATCAATTAAATTTTTGACCTTTTTTGTCAGCAACTTAAATTCCTCTTCGGTCATCTGCTTGCTGTCAATCAAATTTCGACTGACGCAAAGGATTGGATCGCGTTGCTTGTAGGAGTCCACTTCATCCTTGGTTCGGTAATGGCCAGCATCCGAAACGGAATGGCCAAAAAACCGATAGGTTTTCATATGCACTAATGCTGGTCGACGGGTCGCCCGTACTTCAGCAACGATTTCACCCATGTTGGAATGAATTTCATCAAAATCCATCCCGTTGAGTGTATGTCCCTTAATTCCATATCCTTCAGCCCGAGCAGTGAGATCGGTATTCGCTAAGGCGCGTGAGTTGGCGGTACCCATGCCATATTGATTGTCTTCACAAATAAAAATAGCAGGAAGTTCCCACAGGCCTGCCAAATTCATGGTTTCATGCATCGTGCCTTGTGCAGTCGCTCCATCACCGAAAAAAGTGAAACTGACGGCATTCTCATTATTGTAATTGGATTTAAAAGCCGCACCGATGCCAATGCCAAACTGACCTCCAACGATACCGTGCCCGCCGAGGAAATTATGCTCCTTGGAAAAGAAATGCATAGAGCCACCCTTGCCGCGCGCACAGCCGGTAACCTTGCCGAAAAGTTCTGCCATACCGGACTTTGGGTCGAGCCCAAGTGCGAGTGCCAATCCATGGCACCGATAGGAAGTTACGACGGAATCTTGTGGCAGTTTGTGGGCAAGGGTCCCAACCCCAACAGCCTCTTGTCCAATATAAGTATGCAGGAATCCCGCTATTTTCTTCTGCTGGTTGGCCTTGATGCTGGCTTCTTCAAAATGGCGGATGACCAGCATTTTTTCAAGAAATTCAAGCACTTTTGCCTTAGGTAAGGGCGGCTTTTCTTTTTTAACTGTAGCCATGCTTCTCCGTTAATTAAATGCCATGCGATGGCTTAATTTAATAAAAATTCCCTCTTTTGGGATAGGTCGGCAGAGGTGCCAGAGCTGAAAATTACCCTTTTCAGTCCAAATTGGAGTAAGACCTATTCCCGGATTTTTGAAAACTTGGCGAAAGTGGATTAAAGGTGAATATTTCCAATCGTAATCAAAGACTGAGTGAGGCAAGAAATAAAATGAGTGAAGTTCCAGAAATCTACCGGGCTATGGGCAAAATCAGTTCAGGTCTTTTTATTGTAACGGCCGCGCATGATGGCAATAGGGGTGGCTATTTGGCATCCTGGATTCAGCAAGTGTCTTTCTCCCCGTTAATGGTAAGCCTGGCCATGAAACCAGGGCGACCCTGTTATGACTTGATAAAAACCCACGGCCGCTTTTGCATCAATATTATCGGACACAAAAACGAAGGGGTGATGAAACCTTTCTGGAGTCCCAACGCAGAAAAAGATCCATTCGACGGACTGGACTACGTTGTCACACCCTCTGGCAACCTTGTTTTGCGCAGTGCCATGGCCGCTTTGGAATGTGAGGTGCGATCCACCACAACCCCCGGTGATCATGAAATACTCTTCGCTGAAGTGATGGCGGGTCAGGAAATCCAGGTGGAGGACAAGCCTTTAAATCATGTAAGGAAGTCGGGGCTGCAGTACTAGGGATTGGTAATCAGTGTGTAGATTTTTTTTCTCGACTTCCGTCCATTTTGTGCCAAATACCATTAAAGTTGAGCAATCGGGCATTACCGCGCAATGTTTTCTTGCCAGTATCTATTGGATGATTTTTATTTTGTCTAACTGAAACTGGGTCCAATGTTAAGGTGAAAATGTCGCCGCTTTCGGTTCCAACGACCAATAATGCGGCATCTTGCGCTAAGGCAGTTACCGCGCCAAATGACTTATTAAGTCCTTGGCCGATTTTTCGCCAGGTTAAGGCATCCTTGGTCGTAAATACCCCACTGTCACAAGCTGCAATTACTTGGTCACCTCTAGTTAAAAGTACATGTACGCCCCCAAATCCGGGATTATTTGGAACAGGTCGCTTCCAATTTGCTCCTAGATCATCCGTAAATTGGACACAGCCAGTTTTGCAGATGGTAGTATCAGCCGATCCTGTTATTAGACGATTGCCAAGAAACGCAACCCTTTCGGCTGGCTGGGGGTCATTGATTGTCTCTTCGGGAGACTTCCAGGTTGATCCGGCATCAACGGAAAATTTAGGGTTTCCATAGGTAATGACAATGGTATCTCCTTTGGTAGCAATATCATTCGTATTTTTTGAAGTATGGCCATTCATTGTCACTGAAAGTCCAAACAGCGTGCGGGGCGTTAAATAACAATGGCCATTTTCTTTGCAGATGTATGCAGTAGGTATTGAGGCCAGCATACCCATAGGGACTGAATCTTCTGGTACAATATTTTCGCGAGAAGAAGTGATGATAAAGCCACCGCCAACGAAAAGCTGCGTAGGGTTAATCGGCAGAGATTGAATCTTAGCTGACAGTGCCAAGTTTGTATCCACTGCCCAGACTGCCGACTCGGTGGTTGCAAGTAGTTGGCCACCTTGAATACTTGGTGACGCTGCTAAAAAGGTTAATCGGTTACTTCCGGAATTATTTGTGGTCTTCCAGTCCAGGTCGGTGGTTTTTTTGGACACAATTGTGCCATTAGACGAAAAAGCGAAAACCTTTCCATTCACCAGGGTCAGGTTCTTGATGGAATTCATATAAATGACTTTTCCACTATCAGAGAGAGTCTGTCCATCCCATTGTTGAAGTCCTTGGGATGAACCAATGAAAACATTATTGCCTTCTGACCAAAGTACTTTTGGATACTTTACAACATTGGGAGCCAATAGTTGCCAGCTAGTACCCGCATCCATACTTCGTAAAAGCCCACGGCCAGAAATACCAAATAGTGATTGATTATCATATCTAAGTAACTTTAAAGGCTCTGAGTTAACTGGAGCACAGCTAATTCCATTATAGCATTTCACCAGTCCCGCATTTGTCGCGAAAAGCATCTCCGAGGTTGCAACTGCATCATTTACCCAATTTTGATTAGGGATCCAACGAATAGTATCCGGCATAGCAAAATCATCAAAAGAAACATTTGGCGGATTGAATCCCAGAGTGGCAACATGTAGACTGGTCCCCAAGCTGGCAAAAAGAACCGTATTTCCATAGTGAGGTTGCTGGAAACTTTTAAAGAAATTCAAAACATAAAGGGAAATTGTTGTCGGGCTTACAAAGGTCTGTGGATACGACTTACATTCTTTAGTTTTTAAATCACATGTGAAAAGGGCTGAGTGGGTTTCGACAAAAAGTACGGGAGATTCGTACGTGAAACTTATAACTCCCTGAATTCCAAATGAATTCCATGTAATTCCATCATCGCGTGAATAAAGTAAATCTGGTATCGGTGGGTAATAGGCATCCCAACCATCCGGCAGCCGTGTATTTGTTAGCACTAATGAGTCCACGGTCATAAGTTTTTGGACACTGGAAGTCATTTTAGTGGTTATAAGCTGCCATTTTTGGCCTTGAGTATCAGAACGGTAAATTGATCCAGAAAAAGTGCCTGCCAGAAGTGAGCCCTTAGGGGTTGTACACATGGCTGAGACGCCTACGTTTATCCTTCCAGTGCCTGGGGTTTTCAGGTCAGTCCATATTTTTTCTTGGGAAGTTACCAAGCACGGGTGGGTTAAAAGCACCAATATGAAAAGATGATTTCCTGAAAGACAGTACTTACTTATTCTCATAGTTAACTCCCGGTGAAATCTAACCTGGACCTCGATGTTTCGCATACAGTTTCAATATGGCCCGATTTGGAATCAAATGATTAAATTTCAAGTATAGCGAAGACTTTCAAAAATTAATCCTATTCCGGATATAGGGGAGAGGACAGCGCAAAACGTTTGCCTCGAGTCAGCGCCTCCGCGCGCACATATGTTGCGCCAATTGGGTACTCCAAGGTTTCGACCGATTCCATAGGTCCTGATTTTTCGAATACCCATTCCTTTAGAACAGTTTCTTTACCATCGCCCTTTCGCCCAGTAAGCAGCGTTACCTTTTCTAAATCTCCATAATCCACATTGGAGCGGGCGTGCATTTTTCCCTTACCGTTATCCAGCTCCAAATGCAAATACGGGCCGTCCGTACAGAATAGCTCGCGAGACCGCAATGCGGCTTGAATTCCTTGAATGGATTTGTCTTTGGATTTGACTACGGTGCGCACATGGCCAAAGAGGTGGTTGCGGTTTTGATACAGGGACACGAGCGGTGTTTTGACCCCAATGCTGCGGTTTAAATCACCATGGGCATCATTGGCGCCAATGGGGGATAGGCGATTACCTGCGAGAAGCTGTTCCACCCAAAACTGCTTGCCATCTCTATAGTCGCCATTCCGCGTGCCGTTCCAGAATTGCAATCCATTCACACCTCTTGAAGTTGCACTGGGGTTGGGGTAGAGGTCCGCGGTATCCCACATTCCGCGTCTAAAAATCAAGCGTTCCAGCTTCCCAACTTTTACCCGGGGATGCGCTGCAAAACAAGGGGTATCGCCCAGCTTTTCCAATACTTCACCAATTTTAAGGTCTGGTTTATTATTCAACCACCGTCTACCGCCATCCCCAAGACCTGGGAGAAATTCCGAATAACCGGCCACCAA
>JAYUHW010000455.1:0-2054 GCA_043766615.1 Fibrobacteria bacterium | reverse complement strand
CGGCTTGCTCCCAAAGGATAGGTGCACGTATCTTTTTTCCGCGACCATGCCCGTCAATGTCAAGCGCCTTGCGCAAGAGTTCATGCGCGGACCCAAATTTTTAAGCCTTTGTCCCACCGACATTTCCGTTTCCAATATGGAGCATGTCTATTATGTGGTAGAACCACAGGACAAGGATAAAACGTTGTTGCGACTTATCGAACAGGAAAATCCCGAGTCTGCCATTATTTTTTGCAATACTCGGCGGGACACCAGCTATATCCATGAGTATCTGCGAGCCCGCGGACTCAAGGTGGGGCTTATCTCCGGCGAAGTCAATCAAAAGCAGCGGCAAAAAGTGATGAAGGAGCTCAAGGCAAACTCCATCCGCTTTTTGGTGGCTACGGATGTCGCTGCTCGCGGGATCGATATCCAGGGGCTATCCCATGTCTTCATGTACGATCATCCGGATGATCCGGAAGTGTATGTGCATCGCTCCGGCCGCACGGCGCGCGCGGGTGCTTCGGGCCAGGCCATCTCCGTGGTAGGATTGGTAGAGGAAATGGCGCTGCGCAATACGGCCACCAAATTTGATATTCCTTTCATCAAAAAAACGTTGAAGCCGGAGAAGGCTTTGGAAGACATTGTTCGCGAACGCACCACCGTGTATTTGGAACAGGAATTTCGGCAACTGCGCCAATCGGATCAAAATGGCGCACGCCGAATGGTGCCTTTGATAGATGCGCTCATCAGCTCCGAAGAGGAAAAGATGGCCCTGGGAATGATCCTGCACAAATTCTATTGGACCCATTTCACGGGTCTTTCCGAACCTTTGGCCCGGGATGATGAAGAGGAGTCGCCGCTACCGTAGTCAAAATCCCAGGAGCTACCCCACCTCGCCCTTGTAAGTCCGAGTGGCATGGTTGTACAGGGTTTGGGTTTTGCATAGGGTTTGGCTACTCCATAGGGATTGGCTATTGCGAAGGATTCCCTTTTCGCAAGGCTTCCGCTAACTTCTCTTTCACAACACCGCAATTGGCATCGATTTTAAGCGCCCGCTCATAATGGCGAATAGCATTGGGAATATTTCCCTGTAACAGCTCGAAATCGCCCATACGCGCGGATTCTGAACAATCCTGCCGACATGCGGAAATCAGCAGCCATCCGAGTCCCAAACCAAGCAAAGTGAACTTTTTCATTCGGTACTCTCCTGTTTAATAATATAATCCAACGATTTACCTGGGTAAGCGGGTAAATGGAATGCCAGGAGAATATTTTGTTAAATTTGCAAACACATCCCGGCCAAGCATGAAGTGAGTATGAGCATTAAAATAAAATCGGAAAAGGAAATTGGATTGATGCGGGATTCCTGTCGTTTGGCGGCTGAAATTCTCGCTAGGGCTGAAGAAATGGTTAAACCTGGTATTAGTACGGACGATATCAATCGGTTTGTCCATGACTATACCGTGAAAAACGGCGCTTATCCTTCCCCACTCAATTATCATGGTTTTCCAAAATCGGTTTGCACCTCCGTAAACAATGTGGTGTGCCATGGCATCCCGGGACGGCAGATTCTTATGGAAGGCGATATCATCAATGTGGATGTGACCTGCACCCTGGCCGGGTATTATGGGGACACCTCCAAGACAATTTTCGTCGGCAAAAGTTCTGAAAAGGCCAAGCACTTGGTTGATGTCACTTACCGTTGCCTTGAAGAAGGCATTGCCGTGGCATTTGCAGGTAATTATTTCGGAGACATTGGATCCGCGATTCAAGATCTTGCGGACGAACACGGGTTTGGAGTAGTCCGCGAATTTTGTGGCCATGGCATTGGCCGTGCTTTCCATGAAGACCCCATGGTTCTGCATTATCGCTCAGGGGGCCGGGGTCAGCGTATTACGGAGGGAATGGTTTTTACCATCGAACCTATGCTGAATGAAGGCCATGCCGATGTGTACGTAGCCGATGATGGCTGGACAGTATTTACTAAGGACGGAAAGCTTTCGGCCCAGTTTGAACATACCCTGGCCATGACACGTAACGGACCGGAAGTTCTGACAAAATACTTCTGAGCA
>JAYUHW010000454.1:0-24348 GCA_043766615.1 Fibrobacteria bacterium | reverse complement strand
TCCATCGTCCATTTTGAAAGAAAGTTTCGGAAAGTATTGCGCGAAACGCCACTCAAATACCTAAACCGAATTAGAATCCGCGCGGCCTGTGGACTATTGCTCCACACCGACTTAAGCATCGGCCAAATCGCGGTCCAATGCGGTTTTTCTGATCAGAGCTACTTTACCAAGCGATTCTACAGTCACCTTCGAATTAGGCCCTTTGATTACCGGAAAAAGTACAGTTAACCCTGGGGCTATGACGATATTCAAGCGACCGTAGGACTTTTTCAAGATGCTCAGATCCAAGTGGAATTTATCGGCATGGGCGCAATTGTCGATCAAGTCTCACCTGCGGTGAATCAAAACCAGGTGAATGGACCCAACCCTGTGCGGACTTAAGCTGCAGAGCGAAGGCAGAGACGTGCGCTTCCGCAATGTGTGGATTCTAAAGAATCCGCCGCGAGCTCTCGCGGCGTTGAATGGTCTAAAGGGTCAACTTGCAGATAAATTAAGGAAGAACACACACTTTTTTGGTGAACATTTTGCTTCCGGATTTCGCATCCACAAAATAAACACCGGGACGTAAGTTATTAAAGCGTTGTTCGCCGGCACCCAATCCAGACTTTTGATCCAGTTTACTGCCCGTTATATCCCTTAACACAATGGAGTAAGCGGATGGAAACGCGGTCAATACCGAAATAGCCGAGGCGGTGGATTTGATATTGAGGAAGTTGTTGACCTTGCTATGCGAAATCGAATGCACTGTAGAAGCGTCAAGGACTTCAATTGCGTTAACCTTGGCGTGTTGAGTAAGATTGGTAAAGGAAATTGAAATCGATCCTGTCGTCACTGTGACTGGGAATTCCTTAATCGAAGCGATATTGCCGCCGACTTCAGCGAAAATGTCATAGTTTTCTGCCACAGCGACATCGTTAATAGCAATGTTAAAAACGCGACCTCCGGCAAAGAACCAAGGTGCATAGATTTCAGCCATATGTAATCGCACCATATAACTGCCATCGGGTACAGTAAAATCATATTTCAGCGGATCTCGAGCTGGATCAAACCAGCGTTCGGTTTGATAGAGAGTGCTTTCGTCGGTCAAGGAAATCAGCTCACCAGTAACATAGGTGTCTCCACCAGTATAGTGGCTATCAGCCTCCCACTCATTTCCCTTGGAGTCCGTAAACGCCGGTCCGCCACAATTTACGCGGTAGGGCGGGGCCATAACTTGGGCGGATGGAGCCGTAACGGCAGCCAGAAGCAAGGCCGTTGCCCCAAAAAGAACGGATTTAGAATAAAATAAAGATTTCATATTGCCTTTCATGCATACGCTAACTGCGTTGGAATTCAAAAGTGATCTATCGCGGTACTTTCAAAACAAAATAACTCTCAAACGATAGATAATATCTATTCCCGATTCCAACTCCTTGCCAGTAATAATTACGCGGTTTCAGGTATGATTTCAGCACATCACAATTGGGATTGCGAAACGCCTCAATTTGCTGGTGAAAGCCCCTGCTCACCGTCCCCTATTTGTCAAATAGTCCCAATATTCTAAAGTCAAATGATGAGCCAGTAAGACCACAGAAGTTGGGCAAAGAATTAAATACAGGGTAAAAAAATGAGGGGATCCCGTTTTCACTGGACCCCCTCATTGGTCGGGATGGCGGGATTCGAACCCACGACTTTTGGCCAAAAAACTGTTTTTTCAAGGAGCACGTAACCGAGTACGTAAATTTTTCAGAGTATCAATTCTCAAGCACCCCCTGGTAACCCCCTCTCGAAAGCCCAGCCAGACTCAAACAAAAAGCGATGATTTCGCTTAAGTCCTGTTCTGGGTCCAAAATGGCCCAGCCAAATTGACCGGTTGGGATTGCGCGTTTCCATCTAAAAATGTATGATATGTACATAATTAGACTTTTGTATCATTGGTACCTCAACGAGGGCGGGAAATATGTCCAACGTATCTGTAGCACAAGCACGGAAGGATTTGGCCGACCTGGTAAGCCGCGCCTCATACGGCAAGGAACGGATTGTGGTCGAGAAACACGGTAAGCCTGCATGCGCAATCATTCCCATTGAGGCGTTAAAGGCTTTGGAAGAATGGGAGCGGATGGAAGACAAGGCTGACCTGCAAGCGATCGAGGCTCGTCGGGGAGAGCCGTCTCGCCCCTGGGAAGCCGTGAAGAAAACCCTGACCGGTGGCACGAAGAAAAAGGCACGGGCGGCCTGATTGGCTTACCGGATTGAGGTACAGCGCAGCGCCGAAAAGGAGCTTGCGGCACTTTCATCAACTTTGCAAGCGCGGATTTTCAAAGCGATTGATGGACTTGTCACGGATCCTCGTCCCAACGGATGCAAGAAATTATCAGGGGCTAAAAACGCCTACCGTATCCGGGTCGGGGAATACCGGATCGTTTATGAAATCTATGATGGCGTCTTAGTGGTGATTGTCATTCGGGTCGCGCATAGACGCGAGGTCTATCGGGATTGAACAAAATCTATACAGATGTGCATTTTGTATCGGGTTTTATAGGAGCCGAATTCTTTACCTGAACTATTCGAAGTGGGTACGCTCCTCGTTGGTTTCTTCGCGTTCTATCATCCGATCCAAATTTTCGATTTCCACTTCGATCCATTGCGCCACTTCAGCAGCATAGCCTGCCGCCAACCATTTCCGGAGTTTTTCGCGCCTTCGGCTAAAGTAAAGGCTGGTGGGACCGCTGTATCCCCGCTTCCGAAAATCGCACTAATTTCAATCCTCACGTTTTCGAAGTTGCCGTACTTCTGCAAAAGAAACCGGGTTAGTGCGCCTCCGCCATCGTCATCCAGGGTAAATGGCGCAGCTCTGGCAATCAGGATGGACCGCAGCTCCGCATCAATATCAATCCAGTCCGATATGAGTTCAATGGGAACATCCGCAATGGCGCCGTGCGGTGTTTGATCCTCAATCAGAGGGACCCGGATTACTTTAGAAATGATCTTGGAAGACCTTGCGCATGGATCTACTGCGGGGGCCATGCGGTGCGATTCGTTCAAGATTTCTGGTTCGGGCTTTCGGATGAAGAAGTATTGAAGTGGCTGGGAATGACCGGAGTTGCTACCCCTGGTCATTCCCGCGATTTCAGCCAGGCCAATTTCTTTTTCCAGATACTGCGTGCCGTTACTTCACGCGTGAAAACAGCCTCCGTTTTTTCCAGGATCAAGGTGAACGGAGATCCTGTACGGCGGGTGGCGTGCAAGACAGGCAAATCCTTTCCGTCGATTTGCTGATGAAGGTGCTGCCGGTCCGGCTTCGCGAGGGGCCATTCCAGGCGCTTTTCACCGGTAGACCTGAGGAACCGTCCCAACCTGACGCATAACTTGCATGAGCATCCCAGCGACGGGGTGATGGACCAATCCTCTTTGGCACGGGTCGGCTCGTTCAAAAGGGTTTCCAGGTTGGTTCGGCAGAAACCCAGCAGCGGCAGCAAGCCCGAATCGCGTAGGGAATGGCGGCTTTCTTTATGGGCGGCCTGCAACAGTTCCACAAGATTCGTCACCGGCAAATCCGTTTTACGGTCGGAAAGGAACTCCACGATGCGCTGTTGGAATTCCCGGCTCTCGGTCAACCGCCCGCTGTGCAGCAACCCCAAAAGCGGGGAAATAAGGTCGACAAATCCCCGATCCAAGTATTTCGACGCACCCCTACGGAGGGTGGTAATCTGAAACGAAATCCGCTTCCATATCGGATCCAAGATCTCCTGTGCCAGGCCATTTCCTCCGGAGCCTCCCTCGGCGCAAAGGGCCCGACACAAGTTTGGAAGCTGCTTGGAGATCCACGCTTCAGGCATAGAATGAAGGCGGTTTTCCGACACCCATTTTTTCAATATTCCCCGGGCCCAGACAGGACCAAAGCCTTGTACCGTTTTGACGAAACGAGGGATATTTCCGACTGTCAAATGCTCAAGGGAAAAGGGAGCCAGGAGAGCGAGCGCGACTTCGGGAGAGCCGAAGCGCGCGGCCGCGGACAAGGTCATGCCTAGGAGAACTGGGGTTCGGTCTTTGCGGACGGCCTCATTCCAGACCAGGAGCAATTGACTCACCAGGTCCCTTGCTTTCCCGGTGACACCGGATTCCGGGGCGACGGTAACCTGGCGGATAGCCCAGCGGGGCGAATGCTTTGCACGGTTTCCGAATGCCAACGACTTCGGCCACATGACCAAGGCGGCGCGATGATACCAACGATCGGCGGTATTGCCGTAATTGCCCATATAACCTTCATGTTCCGATCGGAAGGGCTTGAAATCGGAGGAAGGCGTGGTGCAGAACATTTCTTCGGATTGAACGATTCCCGACCCTTCGGCTTTCCGGCCTTCGGCATCAATCCAATTAGTGAGTTCGACGTGGTCATCGATCAATTCGATCAAATTCAAATCGGGATCTCCGGCCCCTTCCGGCCCCTCTTCCCCCTCATCCTCATCCTCATCTTCATATTCATATTCCCGGTATCCTCCGTATCCGCGCTCATCCTCCTCTTCGCAGGACCAGGTTTCATGTACTTCGGCCAATGCCAAATAGACCTCGCAGTCCAATCTTTGCGCCACCAGTCGCAGCGCCGCGGCTCGCCGCGAATCGCCGTTCTTCAAGCGTTTCCAGGAAAGGTCTCGGCCGGTGTATTCGTGATCCAGTAGGTAGACCATCTTCATCGGCGCTTCCCGGGGCTGCGCCTCCCGAGGCGGTGCGTCGGCCCGGTGCCGAGGCTGGGCGAAATGCTCCCGCACGGCTTCGGTCAGCGTATCAAGACGTTCGGCATCCACGTCTCCGGCCGTGGTATCGCCTTCGGCCAACAGGTTGTAAGTCAGAGCCAACCTATGCCCCCTATTGACGGGCTTGATCTCGTGGCGGCAATCGGCATAGAAGGCGATCAAGGTCAATTCGCGTGCGGAACCGGACGCACGCAGGCTTTCGCCCCGATGCTCGACGATCAATTCGCCCCCGCTGAATCGGGAAGGCAAAACCACGACGAGGGTACCGATCATGCGCGTGCTTTTCACGGAGTCCTGATGCGGAGCGAAAAACTGGCCCGGCGTATAAATCAAAAGGTTGTGCAAATCGGCCTTGAGCCGGCAAGTTCGGGGCAGACCGAGATCCCTCCGGATGCGGTCGAGGTGGCGGTCCAGGGTTTTCGGCCATGCTACCGGCCCGATGTCCAGATGGTCGGGTCCAATCTCCCAGGTGTCGCGGATACCCTTGTCCAGGCGCGTTTCCGTCTTGTACCCGTGGCGGGCCGGTCGGGCCAGCTTGCACAGCTTGCGGGCATCCGCTTCGCTGACCGGCCATCGCAGCTTGCCGAATCCCCGGACGGAGACATTCAGTTCGCCGGCATCGGCCATGCGGCGCGAGGCGAAGCCGCCTTCGCCGTCCCACTGCCCCAACAGCAGGCTGATATCAGTTGGCCCAGGCTGACGCATGCGGTCGTATGGACGATCAGGCCAGCAGCACTTTCAACTGCTCGACAATCAGCACGTCCTGGGCCGCGCGGACGGGGTCTTCAAGGAATGCGCCGGCTTCTCGCATGAATTCGAGATCTTCGGGCGACAGTACGTGGCCTTCGGATCCCGTGTTTTCGACGGCATCGAGATAGGCGCGGATTTTGCTGTGCTTAAAAATCCGTTTCACCTCTTGCAGGAAGAGAGGCAATTGATCCTTGAACAAAGGATCGTTCTCGGTTTCCCGCACAAAATCAATCAGTTTTTCACCGATGAGATAACCCAGGGCCTTTTCCAGTCCGTACCGCTCGTGGATCCCAAGGGCAGCTTCGCACTGTTCCATCCAAAGTGTGTGAGGTTCGAATTTCATGATACTGGAAAGATAATTCGCGATGAGTCCACTAGGAGCCCTTTGGGTCCGTGACGAGCGCCAGGACCGGGAGTTCGATTTCCGTCAGCCCCTCCTTTTCCCAAGTGACCCCAACATCCGTTGAACGGTATATCATGGTGCGGGAGCCGAGGAAAAGCTCCTGGTCCGTGAACAAAGCCCCTCCGCCGCGCGTGCCCGCGTAAGGGTATGGTCCCTCTGCGTACAGGAACAGAACATAGGGCGAACTCAGGCCTCGATTGGATTGGGTCCAGACTTGGCCGGAATCGAAACTTCGGAATACACCGCCTCCGTTGGTCTCCACGAGGAGGGCATCAGCTGTAGTACGAAGGACTTGGGATGATCACCAAGGGGACCGGCCGCCTTCTTCCAATGTGCCAAAACATGAGTAGGCAGACTTCTCAACTGACCCCAGAACAAGAGCATGATTATTCCAGGGTGCGATATCATATGGCAATCTCCCTTTCCCGTTCCACCCTTTGATTTTGCCGGCACTGGTCGGGTATGAAGTAAAAAGCCCGGCCCCCCTACCGAAGGACCGGGCCTCTTTAAATTGGATGGAGGGATTCGAACCCGCCATTTTTGCCTTAAAAACCGTTTTTTCAAGGAGCGTGTAACCAAGTGCGTAAATTCCTCAGCGTTTTCGTTTCCTAATTCGCTCCCTCGTTATTCCCCCAAAACCTCAATTTATTCGGAATATTTGGCTTAGACTCTGTGGCAAAAAACAAGTATACTTTAAAGTATACGTGCTTTTGCAGCAAGGAGCTCATATGTCCCAATTGACCATCTACCTCGATGACGAGAGCATCAAGAAAATTGAAAACGCAGCTGCTCTTGAAAGAAGTTCCGTTTCCAAATGGGTGAAAAAACGACTGATTCAATCTTTGGAAAACCAATGGCCGACAAATTATTTCAGCCTGTTTGGTTCCCTGGCGGAAAACGATTTGCAGCCGATATCAAAATTGGATTTCTCCCACGATGCAGCCAGAGAATCTCTCTGAATGCACCTGCTGGACACCAATATCTGCATCTACCTCTTGAAGGGGACGTATCCGGCATTGAAGGTGCGCCTAGAATCCCGTTCGCCATCCACGGTAGCCATCCCCGCCATCGTCAAAGCCGAACTTTATTTTGGAGCGAACAAAAGCCAGAGTAAAGAGAGGACATTAATCGTGCTGGATGCTTTTTTAGCCCCCTTGCCGATTATTCCATTTGGCGACGAGGAGTCCGTTATTTATGGCCGTATTCGCGCCGAAATGGAATCCGAAGGTCAACCCATCGGTCCAAATGATTTGCTGATCGCCTCAACGGCGCTGGCGCGCGGAGCCACTCTTGTCACCCACAACGTAAAAGAGTTTCAACGGATCAAGGGGTTGGTATGGGAGGATTGGACATCCGAAGACGCTGACCATTGACACGAAGAAAAAGGGCATGGGTGTATTCTGATTCCTTATCGGATCGAATTTATCGGAGACCAAAAACGCCTACCATATCCGAATCGAAGAACACCGGATTATATGTGAGGAATACGATGAGGCCCTGGCTCCTCCACAACATGCCGCGCAACCTGACCTCGTTCGTCCATGAAAAGCTGGTGGAGCGGAGCCAACTCGACAACTTCATCGACAACCGTCCCCAAGGAGTGCGTTGCGTTCATCCCCTCGTGACCTTGCTGGAAAAAATAGACGCCCTGCATCGGCGGCTCCCAAGTGAAAGTGCGGAGCCTGCGACCTTTATCCGGCATTACGAGGACGCGGCGCGTATTATTGCAGCTATTGCCCAGCTTCCTCCGCTTAAGGACTATGCGGACCTGCAGTCCCTTGCCTCAGAGAAGTTGGCGCAAAAGCAGATAGCCGTTCTTCCGGCCACTTCACTCCCCGCACTCGCACCGGATGAGGGACCTCGCTGGAATTCGCTCCGCCGTGCACATGCGGCTATCGACACCATGTTCTGGGGACCCCGCGTCTCGCTGGATGATGCTTGCGCAACAATACGCACCTGGGCCATAACGTCCTTCAATTCAGATTTTGCTGATGGAAGAGCGCCATGAAGTAAAAAGCCCGGCTCCCCTACGGAGAACCGGGCCTTCGAAATGGTCGGGATGGCGGGATTCGAACCCACGACCACCTGAACCCCATTCAGGTACTCTACCAGACTGAGCCACATCCCGTTACCAATTTTTTGGCCGAAGGAGGCGTAAAGCTACCAAAACCGCGCGCTTTCCGTCAATGAAAAGCACTCGAGTAAACGAAGCAAACGTACTTAGCTGCATTCTGGCATTTTGGAGTCCAACTGGCTCGTATTTCATCGTCAAGCAAATTAATTTTAGCGCATTGAGTACACCGAATTTCTCGGCTTAAATATCCATCATGAATGATCGACCAAAGGAACAGCGTGTTACAAATCTCGACTCTTGAAAAGCACCGACAACAGTACCATCCCAAAGTTCCCACTTCATTGCGACAGGGCATTGCCAAGGTTCAAGTTGTTGAGGGCCCTGCGGCTGAGGCCGCGAAAGATCAAGATCTCATTAAGAAGAACTTTCCACATACTTACGGCAAGCCGATTTTAAGTTTTCAAGTGGCGAATCAAAGCAACACCGCTTCCAAACCGCTCAGAGTAGGTGTGGTACTCTCTGGAGGCCAAGCGCCTGGAGGTCACAATGTTATTGCAGGTATTTTTGACAGCATCCATGCAATCCATCCTGATAGCCAGCTGTACGGATTTCTAGCTGGACCTGGCGGACTTGAAAAAGGCAAATATCAAATTATCACAGCCGAAATAATGGATGCGTATCGAAACACTGGTGGCTTTGATATTATTGGTTCAGGCCGCACCAAGCTGGAAACCACGGAACAATTTGACCGCTGCATTGAAGTGATCAAGCGGTTGGATTTGAATGCCGTAGTCATTATCGGCGGGGACGACTCCAACACGAACGCCGCTATTTTGGCCGAATACCTGCAGAGCAAAGGACTGACCACCTCCGTTATTGGAGTGCCCAAGACCATCGATGGCGATCTCAAAAACTCGTTCATCCCCATTTCTTTTGGTTTCGACACAGCCGTTAAGACCTATTCAGAACTCATTGGAAATATTGCCCGAGATGCTGGATCCGCCAAGAAATATTGGCATTTCGTGAAACTGATGGGTCGTTCCGCTAGTCACATTGCCCTGGAAGCAGGTCTGCAAACCCATGCGAATGTAACCTTGATTTCTGAAGAAGTCGAGCAGAGCAATTTAAGTCTGGAACAAATTGTGGCAGATATTGCACGGGTGATTTCTGCGCGCGCTGCCGCCGGAAAAAACTATGGCGTCGTCCTCATTCCAGAAGGGCTGATTGAATTTATTCCATCTTTCAAAAAATTAATCGGCACCCTCAATGATTTGCTTGCCAAGCATGAAGCGGCCTTTGCCAAATTAGAATCTCTCGCCGCCAAGATTACTGCAATGACCGATTGGCTCACAGTAGACCTGAAAGGCACGTTTGCTTCACTGCCACAGAATATCCAAATGCAACTTCTTTTGGATCGCGATCCCCACGGTAACGTACAGGTTTCCTTAATTGAAACCGATGCATTGCTCGCCGAATTGGTCGCTCGAAAACTCAAAAATGCGCCGGAATTTTCAGGAAAATTTGCCAGCCAACGGCATTTCTTTGGTTATGAAGGTCGGGCTGCGGCCCCATCCAATTTCGATGCCGATTATTGTTATAGCCTAGGCTGCGTAGCCGCGGTTTTGGTGCGTTCCGGCAAAACCGGCTACATGGCTTCCATCCGTGGAGTGTCCAAGGGCATTGACCAATGGTCTGCGGGAGGCATTCCCATCACCATGCTATTCAACATGGAAACTCGCCACGGGCACCTAAAACCGGTGATTCAAAAGGCGCTGGTGGACCTTGAAGGCCCTGCGTTTCGAGCACTTAAGGCCAGTCAGGCCAACTGGGAGCTAGAAGATGCCTTTATTTATCCTGGGCCCATACAATATTTTGGCCCCACTGAAGTATGCGATGCCATTACCAAAACCTTGGAACTGGAACAGGGATAACTCCCTTTCGCATCACGAGTTCCACGAAAAGTGGCGTTTTTAAGCGGTTTTCAACAAATTCTGTTGATTAGTTGTTGAGATCTGGATATATTCCTAAAAAGCTCTATGAAATGTCCTTTCTGTAATTGTGAAGAAGATAAAGTGGTGGACTCCCGAAGCAGCCGCGAGGGCAAGGCTATTCGGCGTCGCCGAGAATGCCTAAGCTGCAGCCAACGGTACACGACTTACGAATATGTGGAGACCATTCCCTTAACCATCGTGAAAGCTGATGGTCGACGCGAACCCTATGACCGCCAGAAAATTTTATCCGGTCTGCATATGGCTTGCAAAAAGCGACCGATTTCCGTTGAGACAATCGATCAGATGGTCGATAGTATTGAGAATCAAATCCAGGGAATGGCTGAAGGCGAAATCAGTAGCAAAACCATCGGTGAACTTACGATGAAAGGCCTATTTCCGGTTGATGAAGTGGCTTATATCCGCTTCGCCTCGGTGTATCGGAAGTTCCAAGAGATCAAGGAATTTCTGTCCGAGATCAGCGAAATGAAGCAGAGCTATACTTGATTCCAGCGGATCAACGTTAAAATCAAGATTTTCGGACTTTAAATAAAGACGGATTTTAATTGAGTCCGGAGACTTACAAACGTCCGCGGCGAGCACCCCTTAACAGGGAACTGATTTGCTTGGCATTCAATTCATTCGGATCTTTTTTGCGCTTTGGGGCGCATTCTTCGCATAATGGGACATATTCGTTTGAAACCGAAACCGCACCCTCTGCACGGCCTGTTTCCATGATGCCGAACTTCAGGCAAGGCCGGAGTTTTTTGCAACGATAGCAAGCGACTGTATCCGGCTTGATTTCGCCGCGCGCGGACTTATCCTTGAATTTGTCCTTCTTCTCAATTTCATAGGCTTTACTTAGCGCCAGATTTTTACGGAGGAATCGCGAGTGGTTGTCATCTTCTGCCATCTGTCCTCCAGGCCGCTTTAGGAATGGGACTGGGATATAGGAAAAATTCCGTGCCCTGACAATCCAGGCCAGGAAATGAGGCGAAAGGCGTGGTGCGCAAGAAAGAGCCTACCCAAAGGTGTCAATCGCGCAGGATCCAAATGCAAGGAATGCTTCTCCCCAGTTCCCTGCCGATGCTGAATGAGAAACTGTTCAACGGGCGCATCCAAATCAATCCATTCCACACGGTTTACAGCCAATTCCCGCATTCGATGGTTAATGGCCCGACACGCTTCACGCTCCTGTTCTTCCATAAAGAAGCTGGAAATCAAGGAGATCAAGCAAATGCGGCTATGGGTTTTTTGAAGCATCAATGCCAAACTCGATTGCGCATCGGTCCAAATCGCTTCTGGGGACTTCCCCAGCGTCAGATCCGAACTACCGAATCCCAACACCACCAAATCAGGAGCCTTGCCGATAACATGTAGTGGGGCTTCTGGAAGTGTGTCCTCCCATGTAACGGGGCCACCCCCATAAATACTGGTAACAATGTTGGCTTGAGGATGATGCAAGAAAATGTGAAGTGACAAAAGCTCCGCGAATCCATTGGATCCCGCCAATAAGCTGTCACCCCAAAAAATAATCTTCTTCACTATTCCCGCCCGGCGGTTAAAGTGGGCCCACTTGGACTTGAACCAAGGACCAAGCGATTATGAGTCGCTTGCTCTAACCAACTGAGCTATGGGCCCGGAGGCTGCAAAGCTATTCAATGCATTAAGCCCTTGGCAAGTATCAAGTATCCTTTTCGGAAGAAAAAAGCCGGAAAAATTCACCCAAAAGGTGGCCAGCTTCAATTATTTTTTCTCTCGTTCAAAGATTCGGACTACTACTGAAAACCCAACTGACATTGGCAAGATCCAAATGCGGTGGAAAACAAAAGGAAAAAAGATGAAGACTACCAAGGCAATGCTATGGAGCACTCTGATGCTGGCTTTTTTCCTGACGGGCTGTCGCTCACGCCAAGAAGCTTCTGGTGATACTTACCGCAAGGCCGGCGATCCTCTGCACGCTTTGATGCAATATGAGGAGGCATTGAAGAGAGGCAAAGTATCCCCAGAATTTCCTAAAAATTACACATTGGTCAATATTCAAGCCATGGCATTGCGCGCAAAAGAAGATCCCACAGCAGAGTTTCTGGATATTCTCAAAGATACCGTCGCAAGTCTTTTGACTCAGAATCCAGACCCTGCCAATCAAGCTTTGTTCGCGCAAACCGTGGAAGACATCGGAATGCAAAGATTGAAATTAGGCAGCAGTGAAGAAGCTGAAAGCGGCTTCCGCTTTCTACAGACCGCAGAAAGCCTAGGCGGAGGACACGGTTCAGCCACAGCCAAGGTCGCGGGAATTCGAAAGGAATACGCAGCCAAAAAACTATCCGAAATCGAGACGGATTTTAAAGAAGCTGCAACCCAGCCGACAGCGGGTATTGTTGCGGATTATAAAATGAATAAACTCGCCTTGATCATGGGTGGTGAATCTGCCGAAATGAAGGATCTTTGGTCCCAAATCCGAAAAATCAATCTCAATACTTATTTGATGTATGATAACGACGAAGTGGATTTAGGAGAACGCCCTGATTTTCGCATTAACAAATATGGCATTTTACTTGGAATCGTAAAGTTGGAACCCGGTCCGACCTCTTTGAAAGTGCAGGTCAGGGCTTTTAACGGCTCTTCCGGCCCAATCCTTTTTAGCAGCGAAGGTTTTACCCTAGTTGATCGTCAAGGAAATGTCTTCACACCCACCGCCAAAATCGGGCATTTCAGCGATAAGGATCAACTAGGCAAAGGCGATGAATCCAAAACCGGTGGGCTTACATTCACTTACCCTACCGGCACGGAGCCCTATTTCATTGAATTTAAATCGGAATCCGGTACCACCCGCAAGTATTTGCCTTAATCGAACTTCCGACCGGAAACTCCAGCGATTTAAGTTGGAGTTTCCCTACTTCCCTTAGTTATCATCTCCTCAATCTAAGCCCGTATCAGGGTACACTGTGGCATAGCCGGCACAGTTAGCGTTATAGACATTCCATTTAAAAGTCTGATTAAAAATATACCGGTCTAGATAGAGCTCAATGGAATGGTTTTTAAAGAAATTGGACCTCAACAAGATTGGTCACAATATTCATTTTCAGCGGGAGATGATCAACACATTGCGTTTAGAACTAAGAGTTCGATAACTTGGCCGAGCACCAGCCAAACTGGCCAGACTCTGCCTAGCCGTGATCATATAGAAATAAACCCCGTTAGCCAAGAGTTGGCCCCATTCATCATGCCCGTCCCAGCGGATTTCACCACTTAAAGCGTGCTGAAAAACTTTAACCAATTTGCCAGATTGATTAAACACCCGGATTTCAAAGCCTACCCTATCCGCGGCATTGCTTAAATCGGCAAAGTCGACGTCTTCCGTAGGCAAGATGGTGGAAAAGTAAAAGGTGGTGCCGTTACGCTTCATAGGATTGGGCACGTTGTAGGCCGTCACGGTTTGCAATGAGCTATCCGCTGTCAGATCCATCACCATCTGCCGCGCGCTGATATTGCCATAGCCATCCCGGGCCGAAACTTTGAGCAAATGCTGGCCGGGCCTAAAGGTTTTTTTGTCGAGAGAAATCTGATAGGTTTTGTAATAGAGCTCATCGATGCCAGGTTGGGGATGAAATGGCTCAAGAATACCGGGAATTTCCAGCGTTGTGCCCTCATCCGGCCCCTGACCAGTCAGCACGCCACCCGTTGAATCTTGCACCTGAACCTGCAGACAATACGGTATAGGCAACTTCACCCGATCGGGAAAGTCGATTGCATCCGTTTCCTTTTTCTGGCAGCCGGTGATTTGAATGCGGGGCCCTTTTCCATCCGTGTCGGTAGCGCAGGCACTGGTGGCGGTTCCAGTAATGCGAAGATTCTGCTTGGCGGCTAGACCCTCGCGTTCTTCTTTTCCATCCCAGGCGAAGAAAAGGATTTGAGCTGTAGAATCACCAAAAGAAATTTGTTTCGGGATAAAGTAGTCACTGGAAAAGATGAAGTCCTTATACGGAAAGGTCCGTTCAAACAAAATATTGCCGCGCTTATCGACTTCTTGGGCTACCATGCCATGACCTATGACGTAGGTCTTGTGAATCGAACCCGCAACTATTTTAATGTTTACAAAACCAGCCCCACTGCCACCGGTAATCTTTCCTGTGATAGAGTTGCAATCCAATGCTTTAAGGGTGTCCGGAGCTTGGGTAATTGTGATTCCCAACTTTGGCTTGCGTAGCATAATAACTGGCTCGCCCAAGAGCGCGTATTTAAGGTTATTCCTGCTATCACTTGTCTCTGAACTATTTTTAGCTAATTGTAAAGCTTGGCCGATGGTTTGACCCTCACGAGCTGAATCAGATGGAAAGGCTCGACGATAAAATGCCCGTGCCAAAGCAAGATTTGGTCCGGGAAAGGATTCCCGAGATGAAGAAACGGCAGCTATGGCACCAACGCCTTTCTGTTTGACAAATTGTTCGCTCATACCTTCCCCCGTCAAACTTTCAAATCGACCTACGGTACAAGAAAAGGCATTTATCATGGGCGTACGACCTTCATTGTGCATCCGCGAGAGCGCATCATTTGTCAAAAGCAAGGCCTCATCCGCCCATTGGTTGGACGCGCCATGCCCTACATAGTTCACCATAAGGGTACCACGGTTGATGAGGGAAAGTAAGTCTTCTGTGGCTTCAGGTTTGTGGTACGATGTATTTAGGGGATAATCCAGTAAATAAATTTTATCCACGGAAACGGCAGGCTCATTCGCATTGATGATGTCTCGGCCTAATCTATCGGAATCGGTAGTGTGGCCACCTGTAATTGGATCATAGCCATCATCAGTTCCACGCTGAGTGGCATCATCGGCTGTCAGAATAACACGCGAGCGCCATTCTCCCGCCATATTGGGATCTTCATAGTTTTTGACTTTTTGCAGGTAAGCCGCTGCCTGATCCGTTGACTGTATTGGAAGTCGACCAACTGAAATATCGAGGCCGAGATTGAGTAAATTGTTTTCATTTGAATCGAGTGCAGCATAAAAATCATCGGTAGCAATTTCGTCATTGTCATAAGGAAAACACTCGAAAGGAGGGATTAAATTAGGTGGTGCGGATTTCATAACCAAAGCTCTTATATTCCGATAATCATAATTTCCATCTCCAAATAAAAGCACATATTTGAGCGCGTGAGAATCGCTGCTCTTAGCACCCCAACCGGCATAAGCCCAGCGCAGAAAATCCCGAATGGCTATAGGTGACATTCTACCGCTGGAGAACTGGCGGTAAATGTCCTCTACGCGCACCACGGAAGTACGCACATGCACGCTGCGCGAAGCCATGTTTCGATAGTCTTTTAACTCCAGGGCTTGTTGGAGTAGAGAACTCGCGGTTATGATTAAGTATTCAGGATTTTCGCCATCTCCTGTTTCGAGATTCCGGAGCGATGTAGCCTTTGAAGGCAAGGATTGAATCTCAATATTTGTAAGAGGCAATGCAGCTGAAATGTTGTATATAAAATATCTGGCATCTACGCCCACTGACAGGCTGTCAGTAAAGGTTTCCTGTCCATTCAGAACCATCCGTCGCACCGCCACGCCGTCTTCTATGCGCAAACACTGCTTCCCTGCCCCACCTGCTACTTTATAAGATACGGCCTTTCCGAATTCAGTCGGGTATATCCAAAACGGCTTGCCAGAAAAAACATGTTTGCGCCGATAACTCACCGTATATCCCTCGAAGCGACGGTCCTGCGACCATTTTAGTGAGTCTAATTGAAATACTGGGGCATCCTTGACAGGCTTAGTCCAAACGAAATAGCTGCCGGGTGAAAAGGTTGGCGTGGGATGTACGGAGGTATCCTGAATCGGCACACGCAAGATGTCGAGGCTTTCACCTTTACCACCAAAGTAAACCGTAGAGCCACTATCCTGATGTAGCTGTGCGAAATAAAGACCCACATATAAGGAGTCTCCTGGTATACTTTGATCGAGGTCCGGAAGGGAATCGGTTTCTTCACTTGCCAATTGCGATTTGGTTAGCGTCATAAGAGTCGTAGATCCACAGAGGATTCCATTCCAATGCCAGAACCAATCAAAGCCCGTTTCCTCATCCTTATGGCCAGTAATGTCACACGTCGCGGTTTGCAAATCCTTTTCGGCACGCAGATAACTATAAGAAGAGGTTTTAGCTGGCGCAACTACCGGCAGAGCAGGGGAAACGCTAAGTCGTAACGCGGCCCCCGTTTTCCCACTTTCTGAAAAATCGAGGAAATAATAATTCTCAAACGAATAGGGATCTGAAGTGAATTCATAACGAATGGGGCCACGATTTCCAGGAAGCCGAGTCCAGAGGCTGGTTCCATGTGCAAAAAACCGCACTGAATCGCCTTCATCAAAGGTTGCATTTCCGTTTTTATCCAAGACTTCAATGGGGATTTCCCGCAAAGTACCGGGTAGAATTTGTGCTTGCATGTCACGCGGTAAACTATCGTTTGGACCCGTATACATTCTCAAATTGGAAACGCTTACTCCATTCAAATCCGTCGCGACACGTACCAAATCCGAAAAGGAAACGCCATAGACGCGGTCCTCATCCAGATTTTCCAAATTCCGATCACCAATCTTGAACCGGATAAACCGATTTCCCAATTCGAAATGTGCCGCCGAACTCTTACGCAGCGCAATCGGTGAATCCGAATGGTACAAGTACGCACCTCCTATTGGATTTTTTACTGCTTCGGCGAAAGATCCCGACAACCTGTTAGTCGCCCGTTGGCCGGAGGCGCCGGTAAATTGCACTTCCACTTGCATTCTTTTGATCAGGGTTAAAGCTTTGCCAGTTTCGGACCATAGTGTCATTGGGATTTCAATGCCGCGAATGGGCACACCTCGAAACGAACGTACATTGAGCAAGCGTGACTCTAGATTAGCTGCCTGTCGGAAAAGGCGGTCTTCCCGGTGGTATTCCATTTTTGTGGGCGATAAGAAATTTGGATAAGGCGAAATGCCCCCCGTCACTGTGCGAGTCTCCGTTTCAAGGATACTGATTTTTACTTGTGGGGCAGAAGTACCGGTAACCACGTCAAATCGATACACTGGCAAATCTGGGGCACCGGGAATTCCAAACCGGGAGCAATCATTGCAAGTGACTTGAAATAGACCTGCGTCGCCTACTGGAACGATGTTAAAGTCCGGATTGGAAATTTCTAACACCAATTTAGAAGGAGTGTCTTCCAGTACGCGTTCAAATTGAGGTCGGGATAATGCGGAGGCGGCTAAAGCCGGAATGGCCACGCAATTCAGCAGAAACAGATTAAAAACAAGCCGCATTGTAATTTGGAAGTGCTTGCTATTTGCATTCATATGTTTTGCCCAGAACTATCCATCAACTGTTGAAAAACCAATCTGAGTTCGAGCCATTATATTTACAAAGTCGGATAGCAATGGGAAAGAAATTCCACGGGTCCCTTACCAAACTTGATAGATCTGCCGCACTTACTTCCAGATGAAAAAAGTGCCTTGGCGGACCTGTGGCAACAGAGTTTTAGCCGCTTGCCCCAAAAACCCTAGGGACGTTGAGGAATTGGACTCGATGAAGGATTCCATCCAATGTTTGGTGGGGGGTTCATTGACAATTAAGGCATGCTCATCCAAGTGGACCAATTTGGTCAAGTAGGTTTTGGCTTCTTGAAATCCGCCCAGAGTGTCTATGAGGCCTGAGGCAAGGGCTTGCCTACCTGTCATAACTCTGCCATCGGCGATTTTTAAAAGATCAGCACGGGTCACTTTCCGGCTCGCCAGAATATCGTCTAAAAACTGATTGTACGTGTTGTCGATGACGGATTGTAAATAACGAATCTCCTCTGGTGTCGAGACGCGGGAGAAATTGCCGACATCTTTAAGCGCCCCACTTTTAACAGTGTTGAGCCCTATTCCAACTTTTTCCATAAGCTTAGAAGCTTCAGGAAACTGCATGATCACACCGATGCTACCCGTCAACGTGCCAGGATTGGCAAAAATTTTACTTCCCGCCAAAGAGATGTAATATCCACCGGAAGCGGCCAAATTCCCTTGGCTTACTATTATCGGAAGTCCCTTGGCTTTTAATCCCTGCAAGGCAGATAATATTTCTTGAGACGCGCCTACCGCGCCGCCGGGCGAATCGATTCGCAACAGAATACCTTTGCAAGACGCATCCTCAGAAATCCTCTGTATGCTTTCCAAATATTTATCTGATTCCATGATGACGCCATCTACTTTTAAAACCGTAATATGGGGTTTATTTCCCATCCCGCCAGCTGTTCCACCATCGACAAGTCGTCCAAATAGTCCTACCAGGGAATTTAAAAAGACGATAACGGCGATAAGGACAACCACGGAAAGCACGGCCATGGTCTTAAAAAATCTGGACATGAAATTCTCCTATCAGGCTACTTGACCCTGATTCGCGTTCCTGGTTTGAGCACTGCCGGTAAGCGGCCGTTAAGCTCCTTGAGTCTTTGCACAGTGCTACGGTATTTTACGGCAATATCCCAAAGACTGTCGCCGCCTTTAATCAAATAATATTGCTTTTCGGAAACCTTGTTTTGACTGTGACCTGTCGTTTCAATTGCCATGCTAGCTGCGAGTGAAGTGGATTTTCCAGAAGGTGAATCTTTGGATGATACAGCGGCTACAACCTCCTCTTCCCTATCAGAGCCAGGCCCATCCTGAACATTCTCAGCTTGATCCGTCCGCCGTGTCCCCAAATATTTCAATTTTTGGCCGACTAGAATTCGGTTTCCTTGGAGACCGTTCCATTTGCGTAAATTGTTTTCGCTAATTCCCAGTTTCATAGCAATGGAAAAAATATTGTCATTCGCCGTAACTCGATAAACTTGATACTCGTTGGTCACCTCTGCTTTGGTTCCGCCATGCATTGAAGTTTTCGAGGTTCTATCCCCCTTTTTCAAAGCATTTCGTGCATCCGGTTCATTGTGGTCTTCCAAGTCTTCATCGCGAGCCACAGCTGCATTGGTGCCAAGTCGAAGTTTTTGCCCAGGTCGAATGCCTGAGCCGGAACGAAGATGATTGGCCGCTAATAGTTGCGAAACGGTGGTATTGAAGCGACGGGCAATGTCAAAAAGATTGTCCCCGTTGCGCACCTTATATGTGCCCCTTTGGAAACTGTTTCCCCTTCGGCTCCCACTGCGTTCGCTGCGACCCGGGTCATCTTTTTCGGCGTACTTCAAGGCATCTGCCGGTGCCAGGGGAATCAGCAGACTCTGGCCCTTATGAAGTTTATTTCCTTTAATCTTATTTGTTGCTTTGATAGCCGCCACGGAAACTCGGTAGCGGGAGGCTATTGAGGTAATATTATCCCCTTTGCCGACAATATGATGATGCCAATTGACTAAATGGCTCTTATCCAACAAAGCATAATTCTGGAGAAAGAGTTCTCTTGTCCCAGAAGGAATATTCACCTGATACTCACGCTTGTCTGGCGGCGTGCACCACCGTCGCAAGGCAGGATTTAAACTGATAATGGTATCTTCACTGACACCGGCAGCCTGGGCGATTGCACGAATGGACAAGCAGTCATGTACAGAGGCCGTATCGAATTCCAATGGTGATTCAGCTTTGTCTACGACAAAGCCATAACGCTCAGGATTATGTCCAATTATCATAGCGGCCAAAATCTTTGGCACATAAAAGCGGGTTTCCTGCGGCAACGGCATGTTCCAATAGGTCAGACTCGAATCCTGGCTTCGATAACGGCGGATACGACCTTCGCCACAATTATAAGCGGCCATAGCTTGGTGCCAGTCCCCAAATTCATCGTTCAAATCCCCAAGATAATCCAGGGCAGCATCGGTAGCCAAAATAGGATCGCGACGCGCGTCATACCACCAATCATCGTGCAAGCCATATCGCCGGCCTGTACCGCTTATAAATTGCCACATTCCACTAGCAGAGGCTTTGGACCAAGCCTTGGGATTGAAACCGCTCTCTACCATAGCCAGATACATGAGGTCCTTGGGCATGTCGCGTTCGGCCAGTTTCATCCGAATGATTTTTTCATACCTGGATTTTCGATTTAGCCATTTTGTGAAATAGCCCTTCCCAGGCCCCATAAAGACCGAAATAGCTTGGAGGATGCGTTGGTCCAGGGGCGAGGTCAAGGGGAGGTCATAGGCCTTTGGATCGATATAATGCGTGATGGAATCGAGCGCGTGAACGGAGGAATCGGAAACGTCCTCCATTTCCTCATCAAACATCTCCGTTAAGGGTACTGGTTGGGACATCTGACTGCTTTTGGCAACCGTGCCAATCAACAGGCTTTGTACGCTATCCCGATAGACCTTTATCATGGCAGACACGCTTGGACTAAGAGAATCGGTTGCTTCCAGTCCAGCTAGCTTAATCAGGGCGCTGTCGAAATCTTCTCCCGCCTGGAACCATAAGGAATCCGTAATACTTTCCAACCCCAAGTTTATAAACTCGGTTACCTCCGAAAAAAGCATTTCCTCTTCGGGAACAAGGCCAGGAGCATGCAATGCCCCCTGCCGAGAATCGGCTTTGTTTTCAGCGGTTATGGGCTTAGTAGGCTTGGTACCGGTACAGGCTACCAGAAAAAGCAAGCCTAAAACCAGTAGTGACGGCTTAGGCGACAAACAGCCTTACTCCTCGAAATCCAAATCCTCGGCGTAGTCATTCCAAATATCGGTTTTCTTAAATTTAGGATTATCGAAGTCTACTTCTTCGTTCTCATCCTCTTCACCTTCCGCTTCATCGGCTTCTTCATCTTCATTTTCAAAGGGCTCCAAATCGTCAAAGTCGTCGTGTTTCGGACGTCTTCCGCAGTCCCATTTATCAGCCTGGCTCAATTCCATATTATCTTCCTGCATTCTTTCCGCAATTTGGTGCAAATATATCTTGGGAATCAGGATTGTCAAGCATTTTTTTCTGCTGTCTATTCCTTATTTACAAACCGTAAGGGAAAGGAAACAGGAATGTCCCCATTTGCCTGCGGGTCCTCTCGGAATCGCCATTTTTTGATGTTTTGCAGTATTTCCGAAGCAAAGGATGCATTGTCAATGGTGCTTTTCTCGATGACGATGCGTGCGTCCTTTACTTTACCGGCCGGGTCAATAAGTATGCGAACGGTAAGATTACCTTCAAATACTACGCCCTTCCGCATAAACTTCTGGTAGATAAACTCCATTTCACTCATATTGCTCTCGATGGATGCGAAAATTGCCTCCTGACGCAAGGGATCGGCAATAATCCGCGCATTGGCCCGTCGAGCTTTAACATCCGTCTTAAGTGTCGCGGAAAGTTTCTCAGGTTCACTCTTATCCACGGCTTTCAGGGCTGCTTGAACGGCTTTCGCATCGCCTTTCAGGTCTGCGACATCCAATTTTTCCAGCTTTAGTGCTCCGTGCTCATCAGTATTTGTGGCCACGTCCTCGCCGCTACCGGCTCCCGTTCCAGGAATGGATTCTCTAGCCTTAGGCACAGCCAATGATTTTAGGCTGTTTATGAATTTAAAATCCTGATACTTCTCCATTTTTTTAAGAGCTGCCTTGGCCAAATCTTCATCATGGCTGTAGAATTTTCCCAGCACATAAAGACGGCGATTTGATTTTTTGGCTTCTTCCGAATTGGGAGCTTGTTGGATCACGGAGCGATAGGTGAGCACAGCATCACTATCTTGTCCCAGCTCCTCTTGAGACCTTCCATACAGATAACGACTTTGAATGCGCTCCAACGAATCCGAAGCCGGGTTGGCGAGAATTTTCTGAAGACTTTTGGCGGCCTCGGCATAATTGGCCAGCAAGAACATCTGACGCCCAGCCTCAAACGGACTCAGCTTGGCGTCGCGGGCGAGTTTGACCTGGTTTTCCAGTCCTTGCGTCAACTCTTTCAGTTTGATCGCAACTTGCGCTTCTTCCGATTGGGGCACAAGATCGGAGGTTTTGTCAAAATCAACAATGGCTTTTTTGTATTCACCCATAAGGCTGGTGCAAAATCCCCGGTGCAAAAGTAACGTAGCAGTAACCTCAGGAGGAATGCTTTTATCGTTCAAACTCTGTGTGTAAATTTCAATGGCCTTATCGTATTTTCGGGAGCGTTCGTAAAAATAGGCGGCTTCTAATCCGTTAATGATTTTGTTGGGGACATCTGCTTGTGATTTTTTTTTGCCAAGGACAAATCCCACACCACTGATAACTGTTCCAATAATTTTTGATTTTATCCCACGTGCATGCGTTTCGGTCACCAACAATTTATTGGAACCCAAAGACTGCAATTTGAGTTCCAACGAAGTCTCATCTTCATCAGGAGTATTTTGTCGTTTTTTGATCAATTCAAAGCGGGCCAACATGTTAAGCGCATGACTGGAGTTGTAGGTTTGGGAAAGGGTTTCCATGGCCCGATTGTATTCGTTCATGCGATATTGAATAACCGCTTCATTGGTATAGAGACTGAATAAAATGAGACATGCAATCAGTATGATCGGCTTGGAATGGAACCATAATTCCGAAAGGCTGCCAAAGTTGCTTGAGCTTTTGTTGTCGCTCATGCCCCTGTACCCATATTCACTGCACCCAACTCTCGATCAGTTTCAGTTGATCCGTTTATCGATGGCGTAATTGCTGCCTTCGACTTTCTTGACATATTTCTTCATTTCAGCTGCGATGGAAACAATGGCACGGTGATCGGTGATGGGGCGATAATGGTTGCTGGCTACCGCCAAGGAAATGGACATCAGGGGAAATCGCATGCGCCGGCCTTGACGATCCAATGATTCGATGAATCCGGATTTGGCATCTGTATCGTTGTAAAATTGTTTCACATCACTGTCGAATCCGGTTACAATCGCCTTGCATATTTCTTCCCAGTTATGGAACCCTGTCACTACCACAAAGTCATCTCCACCTTCGTGGCCTACAAAGGTGGAATCGTCACCAAAGCGTTTCGCCGCATCTTGAAAGCAATCGCGCGTATAGAGAATGGCGTCATCGCCTTTAGAAAATCCGTATTTATCATTGTAGGCTTTGAAATTATCCAAATCTCCGTAGATGACGGAGAATTCCTTGTTGGCGTTGATCATGTCATCAATTTTTTTCACGATCACATTATTTCCAGGCAAACCGGAAAGCGGGTTCGCACCCTTAGCTTCTTCGCGGATGCGCACAAGACTCAAGGTCATTTCTTTAAACGCGTTGGCCAATAAACCGATTTCATCCTCTTGCTTGATGTCAATAACCACGTTGAAATCACCTTTAGAAACTTCATGGGTGATTTTCTCAAGCTTTGTGATGGGCACAATCACCATGTTGCGCAGAAATAAGGCGAAAATGAATTGCAGAAATATAACGATGACAGTTACCAACAGGCAAAGCCGTAACAACACATTTTTTTCGGATTCGAGGCTTTGAATATGAATTGGGAATTTGGCGATTACGACTTCGCCGTTTTCGAGTGCCAGGGGAATGTACAGGTTAATCAACCTCTCCTGAATATGGATATCGTGATAAAATTCCTTGTCTTCAAGTTCAGATTTTGCAATGACACGGTTCAGCACCAATTTTTCTTCGCCATCCGGTTTGACTGCGGCTGCGGTGCCGGAATTGAAAAGGACTTCCCCGGATTCCGTGAAGACGGACATTTCCGTTACACCTTCCTTGGCCACGGCCGCTGCCACTCGCTTATAGGGTTCGGGATTGCGTTTGTCCTTGAGCTGGTCGCGTTCTCGAGCGAAAATATGCTTGAATCGCACGCTTTGATTCTCGGAAATCAACTGCTGATTCCGCGTGATCAAATCGCTTTGGTTTTCCCAGATAATAAAGTTGAATATTGAAGTAATAAGCACCGTGAGGACTATGTATAGAATCGCTGTCTTATATGAAAGCGAGTTCCTGCGAATTCCAAGCACCTAGACCTCAGGGGTTTCTGTGTCGTCTATCCAATCCTACAATTCCCTGAAGTTTATCGAATAATTCCGTTGGGGTGCAAGGTTTTTCTATCAATGTGAACCCAAGGAAACGGCGTACTTCCTTGTCTTCCTCGCTCATGCCTGAATTAATCAGCAAAGCGCATTTCGCATCTGCTTTAAGTTCACTCAGTCCCAGCAGGTAATAGTCACGCCCAAATGCCTCAAAGGCTAGAGCTTCATTGATGAGTAGGAAATCAAATCGAGGCAATGTGGTCTTGTTCCAATTTCTCAAGGGTGCTGAAACGTAATTGACGTGAAAATTGGTGATTTCAACCTCGGATAGGGCTGATTTGAGATCGGGAATATCATGTCCCAGATCTAAAATGACCAACTTTGGTTTAACCTGGCGAAGGGCGGACTGTTTTCTTTTTTCCACAGGTAGGTGAACGATGAAGATGGAACCTTTATGACGCGTTGACTCGACAAATAGCCTACCGCCATGGAGTTCTACAAA
>JAYUHW010000453.1:0-2624 GCA_043766615.1 Fibrobacteria bacterium | reverse complement strand
AACGAAAGCATGTCCACTTTTGTGGCATCTGATTCCAAACTCTATCCGTCATTTTTGTTTTTTTGGCTTCCCAATCAGGCGCCCTTGTTTGCCTTGGGCATTGTTGTGTTTTTCCTCTACAAGAAATGGGGCCACCAGAATGAAGCAAGCGCGGATCCCTCTCCAACCCACACTTCAGGAACATACGCCTGGTATTTTCTTTGGTGTGGCGGTTATCTTTTGATGGCTACCACCATAGGTTTCAAAACCTTACTGCCTTACCATTTTCTATTCGGACTGTCCTTTCTGCTCATTATCCAGTTTATGATTCTAAAGCCGGAGAACTTTCTGACCAATCGCCCTTTCATTGGCCTTGGAAAAATCAGTTACAGTGCATATATCACTCACTTTTTCGTTATTCGATTTTCGGAAACATGGTTTATGCCTATTCTAGGCAACGTCACACAGTCTCCGGAGCTCCAGCTACTGGCATTCCTGTGCTGGACCATTGCCCTTACCGTGGGAGCGTCCCTGATGCTTTATTGGGCGATTGAGCGCCCGGGCCAAGCCATGGGGAAAATGTTAATCCACAAACTTGCCAAAGGGTAAAGCTCCGCCCATTTTCCTATTTTAATGGCCCCTTGAAAACCCGCACCTCCAAACTCGGCCATGCGCCCTTTCCCCTGGCTCAACTTTTCCATGAGGAAACGTTTCCATCCTTGTCCGCGGTGCCATTCCGCCAACTTGAACCCATGTATGTTTCTGGACTAGCCGGTTCCGGCGTTTCCGCATTAATCGCACGTCACTTCCAGGATACCCAAGGCAACTTACTTTACCTGGCACCGGATGCAAAAACCGCCGAACTCGTGGCGGAAGATTTGGAATCCTGGTTAGGGGAAGACCAGGTGCTTTTGTTTCCAGGACTCGATCTGAAGCCCTATGAATGGCGCAAGCCATTCGGTCACGTTTTGGAACAACGACTGGCTTGTTTCGACGCATTGTACAAGCAGAAACATTCCGTAGTCGTGACAGCCTTGCCCACTTTTGTGACCCGCCTTTCCAGCCCGGATTCCCTGCATTTGGAAATACTCAATCTCGCCAAGGGCGGGTCATTGAATCTGGAGGAGTTCCGGGAGACGGTGCTGCATATGGGTTTCACGGAAGAGGCCGTGGTGCAGGATATTGGTGAGTTCTCGGTCCGCGGCGAGATCATCGACATCTACCCCTATCTTCTGGACAACCCGGTGCGTATCGTTCTCTTTGGCGATGAAGTTGAATCCGTGAAGGAGTTCGACATTTTCACGCAGCGGTCGGTCAAGGAAATTGCATCAGTGGATCTCTTTCCACTGGATGAATGCTGCTTCAGTCATAAAGATCTGGAAGCGGGCATGGAAAAAAACTTGGATCGCTTCCTGAGCGAAGATTCCTTCAAAGTTGAAAATCATCGATTGCTGGTGAAACGCGATTTGGAAGGCATTCACTGGCAAAAAGCCTTTTTCAAAAATCTGGATTATTCCTTGTTGGATTTTCTGGGAAAAAATGTTCGCATCGTTATTGGAGACGACGATCATTTGGAATCCGGAGTGGAGAAAGTCTGGGAGTCGGCGCAGGCAGGATATACCGAGTCGTTGGCCAAGGAAAGATGGGTAGCCAAACCTGAAGAATTGTTCTTCTCGAAGCCGGATTTGGATGGGATCCTAGCGAAATACCCACGCATACGTATGGGCCGGCTCAGCTGGGAAAGCAAGGGTTGTACCACCTTTGCCATGCAGGAACAAGCTCGCGGTGGGGGCGGCCTGGCGCAAGTTGAGCACCTGCTTAAGGAACTGGATCGCGACGGCATCCGCATTTACCTGATTTCATCCAATGAGGGTCAAGCGGAACGATTGCGAAAACTAACTGCCGACTTGCCTGTTTCCGGTGTTGCTGTAGGCCACCTTACTTGCGGATTTGTAGCGCGCGAAGACGGCGTGGCGGTATTCACCGACCATCAAATATTTAACCGGTTCAGTCGAAAGATAAAACGCAAGAAACAAAAGGGTGGCGGCGTCTCCATCCAGAACTTTGAATCCTTGGCGCGCGGCGACTATGTGGTCCACGAAGACTATGGTGTAGGAAAATTCATCGGCGTCAAACGAATCAAAGCCAAATCACCTGGTGGCGAAGAGCATCATGTCGATTGCATCCTCCTTGATTTTCAAGGCTCGGATAAGTTGACCATGCCGGTGACGGATCTCGCCAAGTTGGAGAAGTACTCTTCCGAAGAGGGACGTGTTCCTGTACTTGCTAAACTAGGCGGTAAGAACTGGGAGCAGCAAAAAGAAAAAGCCAAAAAATCCATTGTTAAATTAGCCCAGGACCTGATTGAGTTGTATGCCAAGCGCTCGGTCATGCCGGGATTTGCATTTGGACCAGATGGAACGATGCAAAAGGAATTCGAGGATTCCTTCGAATTTGATCTCACGCCAGATCAAGCCAAGGCTGTCAAGGATGCCAAGGCGGATATGGAACGCCCCAAACCCATGGATCGGCTTATCTGCGGGGACGTGGGTTTCGGTAAAACCGAAGTGGCGATGCGCGCAACCTTCAAGGCTGTGCTGGATAAGAAACAGGTTTGTATTCTCGCACCAACAACCATTCTTGCC
>JAYUHW010000452.1:0-12184 GCA_043766615.1 Fibrobacteria bacterium | reverse complement strand
CTGTTTCATGATGGTGTCTATGCTCTTGCAGCGGGATACCATGGCCATGTTTTTTGGGACGCCCTGTTTAGAAAGTCCATTCCGTCAGGCATTTATACTCTCTTGATAGGGTCAGTGTTTTTTTATTTCCTGGTGACGCCTCTCCGTTCTGATAGCCGGCGTTCATGAGTATCAACAATTCCAATCGGCTTGACGACTCCTTTTATCGCAATGCCGCAGCCAGGAATATTTTGATTGTCTTTGGTTTGCTGTTAACTGGCTTGGCTATTCGCCTCTTTTACCTCCAAATCATCATGGGCTCATATCATCAAAAACTTTCCGATCAGAACAGCATCCGACTGCAAATTGTACATGCGCCCCGTGGACTCATTTATGACCGGACAGGGGTTTTAATCGCCAGGAACCGGCCTTCCTATCAAATCGCAATACTTCCCACCCAGCTTAAGGATCCTAAACGGGTTCTGTCTAATCTGCTCCGTTTCCAGGATACTTTAGGTACCCGGATTTTTGATTCATCCCTCGTGGCATGGAGTATTCAACGAGGTCGTTGGAAACGTTTCCAGCCGCTGGTCATTTTGGAAGATGCTTCAGCTGACGTTGTGGCCATGGTGGAAGAGCATCAACTGGATCTGCCCGGGGTCGCCACTATTCTGGACTCGCGGAGGTCCTATCCATTCGGCGCCGATGCTGCCCATGTACTTGGTTACATGGATGAAATTAAGGAAAATGAACTTGAGACGGCATTGGAAGTCAAGGAGGGCAGCGACAGTTTACCGTATATGAAGGGAGATCGTGTTGGGCGCAAGGGCTTGGAGAAATCCTACGAAGCCTATTTCCGTGGACGAGACGGCGTTCGCTATATAAAGGTGAATGCCTTTGGCAAAGAGATGGAAGTCGTCAAGGAGATGCCGCAGATCAAACCGGTTTCAGGAAAAAATTTGATCACCACTTTAGATATGGATCTTCAATGTTTAGCGGAATCTTTGCTTGCTGATACTGTACGTGGCGCGGTAGTTGCTATCGACCCTCGCAATGGGGAAGTTCTAGTGATGGCATCGAGTCCGCGCATGGATGCGAATATTTTTTCACTCTCGAGGGACAAACGTTCCAAGGCTTGGGCCAAACTCGCCTTGGACCCCGCGATGCCGTTAAATAATCGAGCTACCGTAGGCGGGTATGAGCCTGGCTCAACATTTAAAGGCGTTGTTTCAATTGCCGGACTTCAGTCCGGGCGCATCGATGCCGATGCGCATATGTCCAGGTCCTGTCAAGGTGGATACAGATTCGGAAACCGGTTCTGGCACTGCTGGGAGCCGAGAGGACATGGCTCATTAAATATGGTCGATGCATTTACACAATCATGCGACTCCTATTATTATCAAGTAGGCTTAATCATTGGCATGGACATCATCAACAAAGTGGCCCGTGAGTTTGGATTTGGCGCGCATACTGGAATTGATTTGGATGATGAGCGGAGCGGAGAATTGATTGATTCGGCGAGTTACACTAAAAAATTCCAACGCAGAGGATGGCGATGGTCGCGTGGCTTGGTGTTGAATCTTTCCATAGGGCAAGGCCAAATCGCAACCCCTCTCCAGTTAGCTAATTATGCTGCCGGGTTGGGAAATGGTAAGGTGGTTTATAAACCCCATCTTATTAAGGAAATCCGGAATCGTGAGGGACAAACCATTATGCGCTACGAGCCGCAGGTTCTTTCAAGGCTCGATTTGACCGACGGCCAGCGCCAAATAATATGGAAGGCACTTGAATCCGTTGTCAATTCACCGCGTGGTACGGGTGGCCGTGCCAGAGTGGATGGCGTATTGGTAGGCGGTAAAACAGGTTCGGCAGAAAATCCACATGGTGGTAAGACGCATGCACTTTTCGTAGGGGTGGCACCCCTGTACCAACCGGAATTGGCCATTGCGGTGGTATTGGAAAACGTTGGCCATGGAGGAAGTTTTGCGGCACCAATTGCCGGGGAAATTTTCCGGCACTACTTCAAGCGGAAGATGGTCGGAGAAAAGCAACCAGTCCTTTGATATTCCCATGCTGGTATCTCTTGGTCTGATTCTCGGAATTGGACTTTTGGCGGTGTATTCTGCTACTTGGGATGAGCCGGGGCGGCACTGGCAGAAGCAAATCCTGTATGCAGTAACGGGCGTTTTAGCCATGGGAGGATTGTATATCACTCCGGTTAAAATTTTTTATGCCATGGCCTATCCAGGATATGTTTTATCGCTATTTCCCTTGTTATACATCATTATTTTTAAGGCAAATTCAGTAGAGCGGTGGATTTCCCTGCCTGGTGGTTTCAATATCCAACCTTCTGAAGTAACCAAGGTGGCACTGTTGCTGGCCATGGCACGCTTATTGGCTTTTCAACCAATAATATTAGCGCGACCCAAAACTTTAATTGCGCCATTCGTGTTATTTCTGATTCCATTTATCTTAGTTTTGAATCAGCCCAATCTCAGCACGGCAATTTCTTTTGTTGCGATGACAGTGGTGATGGCCTACTGGTCCGGCCTTTCTATGCGGGAAATATTTCTATTAGCCTCTCCGGTTTTATCCGTAGCCTTGACCTTCCACCAATTAGCTTGGGCTTTTCTCTTCGTCATTCTTATCGCGATCATTATTTTCAGGAGGATCAATTTAAAAGTAGCGGTCCTGCTTCTATTAGTTAATATCGCCGCCGGCTATGGAGCCATATTTGTTTGGAATAAGGTGCTGTACGAACATCAACGGGGAAGAATCATGACTTTTATGGATCCTCAACGGGATCCATTGGGGGCCGGTTATCAGGTATTGCAAAGTAAGGTGGCAATAGGGTCTGGCCAATTGATGGGGAAGGGTTTCTTAGCGGGTTCACAGACCAACTTAAGCTTCTTACCCGAAGAGCATACGGATTTTATTTTCTCCGTTTTGGGTGAACAATTCGGTTTTCTGGGTTGCCTGGGATTGCTCGCCCTTTACTTGTTCCTCATCCACCGCATTCTTCGAGTAGGCGCAGATATTCGTAATCGATTTGTCAGCTTGGTGGCCATGGGAGTGGCTGGAATATTAGGCTTTCATATTGTTGTCAATGTTTCCATGACTATTGGATTGATGCCAGTGACCGGATTGCCTTTGCCGTTCCTTTCCTATGGAGGATCGTTTCTCATCTCTTGCCTTATCATGTTGGGACTGGTAGTCAGCTTACGCGCCCATGGGCAGAATCTTTGATTCCAATGATCGATACCTGCAAAACCAAGTCCGCTTTCGGTTTTTCAAAAATGTGGACAAGTTTGGTTGCGTCCTTAAACAACGGGCCCTCACTATTCATTCCGCCGATTTGCGTACATTGCCATAACCGTCGCTGGGCCAGCACGCCTCTATGCCTATCGTGTCTTAAAAATTTGAAACCTTTGCGAAATACCTTGTGCGATCAGTGTGGATTGGACGAGTGCGTTGCCGAGCATGGTGAAAACGAACATCCATTTACCACCACTCAATTTTTGTTTCGCATGTCGCCAGAATTGTCGACCTTGGTACATGGTTTCAAATATCGGAATTTACGTCGTCACATCCCGTTTTTATGCACCTACCTGCGTTTCCGGCCGGACCTTATTGCACGGATACAATCATGCGATGGCCTTGTGCCTGTCCCAATTCATCCACTTCGTCGGCGGGAACGAGGATACAATCAATCTGAGATCCTATCCATGGAAATAGCGCGTTTAACTGGTCGTCCGATACTGTCAAACATACTGCGCAGAACTAAATATACGGAATCCCAGACCAAATTGGCGAAAACGGCGCGTAGCCACAACCTGGAGACGGCATTTTCCTGTACCAGTTCATCGGTCATTACTGGGAAAAAACTTTTCTTGATAGATGACGTTTTCACAACCGGGGCAACAGCAAGCCAGTGCGCAGGATTGTTGCTCAAGGCCGGGTGTGCTTCCGTGGACGTGTTTGCCTTGGCTAAAGTGGAATGGCAGCCGTCCCAAGATGATTTTAGTCAGGAACTAGCAAAGGTGTTCCCGGTCATTGGGACATCGGTTTTGGGGCCATATTAGTGGGTTAAGTGGCGGAGGGTGAGGGACTCGAACCCCCAAGCCCTTGCGGGCGGCGGTTTTCAAGACCGCTGACTTACCAGTTAGCCTAACCCTCCTTAAAAATCAGGAGTTTTCTGTGCCCGCAAAACTAGCATAACGGGATGAGGGAAACAATGCCTTTTACTTCCTAGGATCCGGTTCCTCTGCATTTGCTAGTTTGCAGTTAGGATAAAATATCTCAAATTTTTTGCGGAATTATGGTGTGAATTTTGGCTATAATATTCAAGATTGTCAAATTTGCGGCAAAGCGGGATTTGCCCTTAAAGGAGTGCAGGATGCGACTATTTAGGAAAATGTGGACAGCCTTGATTCTTCCTGCGGCTTTATTCTTAAGTCTGATGCTCATGCATTGTGAACCCGGAAAATCGTTAGACCCCACTACCAAGCCCGCAAGTGTCGATTCGTCCCGAGTCCCAAAAATTGAGGTGGTTTCCACGCCAGTTAATGTTTTGCCGACGGATACTGGATCCGTGCAAATTTCCATTTCAGATTCTGCTAATGGGCTGCCCCTCAAAAATGCCGCTATTTCCATCACAAGTACTCGATTTGCGATCCTATCGGCAGCGGGAAATTCCGCATTAATGCTGGATTCCGTGCCGGATGATGGCAAAGTATCTTTCCGCATCTTTTCTTCTTCACCTGGTAATGGAACTATTAGCATCAAGGTGACCTCCGGAACAAAAATCAGAAGTTTACCTATTAGCGTATTGGTTACGGAAAAACCGGTGGCACCAAAAATTATTGAATCTTTGCCGAAAAAATTAGTGGCCAAGGAAACTACGATGGTAGTTTTTCAAATATTAGACTCTGCTCAAGATAAACCCTTATCCAATGCCGTTGTTACTTTGACAAGCACACTCTTTTCCATCTTTGGATCGACGGCAAAAGACACCGTTGCCATTGATACTACGGGTTCGGACGGCAAAGTTCATTTTAGAGTGCTTGCCTTGGTTCCAGGTTCGGCCGGGACGCTTCAGGTCAAGGTCAAAACCGCCGCTGGTCTTACCCGCCAGGTCAGCTATAACTTGGAAGTGGCTGAAGATACAGGAACGGATCGGCCAAGAAAAATGGTGTTCACGGCAGCTCGTTCTACTCTCAGAGCGGATGGAACAGATTCCACCGAACTTAAAGCGTTGGTCAAGGACGACAATAACAATCCTTTATCCGGGGAAATGATAACCTTTACCTCGACGGGTGGCCTTGTCAGGGGTGAGGCAAAATCAGATAATTGGGGAGAAGCCACTACCATTCTGAAATCGGAACGCGTGAACCGTTCCGTTATCGTAACGGCCACATTAGTGAAAACCGGCGCGACCGCCCAGCAAACGGTAGCTTTTGATGGAATCACAATTACCGTGGCGCCTTCCAAGCGCATTCTTATGCGCGATAGCATTAATTCAATCCTGTTCGAGCTGAAGGATGGCGGCAATGTGCCTATGTCGGGAGATTCCTTGGAAATTGTGGTAAAAGGAGCGTATAAAGGTTTTGGCCAGTCCGGGGTAGATTCCCAAATCGTTATTACCGATACTCGCGGACAATACAAGACCAATATTACGTGCCATGAAGCCCGGGATATTTTGATAACTGCGCGGGCATTGGGTGCCAAGAGTGTCGATACCGTAACCTATACCAATAATACTTTGACTTTAAGCGCATCTAAGACAAGCATTTTTGGCGATGGTGTGGACAAAAGCACGATTACTGCCACTTTGAAAGATGGATCGAATAACAATATTAACGGAGCGGAATTGCGATGGACCACTACTTTTGGGACCTTCGCTAGTTCACCCTTTTCGAATACCGTTACCGGTTCCGGCTCAATCGTCCTAAAGAGTGTCAATGGATCTGGATTGGCGACGGTAAATGTGGAGGCTTACAGTAAGGATGCCTTTGGAAATCGAACTTTGCTTTCCAGTGGGAATATTACCATCCCCATTAAAGCGCTTAAAGTGGCACGACTGGATTTGAAAGTTACGCCAGACAATATTCCAGTCAAGATTGGGGAGACCAAGTTAATTGTACAGGCTTTCGACAGTTCAAATAACGTAATGACTGGAGTGCTTATCAGCTTTAGGCTTGTAAAGGGAGCGGGTGGCGGTGATGAGGTGATTACTCCTCCTGTAGACTACACAAAGGCTGGGCAGGGAGAGGCGACTTTTAAAGCAGGAGGCGTAATCAGTCTGTATCGTGGAGTTAAATTGGCGGCCGTGGCCTTGGATATTTCCGGCACGGATACGTTGGTGATAGCCTCTTCCGATACGGTGGGGTTGACCATTTCCGGTCCTCCACATAAAGTGAGCGTTGGCGTTAATATTCTAAAAGGGGTAAACCCCAATGATGGAACATTTGCCTTGCCTGCCGCGGCGGTTGTAACGGATGTCAATGGAAACTTGGTATCCGACGGCACACCGGTTAATTTCAGCACGACGCCGGTATCCGCTTGGTACTTTGGTTCGACCTACCACCTGATCGATGTCTTCCCATATTATTCCTTATATGGAGATACCATTTGGTACGACCTGCCTTGGGGCGATTACAACAACAACAAAAAGTTGGAACCAGACGAAGTCCCCGCAGATAGGTTTACGTCGCGTCCCGCTCGGGGTGAGGATATCGACGGCAATGGCATAATCAACTTCCCACCTGAATCCTATACGGATATTAATATGAATGGAAGATGGGACGGATATGATGCGGAACCATGGGTGCCCAACAGATGGTTCGATTCATTGGCAAGGGAAAAGCTTTATGTCGACTTCAACAAGAACGGTATTCGGGATTCTGTGGAGCCCTTCTTCGATGCCAACCACGATGGGAAATGTCAGTGTACGGGTCAATTGGATGCCAAGGGAGACCTATATGAGGAAACATATTTCGGTAGCAGTTCCGGTCATCCATTTCCTGGTGAAGTATCGATAGGGGTTACGCGTCAGGTCACCACAGTTATCGGAAAGGCTGTCACTCAAATCGTATATGTGCAATCCATGGCGAGGCGGGTTTCGGTCCGGCTCACAGCGGAAGCCAATGGAATTCGGTCATACGTTGATGTCTACCTACCTATTATTGCAGGTGACTAACTGAGGAATTCATGAATAAAAGCATCTTTGCCTTTGCGTTTCTAACAATTGGTTGGTCCTATGGCTATCCCCCAGGGAGTCCAATGTCAGAATTTGGACCGTCACAAGTTTCCGTTGCCGCTTTTTTTGATCATAGCGGCCAGGATCTTTTTGTAGAAGGCTACCCATCCCTTTTGAATACTACAGGGTTAAGTCTGGATTATGCGCCATGGCCTTATATTCAGATGGGGATTTTTGGTGGAGGTGGGGAATTGGACGCCGTGGTGCCGGTTAATTTGTTAAGCGATACGACAAAACATGACTATCTGACAGACTATGGTTTGTATGGTGGCGCCTCAGTGAAATTGGCGACTCCCCGGTTTTTATCAAATACCACACGATTGGTATCCTATGGATCTGCCGGCTATTTGAAAAGCTCCGATGCTTTAGGCAACAGTAAAACACCTATCATTTACAATGGTGGTGTATCTATTCAGTTCATGGTAATGGAAAAATTAAACTTTGTTGTAGGCGGAGAGTATTACGCCTGGGATGGAGAACAAAAATCCGCTACGGGCCAAGTGTCAAAAAATTTAGGAATTTCCAAACCCGGGGGCGATACCGATTATCTCCGCGGCCTAGTTGGAGTGGAATATTTCTTCAAAGGGAAAAGTCGGCCGTTTATCAGTGTAGCCTTCCGTCCCAATGCCAAAATAGGTTGGAGGAACAATATGGGATTGCAAAACGGTTCCATCTCTATTTCACTCGGTGCCATGACAAATCTAGGGAAAACCAAAAACCAGACAGGGGATGATGAACCCAGTCTAATCGATCAATAGAACTTTTAATCGGGTACGAATTCCTTAATTGCTAAGGAGCCATTCTTCAACTACATCGAGGAATAGTTCACCGTCCCGTTTCCCGTATTCTATCAATTCCTTGGCATACTCGCCGTCAAAAAGAAGATAGCTGAGCAGTTCAGAGGAAATCCAGCCCCCAAATAAGTAGCGCAATGTTTTTGGAAATCGTTTCCGGTACTTGCCGGCTATTTCACTGAAATTGAGCATAGGACCCACGCGGCACAAATCGATAATTCGAACATCGCGGTCCGATTCATTGATTTTTGTGGCCAAAAGGTTAATGCGATTCATGAATTGGGAATCTATGTCTACCGAATCTAAAAACATGGAATCAAGCATGGTCGCAGCGATGCGGCCCAAGGTAGGCGCGACATTCGATTTTTGCTGATATGAATTTCCCCGCAAGCTGATATTGATAATGCGTTCCGCACCCAAACGGATGGCTGCGTTCAGGGGAGTTAAATTTCTGAGTGAGCCGTCACCATAATAATGACCATCCATAACGACTGGGGAGAAAATCAGTGGGACCGCGCAGGAGGCCATGATATGTTCCGTGGTCAGCGAAGTGCGAACACCGCGCACAGTAGGCCGTTCCCAGGAAGGGCAAGCCTCGCGGGTTTGGAAAAAGGTGACGTTTTTCATGTCGGTATAATCAAAACAACTGATCGCCAGGGAATGGTCGGGAAGTGTACGCAGACGTTGTTGTACCTGGCCCATATCGGTATTCTTACGCAGGTAGTCATAGAGCGGCGCTGTGCTTAAAACGGCATTTATTAGGCTGGTATCATTCTGGTAGTTTTTTTGATGGCGCGAAGACCTGACGAGGCGCACCAAATTTTTTACGACGGCGCGAAAGTCGGATTCGAAGATTTGTTCCGGAACCAAATTGGACCAGAGGTCCACTATAGCTTCCACACCCGTGGAGTAATTGGGTGCGGACTGCATTAGGCGCACGGCATTGATGGAACCGGCTGATACACCCACGATGATTTCAATATTGCCATTGCGTTGGAAGATATCCTTCCATGCAGATAGAATGCCTGCTTGGTAGGCACCTCGGGCACCTCCGCCACTCAGGATCAATGCAACTTTTTTCCTTGCCATGACCTGCTACACTCCGTTGTTCACACTGCCCGATAGGGTAGTTCTGCCCTATGCGCTTTTTCCAATTTTGACAGCCAATCTCGGATGAGCAGTGCGGCCAATTGACTGGCATGGATGCTAGCATATTCCCGATGAATGAGCATAATTGAAAAGGCTAAACCTTGAGAAGGCTCCCCTTTCAGCCTAACATAGCCTATGAACCAATCGAATCGGCCAGGGGTTTCTTCACCATCCAATGAACCCGTTTTGCCTCCTGCTTCAATCTTATCCATTTGGTTGGCCTTGAGAATGGAATGAAAGCCTTTTCGAGCCGTCCCCATGGTTACAGTAGCCTGCATGAGAGCTTGCAACTTGGGCAGGTTTGCCGGGGAAAGAAAAACGTTTCCAGATTCAAAATGGATAGGCATTTGCTGACCAGTCGCCAAATTTTTGATGTTTGAAATAAACGAACAGGCCCGCAGTTTGCCATCGTCCCCGGAACCCCGAGCAATTTCCAAGGCATGCCACGGTGAAATAGTGGTTTTTTTGGTAAAGCCACAGGCGACTTCGGCCAGTGAAAAGCCGGAATCCGGAAAGTCGATGCGGCTTTGAGCTACTCCTGCTGGCAGGATGCTTTGATTGAACCCAAGGCGAACCGCTTGTGCCCGTAGTCGCTCCGGCCCCATGGATAATCCCATCAATCCAAAAGCTGGATTCACGGATTTGGCAAAAGCCATTTCAAGCGAAATTTTGTTTTGGCGTCCCGGACGATCAAGGTGGAGTTGGCTACGATAGAGGGTGTGGTATGAACCCCATTGTGGGATGCTGTCCGTCAAGTATTTGGAATCGCATTCTAATGCAGCGGTTGCGGTTAAAATTTTAATTAGGGAAGCCGCTGGGAAACCTGAGCCAAAAGCCAATTTAGGCTTTTCGGTAATACCGGTATCTTGACGTTCTCCAAGGGCCAGGACACGACCTGATTTGAGATCGGAAATTAATATTACACCAATTTCAGGCCTGTACCTTTCGAGGTAAACTTTTACTCTCGCGTTGAGTAAGGAGTCGGAGGAGTAGTGCGCCTCCATGGCATTGCCTTTGAAGCTAAATGTATCCGCTGCGGGATAATTCCGTAAAGGTGCTTGCCATTCCACGTCCAATCCGGCGGTTGCGGATGCATTCTGAATTTCTGTAGGCAGCTGAGCATTAATCTTAGTTTCCGTTTGCTTTGTAACGGTCGGCATGACGCTCGCCTTAAGTTTGGTTGAACTATGCTTAACAATTTTTTGATATCCAAAGACTACCACAGGCAGTCCAATCAAAATGCTATACGCTAGGATGCGCATGCGTCGCGAGGGTGAATTTGAAGGGGTAAAACGAGAGGCTTTCCGGCCATCCCTTCCGCTAAAATCATAATCCTGAAATTTTATGGCCAAGTCCTCACAAAAAAGTACACGCCGAAAACGATTCTTTCCCCGGGAATCTACCTAACAGTTTAAGATTTTTCCGGGAGGATAAATAGGACAAAATGATAGCCGAATTTCAAGTCACAGGAGCTTGAAAGCAATTACGCCGGTAGAACCGCAATTCTTCGACGGACTCTCGGATATCTGCCAAGGCTTGATGCGATTCCGCTTTTTTTAATGGTGGAAGTTTTGGATACCAACGGGCTGCCAACTCCTTAATAGAACTGACATCAATGATCCGATAATGGAAAAAGCGGTTTAACTCCGCCATATATCGGTCGAGGAAACGGCGATCCTGCCACACGGAATTGCCGCATAATGGGGAACTAGATGCCTTACAATAGCTGGCGACAAAGGCCAGAGTTTTTACCTCCGCGGTTCGCAAGGTTTCGGTTGAAGCCCGTACGCGGTTTATCAAGCCGGATTTTCCATGATGGGTCTGGTTCCATTCATCCATGCCTTTGAGGACCTCCTCCGTTTGGAAAATAGCCAGGTTTGGTCCTTCGGCAATAATGTTCAATTCCGAATCGGTAATCAAGGTGGCAATTTCCAGAATCTGGTCTTTCTGGGGATCTAAGCCCGTCATTTCCAAATCAACCCAAACTAGATTACTGTCCACTTTGCACCCCTTTTCTTATCTTTTCCGAATCTCGTTACGAGTCCGGTGCGATGCCAAAACATAGCAAGGCAGCGACGCTCGCGTCGCCGGAAGCCGGAATGAATCCGGATTCCTACCGGTAAGGAAGCAAATGAATAAGAATCGAGAAGTTGTAATCACGGGTACCGGCATTGTAAGTCCGCTGGGGAATGATCCGGAAACGTACTTTGCCAACTTACTGGCGGGAAAATCGGGCATCTCCAACATCATTCGTTTTGACACCTCGACCTACCCTGTTCATTTTGCCGGTGAGGTCAAAGACTTCGACGGTTCCGCCTACTTTGACGCCAAGGAATTGGGGCGTACCAGCAGGTTTATTCAATACCTCATGCATGCCTCTGTTTCGGCTGTAGAACGATCCGGTTTACATACTGCTAAATTCGATTTAACTCGGGCTGGCATCATTCTGGGTTCAGGCATGGGTGGCATCGAAATATTCACTGAAAATGCTGGACTCCTTACCACGAAAGGACCAAAACGCGTATCGCCCTTTTTTATTCCTATGTCCATTACCAATATGGGCGCGGGAATGGTGGGCATTCGCTTAGGTTGGCGTGGACCCAATTGGTCCGTGACTTCCGCTTGCGCTTCAAGCAATCACGCAATAGCCACGGCCGCGGATCAGATCCGTTTGGGCAGAGCCGATGTGATGTTGGCGGGTGGTGGTGAGGAAGCGGTTTGTGCGGCCTCGCTAGCCGGATTCGCGAATATGCGGGCATTGTCGCGACGCAATGACGATCCTGCTACGGCGTCACGGCCCTTCGACATGGACAGGGATGGATTCGTTTTGGGTGAAGGGGCAGGCGTTTTGGTATTGGAAGCCCGTGAGCACGCTGAAGCGCGCGGGGCGAAAATCCTTGGAGTACTAAAGGGATATGGATCCAGTTCTGATGCTCATCATATGTCCGCGCCATTGGAATCCGGCGAAGGTGTGTGTCAAGCAATCAAAATGGCTTTGGCGGAA
>JAYUHW010000451.1:0-3151 GCA_043766615.1 Fibrobacteria bacterium | reverse complement strand
GCCTCCCGCAATCGATATATATTTTTGGAAACCTTGATGTGCACGGAAACGAAACTGTGCCTCAGCTATATTTCCCGCGATATCCAACAGGGAAAAAATTTCCAAATGGGATCGGTTCTCAATGAATTGGTCGATTATCTGAATACATGTGTACTGGGATCCGCTCCGTTCCAGGCTACATCCATCCCTCTATTATCGCGCGATGGTGCTTTGTTTAAACAAGTCAGCCTGGCTCCGTGGGATCCGCCGCCCAATCCCTTTCGCCAAGAGAAATTAATGGCCTGGCTCGAGCTCGGTAAAAAAAGTTTTCCCGACTTCTCTACCCGGTTTCGCAGTGATGCACCTGCATCTATCGCATCGGAAATCTTTCCGGCCCTTCCTAATGAAGTCCGGACGGAAATCCAAAGTGAAAAGATTTTGGAACTGCAAGTATTGTCTTTGGACGATGTGCGAATCTATTTGGAGAATCCGGTTCAATACACCCTGCAAAAACGCCTGGGCATCCGCGATTACGTTGTGGAAGATCCAATGGACATGGAGGACGAACCCTTCACTTGCCCATTTCCGACGGACCTCAACCTACTACAGAATATGGTCCTACGACGCTTTCAAGCTTGGGACACCACCACATCTCAGGATTGCCTTAAGTATTTTCGTTCCGAATACGACAATTTGACCTTACGCGGTTATATGCCGGAAGGATATTTCCGTGATTTGGACAAACAGGTGTTGCAGGAAAAAGCAGAGGGAATACTGGCGACATTGGAAGACGTTTTCGCATCGATGCGCCAAGGCTCATTGACCCAAATCTGCAAAGCAGGAATCCATATAGGTGAGGGTACGGGTAGAAGTGCGAGCCTGTTCACGCGGATTAAGCCGGATCTCCAAGTGCCAGCAATTCATTTGCGCGCTGGGAAAAGGAATGTCGCCGTACAAGGCACTCTACCCTGCCTTTTCCGATGCCCAGAAACGGGTGGATGCGGGACTGTCGTATTCCTGTCCGGGAACTTCAAAAGAAAGCACTTGCTGCCCGCTTTTCTCTTTTATCTCTCCGGACTTTTGTCGGAAACGGAGTTGGGCCGATGGTTGCAAAGCGGTCCATTCACCATTTACTATGTATTTAAAAAAGACAAGACGGACGGATACGCTCAAGGCAATTGGGCTCCTTTCCAAATCGGTCCGGAAAAGGCTCGCGCCTATTTGGAACGGTTGTTGGAATCCATGCTTGGTGAAATGGATTTCGATTTACTTCCCTTTGAATTGATCGCCAAACACCTGGCTGGAAAAAACCAGCTAACCAGCTCGTTGGATTATACCGAAACATTGTGCGAAGCTTTGGAGGCACTAGAAGAAAACCCAGGAAATTTTCCAGAATTCACTTTAACAGAAAGCATGAAATTCCTTGAACCCCAGGTGCCGAAGGATGCGGAAGCCAAAATCCGCGCCCGCTTGGAACTGTTTTTCAATTTCATTCCTGATGCAGAAGACATTGAGCCTATCCATGCCGAAAAATAACCTATACCTTTCCGAGGGCTGCCCGGACGTTGTCGCGGCCTGGGATTTGAATCAACCCGGTCTATTCGAGGCGTCGGCAGGCACTGGAAAAACCTATGCCATCGAACATTTGATCCTGCGTCTTTTGATCGAATGCGAAGATTTGGATTTGGAAAAAATACTGGTGCTCACCTTTACTGAGAAGGCCACGGGTGAACTCAAGGAAAAAATCCGCAACCGGATCGCCTTGCGACTGAAGCAGGGAAATTTGCCCCCTGCCATTGCCCGGCGCCTCAAAGAGGCCCTTCTGGGATTTGACCGGGCCTCAATTCATACTATCCACGGCTTCTGTGATCGTGTGCTCAAGAAATACGCATTTGAAAACCGAAGCCTTTTTCAAAATACGTTGGTAAAGAAATCTAAGGAAGTGTTTCAGCAAGTGCTTAGAGAAGAAATGCGCACGACCTGGATTTCGGAAGCAGGCGAAGGCGAATCCGGAAGACAAGCCTTTATCGCCAAGGCAGAATCCTTGGGATTCAATTCCGGATCCTCTTGGGAAGAAAAAATTTTGAAATTGGCTCAGGAATTCAATCCAAGCCGTGGAGATAGACTGCTTCCTGAATTCAGTCCTCATAAATTGGAAGAGGTTAACCGTATAATCGGAAACTGTCCGGTGAAAATTGCCGAGCTTTTCCCGGAATTGGAAAGCGGGCAGGAAACGGCGCACCCATTTTTACTGGCGTATCGAAAAATAAAATTTGCCAATACGAACTTGAAAAAACCGGGTCCATTGATTCTGGAAGCGACTCTGAAATTGGCCACTGAGTTTCGGCTGCAACCGGCAGAGTCTAGATTGCAAGCCACGCTGCAGTACCTAGAGTCCATTAAATTGAGAGGGGTCCATAAAGAATCCTTCACCTACTTAGTTCCCAATTCCGAGGAGCATCCGGCATCACCGTGGCCGCTGTTAACAGCCCTTATCGACATACTGCTTGGAATGCAGAAGGCGGTGGCGGAACGGAATATCGAGTTGGGTAAAAAAGATTTTGAAAACCAGCGAAGGGTCATTTTATCTTTGCGGGAAAAGACCCAGACGTTTAAACACGTGCATGGAATGCTCACCTTTAATGACATGATCGAGGATGTGTGGAATGCCATACAGAAAAATCGTCAGTGCATCCAAATCCTTCGCCAAGACTACCGCTACTGCCTGGTGGATGAATTTCAAGATACCGATCCCTTGCAATGGAATATATTCCGAACGGTTTTTCTCGAAAGTGGAACCGCCAATCCATTGTTTTTAATCGGCGATCCGAAGCAAGCCATTTACCGATTTCGCGGCGGCGATATCCATACGTATTTAGCAGCTCGAAACACGCTATACACCATGAGCAGACATGGTTTGGCTCAAGGGATGGGACTCGCAACCAATTACCGATCCAGCGCGAAAATGGTTGATGCCTGTAATGTGGTTTTCACCCAAGCTGGCTGGTTCCATGACTTACAGGCTAACCCAGAGGATACGCATTGGTTCTTGCCGGCAACTTCGGATCCACTGGGTTATGTCACCGTGCAAGGCGGCCACCTGCCCGTACAGGAAGCGTTGGATACCACTGGACAAAGGGCTCCCATTATTCTCAAGGATTTATCTTCGGCC
>JAYUHW010000450.1:0-7281 GCA_043766615.1 Fibrobacteria bacterium | reverse complement strand
CCAGCGATTACTTTGTCGGCCATGGAAACCTGTGCCTCATATTCCAAAGCGACGATGCCGATTAAGCCTTCGGAATGGTCCCGCACTGTTCCCTCAAAGACCAATACGGCGCCACTGTGGGAATCTTGAACTTCGTCCCGCATAGCATCCCGGTCTAGCGGCTCCATGCTGAGATACAGGGTGTCTTGCTGCGTAATTTGGGAGTGTGACATCTAACCTCCACTTACCGGCGAAATGATATCGACTTCGGAAAACCCGTCCAAATCCACTTCTGCATGCACATAGCCCTCGTCCACGGCTACTCGACTGGCGAAAAACAATTCCTTTTGTTTTGGGTGCAAAGCAGCTAGAAAACCCAGCAGTTCTCGTTCTTTAATAGGCAAATCCAGGGAAATAACCTCGCAGTCGGTTTTTAATGCCTCGCGAAGTTGGGCGTAGTATCGAATCTGAACAGTTTGAGGCATTCCGGGAATTTAGTAAAGTGCATACATCCCTTCTTCCGTTGCGGACTAAAGATGCGCAGGTCGCTTTTATGGCAAAATATTTTCAAAAAATGTTGAAAAAATCCAAATATTATTTTTGTTTGGACCAGTGCATGTCGCGTATAACTAAGGTGAGCTTGAAGCCTAAACTCACAACTATGGGGGTCAACCTTTCTGGTTAGAGGATGGAATGGCTTGGCATATGGGAGGGTTGGGAATGGAAATGTCTCATATTTATTTCGATACCAAGATCACGGGGTTTTACCCGGTCAATTTTTGACAAAAAGACGCAAGAAGAAGGTCAAGATGTTGCGGAATCCGGCGCGACCTTAACTTGCAAGGTACTGGATAGGGTAGCTTGCTTGCTTCCCCCGATTAGACAGCAAACCTTGACAGAGGTTAACCCATAAGTTAACATATTTGGCCTAAGGTGGAATTTTCCCCGATAGTAGGAGGCCCGTCATGGCAAAAGTGAAAAAGAGCAAAAGTGCAGGAAAGTCTGAAAAGAAAACCGGCAGCAGCACAGGCGAATCCACTGTTGGGGCCATGCTCCGTAAAGCTAGAGAATCCGCGGCCATTTCTCAGGAAGAATTAGCCCACCGGTTAAAGACCAAGCGTACGGCGATTTCCCGAATTGAAAACCATGCGGAAGACATTAAGCTTTCCACTTTGGAAAGAATCGCCAAGGCGCTTGGAAAAGAACTTAAAGTCAAAATCCAGTAACTTAAATGTTTTACCTGGCCTATGGGCCAGGCCTCTTTTTTGCATACCTCATTGCTTGTCTGCTCTCTTCTCCAATTAGGATAATGGTTGGCCATGGCAATCCACCACAACGAAAATTCCAAAAACAATATCATAGGGATTCAAAATCCGAGAAAAGCACTTTCGCGCTTAATTTTTTTCCTTATTTCTGCATTCCTTGCGCAGTCGGTTTCAGCGGAACGCAAACCCGTGGCCATGGGTATCCTGGGTGGGATTACCGGTGCTTCTTTCTGGGGAAAAAGTGTCCAAGATTTTGACATGAACTTCTGGCCTACTACGGGAGTGACTTTGGCGTTTCACCTTCCAGTTTTTTTGGGTGTAGAGACAGATATTCTCTACGTGGCCAAAAGCGGAGCTATCCGCACATATGATCCGGATCCAGTAAACATTGGCGCGGATCGGACTAAAGTCAACACCATTAAAATTCATGCTGTGGAAATCCCTTTCCTTTTGAAAGTAACGGCGCCCACCGGCAATGAGGTTCTACCGATTTTCTTTGGCGGTCCTTCGCTATCTTACTTATTCTCAAAGGATTCTTTTTCCGAGTACATCATGTTTGGCAACGGTGGCACGGTCATTCCCGAGGAGACCCCCCGCTTGATCGAAAACCAGAATTTGGTAGACTATGAATGGACTTTATGCCTGGGAGGCGGAGTAGAATGGGGGCTGGGTTCTTTTCAGCTTCGTTTCAATCTGGGCAAAAATACTATCGATAAGAGCGCACAGAAGGACGTAAAAACAGTGGTAGTGGCCATCATGGCCGGATTCATTTTCTGAATGGCTTAAACCTGCTTTTTAGTAAAAAAGGTTCGCAGCCAAGACCATGCGGGAAGAAGTACCAGTACCAAGCCGGCTGTCAAAAATCCAATGCCGAGTAGCATTTTCATCCAATTTCGAAAAAGATTTTCTCTCCGTTTTTCCAGTATCGAGTCTTTGGGTAAAGCAGGGTTGTAGTACACGGGGACCGTGGCACCCACTGCATAGCCGCTGAGCCGCTTTTCCCAGTAGGTTTTAGATGCAGGTTTTTCTTCGTAGGACAGTCTCCAGCCCCAAATACTGGCACCTTCAACAAAGTATTCATAGAGGACATCCGGATAAAAATCTTCCGATGAGCCTGTGGAGTCTACACGTACTTTGACCTGTAAAACTTTGCCCGGGACTTCCACAAAATTTTCCAGATGGGTCAGCTTCCGAATAATGACAAGGTCTTGATGAGCGGATTTGAATCCGAGAACGGCCACTACTATTCCGCAAAGAAAAGCAAGCAGTTGCACGCCTAAGGGGGTACCCGCGACGGATTCGGATTCTGCTTGAGAAAAATTATCTTGTTTAACCATCACCCCGTCTTTGCTTTTGCCAGGAGACACTATATTAGACTTCGCAACCGTCGAGAATGAGATGTTACAATATACTCCAACCTCACTTGCATGTAAAATAGTCGGATGGGGGAGGCTTGGTGTTGAAGGCAGAGGTTGGAATTAGAAAATGGGAATGAACGCGCCCTCTTCCGGCGATCCATTTGCCGCCCTTGAATTTTTGAGGTCGCGCCATTTTTACCGTCGTATTGTTGTATTCGCTATTGTCTTATTGGCAATTGTTGCCCTACTCGCAATTGGGTTTGGAGTGTACGAAGCGAACACATCCACTTTCCAAGCCCGGTATTTTCACAAGCTGGCGCAAAGCCTTTTCTTTACTGTTGAACCCGGGGCCAGTGAAAAAATCCTTTTTCCCACCAAAGGTCCAACCGATGAAAGACGAGGTTATTCTCATGTACCGGAGTTTATAACTGCTTTGGCTAGTCGTGGCTTTCAGGTGGAAAGTCAAGCCCGGTTCTCCCCAAAAATGCTCGAGTTGGCGCGCAAGGGAATCTATCCAATCTATACGGAAAAAACGCAGGCAGGACTCAACCTGCTGGACACACGCGGTCAGTCCATGTTCACGGTAAATTATCCCAGGCAGATTTTTCCGACTTTCGATTCCATACCGGATCAGGTCGTTCAAACATTGCTTTTCATCGAAAACCGAAGTTTGCTCGATACCTTGCAACCGAAGCAAAATCCCGCAATTGAATGGTCGCGTATGGTCAAAGCTGTGGTCGAGCTTGTCCGGCAGAAGCTTGGAAAAAGTGGAAATGTGGCGGGAGGCAGTACTTTGGCCACGCAGCTGGAAAAGTACCAGCACTCGGAGGAGGGCCGTACCACTGGACCACAGGAAAAATACCTGCAGATGATATCGGCCAGTTTACGGGCATACCAAAAAAGTGAGAACACCTCCGAGACGCGCAAACAAATTCTTCTAAAATATATCAATACGGTTCCATTGGCCGCCCTTCCCGGATATGGGGAGGTCAATGGTCTTTCCGATGGTTTACTTGCGTGGTACGGTGCCTCACTCGATTCTGTCAATCATTTACTGACCGCACCGCATAGCAAGGGGGCGGATAAAACCGGCGTCGATAGCGGCGTGGATATGACCGCAATTGGGAATGGTTACCGACAAATTTTAAACCTGTTCATTGCGCATCGCAGACCAACCTCTTATCTCTTACAACATCGGGACGCCCTCAATTCCATTGGCGATAATTATACCCAGCTGCTCGGTCGAAACAGCGTGATTACTCCTCAACTTAGGGATGCGTCCTTAATCGCCAAGCCGGAACTTATGCGCCGAGCGGCTGTTGCTTTTCCCGCTGCGTTTGTGGATCGTAAGCACGTTAATTCCGTCCGGAACACCTTGGGAAACATGTTGGGGCTACCCAGACTGTATGATCTCGACAGACTGGATTTGACCGTGGGGACCACCTTAGACGGCCAGGTGCAAAAAGATGTGGTTCGGTTTCTGCGCAGATTAGCGGACAGAAAATTTTTAGACTCAACCGGGCTCAATGCTTTTCGACTCTTGGAAAAAGGGGATCCCTCGCGTGTTATCTATAGCTTTACCCTATATGAAACCGTGGAAAAAAGGAATTTGCTTCGGGTGCAAGCCGACAATTATGAACAACCGCTTAACATTAATGATGGAGTGAAACTCGATTTGGGATCGACCGCTAAATTGCGCACGCTGGTGAACTATTTGGAAATCATCACGGCATTGCATGAACGGTTGACTGGTCGTCCCATACAATCCAACCGGGAATTGGAAGTCCATGGGCCCGACGCGCTAACCCGTTGGGCTGCTGGTTATCTCGCCACAGCAAAGGATGCCTCATTGTCCACAATGTTGGATGCCGCCATGAATAGGAATTATTCCGGCAGCACTTCAGAGCACTTTTTTACCGGGGGCGGCATGCATTCCTTCGTGAATTTCGAATCCGATGAAGGGGGTATACAAACCATCAAACAAGCGTTCCGCCGTTCCGTTAATCTGGTGTTCATTCGACTTATGCGTGACATTGTAAACTATTATATCGGCCAGGCACCTATATCCCGAGCCATGCTGATCGATTCAACCTCCTCGCCACAGCGGCAAGCCTACTTGGAAAAATTCGCCGAACAGGAAGGTCAATTGTTCCTTGGTCGATTTTACCGGAAATACCGTGGCTTGGATTCCGAGAAAATTACGGAAACTTTTTTTCACAGCTTTCGACCTGCGCCGCGTAGGATAGCTACGGCTTTCCTGACTCTTGAACCCCAAGCGGATACGACGCGCTTTCGCGCTTTCATGCGGGATCAATTGGGAGATTCTCTATATCCCGGTAAGCAACTCGATCAATTGCATGCCCATTATTTCAATGAGAATCTTGGTCTGGCAGATTTAGGTTATGTGGCCGGTGTGCATCCGCTTGAATTGTGGTTGGTGGGATATTTGCGAGTGCATCCGTCCGCAACTTGGACCGAGGTCAAAGCAGCCAGTCTAATCCAAACCCATGAAACTTATCAGTGGCTTTTTAGAACCCGGCACAAGTCCGCCCAGGACTCGCGCATTCGCGGCATCATGGAGATGGAGGCTTTTCTGGATATCCACAAGGCATGGCAACGTCTGGGTTACCCATTCGGTTCGCTAGTCCCGTCCTTTGCCACCGCTATCGGTAGTTCTGCGGATAGACCCAATGCTTTGGCAGAATTGGTGGGCATAGTGCTCAATGACGGCGTAAAATATCCTGCCGTCCTAATCGACCGCATGCGCTTTGCCAATGGCACTCCCTATGAAACCAATTTATCTCGCAGGGATACTTCCTATAGACAATTGCTTTCCCCGGAAATATGTCGAACCGTAAAAGCGGCCTTGCTGGATATTGTCGAAAAAGGTACGGCCGTTAGGGGCTTTAAAGCTTTTCCATTAACAAATGACGCTTATATTCCGCTTGGAGGAAAGACCGGTACTGGGGATCAACGCTTTGAAACCGTAAGTAAAAGCGGACAAATTCTGGAGTCCCGAGTAGTAAACCGCACGGCCACGTTCGTTTTTTTTCTTGGAGATCGATTTTTTGGAACCTTGACTGCTCATGTGCATGGAGATGTAGCCAAGGAATACGGATTTACCAGTTCGCTACCTGTTCAACTTCTTAAAATGTTGCGTCCAAGCCTAATGCCCTTGCTTCAGCTGCCACTTGAACAACGAGGACGACCAGAAGGCTTTCCTATGGCCTCCGTAAACCATGGGCGATTGGGCCTTCCTGCAATTCCTGCCTCGCTTAAAGTGCCGTACAGTCCAGGAATTTCGGCGCAAACTTTATCTAAAATATTAATGGGACCCGCCGTGCCGGACACAAATCGGGAACCTGTTTTTAAACCGAACGAATAAATTTCAGCACCATTTAGTTTTTACTGCTTGAGTCTTGTGGGCTTGCCAGCTTAATTTGATTAAAAATGCCTTTCCCATTGGCATGCTTATTGGCATATTTCCTGCGATTGTTTTGGCATCGGGATGGCGTTAAGATAAAAGACCGGATCGGAGGAATCTTGAAACGATTTTTCCTCGAAATGTTGGATGGCTCAGCTCAGGGGAAAAAGGTGGAGGTCGTCTCTTCACTTACCTTAGGCCGTAGCCACGGCAATGACTTAACCTTTACGGGTGAAAACCACGGCATCGTTTCCGGTATGCATGCCTTGGTTGTTTTAAAGACGCAAGTTCTATGGCTCAAAGACTTGGACAGCACCAATGGCACTTTTGTGGGTAAGTCCCGTATTGCAGAAAGAGAACTTTTAGGTGGAGAGATCATCAGCTTGGGGCCGGCCGGTCCAGCCATGCGGGTGAATGTTATGGACGTTACCGAACGGGTCAGTGACGAAAGCGATACGCTTGTACTTCGTGGGCGCGCTACCACAACCATGGCGGTTGCCCATGTTGGTATGTTTTCTGACAGTGCTACCAAAGGCAGTAAAAGTTTGATCATGGAAATGGCTAAACGATTGAGAAAATCAAATAGTCCGCAAGAGGTCATGCAGGCCTTATTAAAGGACCCGGAACGATTATCACGACTGATTCAAGGCGGGGTTTTACCCGAACGGGTAGCGAATTGGCTGGGTGAACTTGGTAATAAGTTCGCTAAGTCGCGCAAACGGATTTACTGGATTGGCGGCGGAATTGGATGCCTCTTTTTACTTGCTGTTTCCGTTTTAGGTCTTCAAAACTTGAATTATCGTGCGAGCATAAAAAAGCAAGGGGATCTGGTAAGCCAAATTCATGCCTTGGAATTTGGATTAGACGCTGTATCGGGCCCGGGTGCTGAAGTTTTGGCGGAAAAAATAAAGCTCGTCGACCAGTTGCTTTCAGCCGAGCATCAATTGCTCCAGATTCGTGAAAAGTTGAGAATTCCGGACCGTGCGCCAACCTATAGTTTGGCACTCGGAAATGATGTGCATCAAATTTTGGAAGAGATGGGGAAAAAAGGATTTATCATTCCGGAAACTTTTATAAAAAGTGTACAGGATCAAATAGACTATTTCTGCTTGCCGGCAAATAGAGCCACTCTTGTCACTGGATTCGCCCGTAAATCGAAATATGAAACTCTTATTCGTCAGGAATTAAAACGAGTGAAAGTTCCTGGAGACTTTTTTTATATCGCAATGCAGGAAAGTCTATTGGATTCGGCGGC
>JAYUHW010000449.1:0-4172 GCA_043766615.1 Fibrobacteria bacterium | reverse complement strand
GACGGGTGTCGGTGACGATGCTTGATACGGCCGTCCACTCCACAATTTTGAAAAGGGAGGGAGATAGAAATTTTGTTTGGTCCGTTACCAGTATTGCCTGGCGGCTGTTGTGTACGGCTTGGCGATTGAAATGGGCGGATTCGACATCGTTGGCCGAAGGTCCGAAGTCCGCGCTCAGGCCATCCGCACCTAAAAAGCAAATGTAGCCGCGGAGTTGATCGAATGTGGCAGCGGCAATAGGACCTACGCAATCCATTCTATCCGGCCGGTATTGGCCGCCTATCAGAATGACATTGGTATTGGGGGCATCGAGTTCGATTGCCAGTCGGGCAGAGTTGGTGATAATGGATAGTCCGCGTTTTCGTTTGAGAAAGGGAGCCATCATAAAGCAGGTGGTGCCGGAATCCAGAAATATCTGTTCACCATCTTGGACCAGTGAAGCCGCCAATCGGCCGATAGACTCTTTGGCTCCTGGACTGCGCTGATGCTTGGATCGAAATGAGAAATCCGAGGAACGGCGAATCACCGCCCCCCCATAAACCAAGTCGATTTCGCCTTCTTCCGACAGGGTTTTCAGGTCCCGGCGGATGGTGGCCTCGGAAGCTCCCATAGCAGCCGCCAAATCCACCACGGTGGCGGAGCGATGGCCGAATATTTCGTCCAAAATGTGCTGGCGGCGATTTTGAGCAGAACTTCCCATTTGCTTGAAAAATATACCGTAATGACGTACTTTAGTCAAAGTCTTGATTGAAAAAAGAAAGAATTGATTTAATTTACGAAGAATTATGATGGCTTTACTCCGGTTAGCGGAAGTCGGCAACATTGCTACATCGTACGTTCGGCGTAAGAGGCGCGCTGAGTACGGCTAGTATTTGCCGTCCCTAAAAAAGGAAAGTGTCAGAAAAAGTATGCAGATTGTTGAATGGCTTAAGTCAATCGGTTCGGTAGAGAAAATGCGCGCAGCCGCTAAAACGGTTTCCGCCATTCCGCTTAAAGTGAATTCGCACGTGCATCTGCCTCCTAACTTTTCCGCCTTCACCACGGTGGAACAAGTTTTGGATTTGGCGGTAGCGCAAGATGTCAGAGTGATCGGCGTCACCAATTATTACGACTATCAAGTGTATGTGAAATTTGCCGAGCTCGCAAAAAAGGCGCGCGTGTTTCCGATTTTTGGATTGGAGATCATCAGTTTGATCGATCGCTTGGTCAAGGATAAGGTCAAGATAAACGATCCGGGCAATCCCGGTCGCATGTACATATGCGGCAAGGGCGTAACCCGTTTCCTGCCCGTACCGGCGGGGCCCGCGTCCATTTTGGAAACCATTCGCGCCAACGACACGCAGCGTATGCGGGAGATGGTGGATAAAGTGGCGGCTATATTTATCGCTGCGGGCTGTGACCTCTCGGTTACGGAACCGAGTGTCAAAAAGATGATTTCCAACCGGCATAAATGTCCCGAAGATATCGTCTATTTGCAAGAGCGTCACATCGCGCAGGCTTTTCAGGAATCCTTATTCGCCAAAGTTGCAAGCGACAAGCGGGCCCAAATTCTCACGAAGGTTTACGGCACCGCTCCAAAAGCCGGGGCAGATGATGCTGTGCAGTTTCAGAATGAATTCCGATCGCATTTGCTTAAATCCGGAAAACCAGCTTTTGTGGTCGAAACCTTTGTGGACGAAATCGAAGCCAAAAAAATGATTCTGGGTATGGGAGGCATTCCTTGCTATCCCACGTTGGCAGATGGAGCCAGCCCCTTGTGTCCGTACGAGGCGACGCCGGAAATACTGATCGAAAACATACTCGGCATGGGTATATATATGGCCGAGTTCATTCCCATTCGCAACTCTCCAGAGGTTTTGCAAACCTATGTCAAAGCCATGCGTGCCGCAGGTTTAGTGGTGGTCGGGGGAACGGAACACAATACCCTGGAGCTCATTCCGCTGGAACCCACTTGTTTAAAAAGCGCTCCCGTTCCCGAGGATATCAAGGCGATATTCTGGGAAGGCGCTTGTGTCATTGCCGCTCATCAGTTTTTATTGGCGCAAGGACAAGCTGGATTCGTGGACGCAGACGGTGCGTTGTGCGCAGGATATGCTTCCGCCGATGCCCGGATTAAAGCTTTTGCGGCCCTTGGAGCCGCTGTCATTCAAACCGACCTCGGAGTGTAATAAAGATGGAATGGCCCAAGTTCAGCTCCAGTGACACAACCATGGATCAATTGGTCAAGCTTTCCCAGTTTTATGGGCACGATTCGGAAATGGTCATTGCCGGAGGTGGAAACACTTCCTGTAAAGTGGCAGACTCAATTTGGGTCAAGGGAAGTGGAACTTCACTGGCGACTATTACACCTGAAGGTTTTGTGGAAATGAAACGAGCTGCATTGGACAGCTTGTTGGAACAAAATCTCAGCCCCGATCGCATGCAGCGCGAGGCGCAGTTCAAAGCTCAGGTGTTGGCAGCCCGGATCCATCCGGAACGGGGTCAGCGGCCCAGCGTGGAATCGGTTTTGCACAATTTACTGCCGCGCACTTTCGTCGTGCACACCCATTCGACCCTGGTCAATATGTTTACTTGTGCGTTACAGGGAGAAAGCATCCTGCGCGCGAAATTGGGCAATACGTTTATCTGGATAGGCGAGGTGGATCCCGGATTCCAGTTGGCTCGCACGTTATTTGAAGCTTTGCAAAAGTTCAAAATAGAAACCGGCCAGGACTGCCCCAGAGCCGTGATCATGGAAAACCATGGTCTGGTGGTTGCCGGCAATACCCCGGAAGAAGTCAAAGCCGATACCGATTGGCTGCTTGCGGCCATCCGCCCGCTGATCGAAGCTGTATCCTCCAAGACAGCCTTTGGGAGTGTCTCTACTGTAGACGCAATAGAAGCCAGAAAACAAATCAACGTGATCGGGCCTGCCCTACGTGGACTTTTAGGCACCGCGGACAGGCTCAAAGTCGCGCGTTTCGAGGACTCGCCGGAAGTGATGGAATTGGTTTGCGGCAATGAAGGCCAAACCGTTGTGGCCGGAGGTGCCCTCTCCCCGGATCAAATCGTGTATTGCAAAAGTTTTCCGCTTTGGTTTGAGCCGATTAAAGACGAGGCGGCTAGGGAAACGGTTCTGCGTTTGCGCCAAGCCATAGATGCCCATATCGCGGCCACGCGCTTTTCGCCCTTGGTGGTGCTGGTCAAGAATGTCGGCATGTTTGGGATCGGGGAGGATGTCAAGAGCGCCCAAATCTCGGTATGGGTGTATAAGGACGCGGTGAAAATCATGGCCGGAGCCCGGAGATTGGGTGGCATCCGCTATTTAAAATCTGACTTCCGAAAATTCATTGAAGATTGGGAAGTAGAAAGTTATCGCAAAAGTGTTTCTGCCGCCAAGGGATCGCAAGGTCGCGCGGCCGGAAAGATCGCCGTGATTACTGGAGCGGCGCAGGGTTTTGGATTGGAAATCAGCCAGCATTTTGTTTCCGAAGGCGGCGTGGCGGTACTCACGGATATGAATGCCGATGGTGCGTCTAAAGCGGCTGCACAGTTGTGTAAGGATAGAGGCGAGCCAAACGGTGGTGTTGCTTCGGCCCAAGGAGGGTCCGCCATAGGGTGGTCCGCAATCGGATTGCCGGTAAACGTTACGGATAGCGCTAGCTTGGATGCCATGATTCATGCGGTGATTCGCGCCTTTGGCGGCTTCGATGTTTTCATCTCCAATGCGGGCGTGGTCAAGGCAGGCAGCGTCAAGACGCAAAGCGAAAAAGACTTCGACTTTGTGACTACAGTGAACTATAAGGGTTTTTTCCTCTGCACGCAAAAAGCCGCGCAAGTGCTGGCCATACAACATTTGGCCAGACCTGGATATTTGACGGACATCATTCAGATCAATTCTAAAAGTGGATTGGTGGGCTCAAATAAAAACGGAGCCTACGCAGGCAGCAAATTCGGAGGCATCGGGCTAGTTCAATCCTTTGCCATGGAATTGGTCGAGGATGGCATCAAAGTTAATGCGGTGTGTCCCGGCAACTTTTTTGATGGCCCTCTCTGGAGCGATCCCAAAACCGGCCTTTTCATGCAGTACTTGAATTCGGGCAAGGTGCCGGGAGCCAAGACCATTCTGGATGTCAAGAAATTTTATGAAGCTAAAGTTCCGATGGGGCGCGGCACCACTACTGCGGATGTGA
>JAYUHW010000448.1:0-10277 GCA_043766615.1 Fibrobacteria bacterium | reverse complement strand
ATGTCCACTTCCGGGTGATTATGGGCAATCCCATTGGCGATTTTTTCCATCAAGATGGTTTTACCCGTGCGCGGTGGAGCTACGATAAGGCCGCGCTGGCCTTTGCCTATGGGCGTCAACAGTTCCAACAAGACCATGCTTTTATCCGCATCGCCGGGAGAGGAAAGGCGGTAAAATTCAAACGGATTGACGCTAGTCAGGGTATGGAACATAGGCGCCGGACGCCAATTTTCCAAGGATTGATCTTGGATTTCCAGCAGCGTTGTTACGATTTTCTGGCGACGGTTTTTCTTCATCCGCACTAAACCATGAATCTTATGCCCGGAACGTAGACCAAATCGCTGTACCATTTCCCTGGGCAGCAAAATGTCGCCTTCTTGAGAAATAAAACTGGCGCGCTCAGAGCGCATCAAGGCGTAGCCAGTTCCTTCAACCATTTGAATATAGCCGGAGTACTCTTCTGTTTCCGACCGAGGGTCGAAGTCACTGGAATAATCGAATCCCGAATCGTCTTTGTCGCCGCGTCGTTTCTTCTTGTCTTTATGGTTCCGGCCACTGATTTTGGTCACTTTGGCGCGCTTGCGACGGCGGCGGAGACTATCGTTGCTTTCGTGCGAGACTTGGTTCAAATTCCTGGAATTATTATTGGGATCGAATGCTTGATCGGAATGGTTGCCACTATTCACCTCGGCAACATCATCATCTTCCTGATCCATGTCCTCATCGTCATCCTCTTCATCCATGTCCTCATCGTCCATCCCATTTTCCATGTCGGGATCGAGGGCCTCTTCGTCCTGATTATTGTCGGTTAACATTTCGGAAGGATTCCTATCCTGCATTCAAGATCCCTGGGTTGGTTGTCGTTAATCGCATTCATACTAAAATGGGATCCAAAGGCAATATTTCTATGAAAAATGGCAAAGCCAAAATGGCCAAGTCTGACCCTTAAACTTTCCAATCAGAAAACCCCTGATTTGGATTCTCGCTGATTCCCACTAGCCAGCCCACACTGCGAAGGGGAAATAAAATTGAATCGGTAAGCTTCAGTGGCAAGTATAGCCATTACCAATAACACGAAGCAACGAAAAGCGTTTAATTCCGGGTTATCGAGCAAGAACACAGCGAACTTGCTGCCCTTAAGATACATAAAATAGAGGGATATTCAACGTTTTCCAGTCGAAAAAACCTCAATATTAGCGCGGATTATAGTTATTCATGGTGACCATTATCAGGGCTAGGCAGGCCATAACCACGCTGCCTGTAATGATTTGCTGCCGATGTTGGTAGCCGTGTTTAACAATGGTTAGGGAATCCGTTCGAGCTTTAGGCACTACTTGGGTAGTCTTGCTTGAATCAAAAGGCTGCTGCTTATTCGAATCCAACCCATCACTAAAACCGGGAACGTGTAATACAACCAGAAGAGGGAATATCAGAAACGTCGACCTCATGGCCCTCATGACCTAACCATCCAAAAGTTTTTTCAAAATCCCATTCACTTGATCGGGACTGGCCTTGCCTTGACTGAGCTTCATCGCTTGGCCGACAAAAAATCCCATCAGTTTGACCTTGCCAGCTTTATAGGAAGCTACGGAATCGGGATTCTTTTCAAGTACCTCGCGAACCATTTTTTCAATTGCGCCGGAATCGCTAATGACAACCAGGTTTTTTTCTTTAACGTAAATACCAGGAGCTGTTCCATGGGCAAGCATTTCTTCAAAAACCGTTTTAGCGATCTTTCCAGATATAGTGCCATCCTGAATCAAGTTGATGAGCTCTCCTAAATGTTCGGCAGTAAACTTGAGAGCCTGCACTTTGATATTTTCTTCTTTGACAACGCGCAGCACATCCCCCATCACCCAGTTGGATGCGGCTTTTTTATCGCTGGTTATCGCGCAAACACGCTCATAAAATTCTGAAACCGATTTTTCTTGCGTCAGTACTGCGGCATCATAGGCCGGGATTCCGTAAGCTTCCACATAGCGACGTCGACGGGCTTCCGGAAGTTCGGGAAGGTGTTTTTGGATTTCAGCAATAGTTTCCTTGGAGGTATGGATGCGTACCAGGTCCGGTTCCGGAAAATAGCGGTAGTCATGCGCTTCTTCTTTGGTGCGCGTGGCCACGGTTACACCCCGCGCAACATCCCAGCGTTTGGTCTGCTGCGGAATAGTCTCTCCCCTATCCAGCATCAATGTCTGTAGTTCGATCTCCGCTTCCAGAGCTTTTTCAATATTGTGAAAGGAATTCATGTTCTTCAGCTCAACGCGGTTGCCTAAAGGGGCAAACTCATCTTTGCGCAAAGAGACATTGGCGTCACAGCGCAAATTTCCCCGTTCCATATTGGCATCGCAGATTTCCAAATACTCCAGGATTTGCTTTAATTTTTCCAGGTACAGATATGCTTCCCGCGGAGAGCGCAAATCCGGCAGCGTTACAATTTCAATGAGAGGGGTTCCACAGCGGTTGGCATCGAATAGAGAATCGGCCACGGTCAAGTCGTGAATCAACTTTCCAGCGTCCTCTTCCATATGGATACGCTTGAGTCCGATATATTTTCGGGACCCATCGTCCATGTCCACTTCCAGCGATCCTTCCGTGCAAATTGGCCGGTCGTACATGGCCACTTCGCCCTGCTGGGTAATCTGATACCCTTTAGGAAGATCGGGATAGAAATAATTTTTGCGGGTCCACATGGCTTCGGGATCGATGCGACAGCCACATGCCAAGCCCATTTTGATGGCGTATTCCACAGCCTTAATATTGGGAACCGGCAACGTACCGGGCATTCCCAAGCACACTGGGCAAACCAGGGTATTGGGTTCGGCCCCAAACTCCACTCGACAACCACAGAACATTTTGGTGCGCGTGGACAACTGTGCATGCACTTCTAATCCAATAACGATACTATAAGCCATTGGTAAAATCTAAGAAAGAAGCAGGGGTATGTCAGGGTGGAATGCCTTAGGTTTATCGGACGGGATGAAATTCCGCCTAGCCTTTTGCATCTTTCTTTCTCCTAATCCCAATTGAATCTGAAGTAAGGAATGAGATGCCTTTACCCGCCGGACTTGCCTCCTATGAATTGCTGCGTAACCTGGTGCCCTCACAGGATGTAGACAGGTATTATCACCTGCGTATCCGTAAAGAGGCTGATGGTCTGCCCATGTTGGCTCCGGATGGTCAAACACCGTTTACGCCAATAGACATTGCCTCTTTTTTCGGCACTCCCGGACCCATTGAAATTGAAATCGGCTGTGGAAAAGGGGGCTTCCTCGTCGAATACTGCGAAAAGCATCCTGAGATCCCTTTTCTTGGATTGGAATGGGAACCGGAAATTGCCCATTGGACCGCGCAACGGCTGGCTAAGCGACCACATTTGGCACATACTCGAGTCTTGTTGGGGGACGCTTTTTATTTTTTCCGAGATTATCTTCCCGATGCCTGCGTGGGAAATTTTCATATGTACTTTCCCGATCCTTGGCCCAAAAAGAAGCACCACAAGAATCGCTTGATGGCATTGCCTTTTATGGAATTGGTACAGCGCAAGGCCCTACCAGATGCCCGTTTCTACTGGGGCACGGACCATCAAGAATACAACGCCGAAGCCCGGTCGCTCTTCTCTTCCCTACCTTGGTTGGTCCTTGAAAAGGACAATGCGGAGCCGACGGAAGGCATTATGACGAACTTTGAAAAGAAATATCGGAAGCAAGGAAAGCCTATTTATCGCTGTGTCTTGCGTATCAAAAAGAATTAATATCCGGTTCGGCGCATGCGTCGCAGCGACTTGGGCAATCCATCACGGTGCCAATTGCGCCACACTTCAAAATGTGCATAAGCGCGTTCTCGCTTTTTAAATTCCGGTCCATGAACAACACGCCGCCCATTTCGCGTAATGGGAGGAATTGCCGCATGTAGGCATTCGTGGTACATGACTCCGTCCAAAATGTCCGCAGTAACGTCGGCGCTATCATATCCCCGACTAATGGTTATGAGATGGTAGGTTTGGCCGTTCGCATCTTGAGCCAGGGAATGCGTGGAAAGCCCGCCAAGGCGTGCGGACCAGGTAGGGCGGGCTTGCAGGGCATTTTCAAAATAGGTGGTATTGACACGCTGGAAGGAGGCGGACAAATCGTGATGGCGGCCTTGAGGTGTCAATCGCGAGAGCTTGCGCTGGTTTCTCGCTACTTTCCTAGCATGAAGTTTCGGACCGATGGCTTCCGTGGGCGTCAACAGATACGCGCGAATATCCGTTTCTAATCGACGGCGTTCGGCCTTTAATTCTGGTTTTTTTTTGGTATCCCGGCGAGAAACCAGTACCGCCCATTGCAACAGGGATTGTTTGACAGGTAAGGGTGCATTGGAGAAAATCTCTGGAATTTCCAATCGCAGAGTTTCTTTGCGTGGGGTCCAGGCGGCTCGCCAGCTGTCCCACAACTTTGGTTTCAAACAGACTTCAATGTGGGCATATGGACCTGTGCATAGGATTTGAAAATCGTTCGCTTTGAATTCGGTTGGCATGGTCGGATTGGAAGCATGCTTGGAATGATTGGGCGACGCAGGCTTGGACTGTTTGGGCGTGGGTTCCGTGGCCGCTTCTTTGTCAAAGAGGGACAACTGCCGAATGAGGGATGCAATTTTGGGTAACACTGTATTCCGCAGCATAGGGAACCGCCGGTACGGCATCATCGAGTGCGGGTGGAATCCTTTTTGGAGGGAATCCGGGACGAGGTGTCCGCTGCTACGGGTACCGGTGTAGGAACTGCACCTAGTTTAGACCCTTTTAAAAAATCAGAATTTTTAAGAAAGCCTGAACGGTTGTCCAGGGATTCGAATTCTTGTTCCAAATTCAGTCCTTGAACTTCTGGATTCAAAATATGGGGGGTAACATATACGACCAATTCAGTGGTGGACGTATGCAGATTGCGCCAGGAAAATAAATATCCAATTATAGGAATGCTTCCTAAGATTGGGACAAAGGACCTGCTATTATCTTGATTTGAATTTATCAGTCCCCCAAGCGCAATGGTTTCACCGTCTTTGAGGCTGACATTGGTGTTTATCGAACGGTTTGTAACTGGAGGTGGTGTCTCTCCATTGCCATGTTCAGAGGTTTTGATAGCTGGAGTGATGTTGACGTTGACTTCCCCATGCTTGGTTATCCAGGGAGTCAGTTCAATGGTGATACCATCATCAATGGGCCGAAAATCGGTGTTCTGTAATCCATCCTTGGTAACCGAACTGACCCTGTAATAAGACGTTTTACTGACTTTAAGTTCAGCCTTATTTCCATTTAGCGTGGTAATTTTTGGCATGGACAGAATTTTTGCTTTGCTTTTGGATTCCAAGGCCATCAAGTTCAAATTGAACTTGGGCGGGAGCACTCCAATTACACCTTGAAAGGTTCCTCTGGAAAAAGTCTGACGTATTCCGCTCATACTCCCTTCTATATTTATTGCTGGGTCGCCATTAGGGGGCTTTCCGGTTCCAATGCCGAGCTCCGAATTCTGATCGCGATTGTATTCCACTACTACCACCTCCATCAGCACCTGTGGAGTAGGCACATCCACTTTTTCAAGGAAGGTTTTGACTTGAGAAATATCGTCACTGATTCCGGAAATGAGCACAGCATTTTGCTCTTTAATGACTTTGATATTGTCGGCGGAAATAGATTTCGGCAAAATTTTCTCGATATTTTCTGCCTTGATGTACTTGAGGTAAACCAAATCCGCTCCGGACAAGGCTTGGCCAGACGGTGTATTTGGATTTCGATCACCGATTAAGAGAATGCCACCTCTCCGCAAGTAGGCATATCGCGTTCCCTGCAACAATGCGGCAAAAGCATCGTCAATTTTTAAGCCTTTCAACTGGGCATTCACATTCCCAGAGACATCGCCGATAATGGTGTAATTGAGTCCAGCTTGTTCCGCCATCTCCTTGAGCACGTCGCCTAAAGAGGCATTGTTCAATGTCAAGGTTACCAAACCATTATGCACGTCAATATCCGAATTGCCCTGCCCCGGATTGGAAAACATTGGACTGCGGCGCGGACGGCCAAAGCCTGGATTTTCATTTCCAGTTGAATCACGATTGTCGACTAGATACACGCCTGCTTTAAGCCGAACTTGATAATTGTTGGCTTCCATTAAAGCCTTGAACCCATCGATAGGCTCCACGTCTTTGAGATGCCCAGTTACCAAACCCCGTAAATCTTGGCCGGGTACAATGTTTATCTTGCTCTTTTCTACAAACTCGCGGAGGAAATCCTTTACAGGCCGGTTTTGCACATCCAAATTCATGCGCTTGTTCCGGATTTCGATTAAGCTGAAGGCCATCTCTTTGGTTTTACGCACCCGGTACACATTGCCGTCTATATTCAATTCGAGACCATGGGATTTACAGAGTTTTTCTAGGCCCTCCAGTACTGGAATATTTTCTAAGTGAATGGTGATTTTAAGATCGCCGAGATCCTTTTCTGGTATCACGCTGAGTTTGAATGCGGTTGCGATGGCACGCAGAACATCCAGTATTGGTTCATTCACATAATCCACATTGAGCATTCCTTCGGCAGATTTACTCAAGGCTTTGGCATCTCCTGCGGCCGGTCGTGTCCCCTTAAGGACTTTTCCACCCCGTGCGGCATTTTCACGATGTTTTTCAAGGAGTTCTTTTTCTTGGTCACCGAGGGTTGGCGACCTTCTAAACCCATTCGGTGGACGACTGAAATTATTTTGACTTTCCGGATTGATTCCGGGGTAATTCCCGGCAGGCGGAGGAGGTTGATCCATAACTTGTGGCGGTGGCTCTGGAGGTTGCATCAGCTGTTGTTGCTGGGGAATATTTTCGTTGTCAGTAGGAGGGTTGGTCGTATCTTGCGCCCACAGGTTCATGGGCCAAACAGCCAATACAAATAGGATTAATAATTTTTTCATGATTGGGCTTCCATCACAGCCACGCGAATGAGCTCGCTGGCACTGGTGATATGCAATTTGAGTTTGTCCATGCCATCCACCACTAACTGCTTGTGGTTCGACAAGTCCTTGATAAAGGATTCACTTTTTCCATTGATAACCGCTTCACGAATGGCGGTATTGAATAATAACAGTTCAAAGATTCCAATGCGTCCCCGGTAGCCGGTGCCATTGCAGGCAGCGCAACCGGTTGCGGTTGGACAGAGTTCCGGTAACCCGGGTAAAAACAATTTTTCTTCAACAGTAGGTGGGCTTAAAGTAAGGCATTGCTTGCACAGCTTACGAACCAGCCGTTGGGACAACACACCGAGTACGGCCGAGCTGATGAGGAAAGGTTTGATTTTAAGATCCAATAGCCGGGTAACGGCAGAAGCCGCATCATTGGTATGCAGCGTGGAAAAAACCAAATGTCCCGTTTGCGCCGCCTGTACCGCAATGGCGGCTGTTTCTTCATCGCGGATTTCCCCGATCATGATTACATCCGGGTCTTGGCGCAGCAAAGAACGTAAGGCACCGGAAAAGGTCAGACCGGCTTTTTCATTGATCTGTACTTGATTGGCGCCATCCAAACGGTACTCAATGGGATCTTCAATGGTCGAAACATTGATATCCTTTTCCAATATTTCTTTTAAGGACGCATATAGGGTGGAAGATTTACCCGATCCGGTGGGACCAGTTACAAAAAGCATTCCCTGTGGCCTGTGAATCAATTGATTCATCGCGGCCAGGACTTCCTGGGACATGCCCAGTGATTCCATATTTTCCACATGGTCCATATGTTTGAGAATGCGAATGACCACCTTCTCCCCCACTCGTGTCGGCAAAGTGCTTACGCGCATATCAATGTATTCGCCTTCGTATAACCATTTGATACGGCCATCTTGTGGGAGACGCTTTTCGGCAATATCCAGTTCTGCCAAAATTTTAATACGCGACGTCAACGACGCTTGCACCCATTTTGGCAATTCAATGCTTTCCTTGAGCATACCGTCTTTACGATAACGGACTTTGACCACGGTTTCGGCAGGTTCAATGTGAATGTCCGTAGCAATTTCCGCAATAGCCTGGTTGACCAAATTATTGACGAGCTTGATCACCGGTTCGCTTTGGCTTTTTTTCTTGATCTCTTCCAGTGAAGAGCCTTCTTGAATGGCCACTTCGGATTTTATCAGGTCAGAAAGGATTCCTCCATCTTCCAATGCACCGGACTTGCCGGAAATCCGCTTGACTTGAAACTCCAAAGTAGGGGCATCGGTTTTACGGAATTCCACCGGGCGGCCCGTTCGCAATTGCAAGGCTTCGCGTAGCAGCTCGTCATTCAAATTTTGCGCCGCAAAAACTAAAACACCGTCAACAATATCCACCGGGTACGTGCGGGAACGGATACAGATATCCCTACCGACATCCTCGAGTAAGGCCAAATTGATTTCCAAATTATCCATTGATTCGTTCACCTACTGACCTTCAAAACTACCAAAAATTAGACTCAGCAACCCGCCTGCGCGTCTCTTGCAGGGCTATCAAGTGATTACGCGGATGAATGACGGCATCCAATGTCATGGGTACGCCATGATCCACAATGATCAAGGTAACATGAAAAAGCGCTACCAATCGACCTTCCTCCGGGTCCAGTATTCCATCTCGATTGTGATCCAGCTCCTTAAAATCGAGGTGGCCATCCCGATCGCTGTCGAGGGAATCCAAATCCCACGGTAACGTTCCATCCAGTGTTCCGCCCTTGCTTTTTGGACGATCCGGCCCTATCGGCACGATTTGCATGTCACTCAGACGAAAGTCATATTGCTTTGAATTGATGGTCAGTGTCGAATCTGCCCAGTGGTAATCCAACTGAACGTCCCCACTATTCACCAGCACCAATTTGTCTTTGCCTAATTCGAGCACGCCCTTGCCTGCCAAAAGATTGTCACATAGGCTGTTAAAAACTGTTGAAGATTCAAATCCCGCATCCCTTCGATCCTGCGTAAGGCGGGAAACCTTCCCAGCATCTTTGAAAAAAGCGAATGCCATGGCAGCGACCAAACTGGAAAGAGCAATGGAAACAATCAGTTCCAGCAAGGTGACGCCTCGCTCGCAGCCCTGTGTTTTCGGGAAGCCAATCCCTGCGATTGAATTTAATACCATTGGTACTCAGGCAGTTTTAAGATGAGAGTCAGAAGTATTCGGCCATCAGGGTTGCTGGGGCTTCCAAAATCAAACCATGCTTTTGGACCCGATTCTATTATTGTACTAGCTGAATTCAGTATAACCTGTACTTTTACTTCCAATGGTTTTCGTAATTCTACCGGTGCCAGTTTTTCATCTAAAGCAATTTCCTGCATGCTATTCACGATACGTACACTGTCAAAAACCTGGCGTACGAGTCGCAAGGATTCACCGCCCGGTCCGGAAATCGTATAGTCCGTATCGTGGACGTTTTCCTTGGCAAGCATCCTCACAGTTTCCAAATCCGATCGCGCGGCAAACAGCGCAGTATGATGCATGCGATTCAGTTTATCCAGCTTCAAGGAAGAACGGAGTCCGTACCACAATACCGCTGATCCTGCCGTCAAAATCGTCATGGCCACTGCCAGTTCAAGTACTGTGAGACCTCTTTGGTGGATTCCGGCATTTGTGTCCAGCACGCTCATGACCTTCGCCAGTCCATTAGTTTGAAGCTGTAGCGCCTGCGGTCACCGGGCCCAAGTTGCAACGGTTGGACAAATCCAGACGGGAGTTGCGGTCGATTAATTTTTCCCATCCCTAAACAATTATGCGTTTGAGTGGCCTCACATAGCAGTTTCTGGGTTACAACGGGACCCCGAACTTCACCTGCCAACCAAACGGATGCAGCCAGTACCACTCCTTCTACCACATTAGTCGTGGTGCTTAAAACGACGCGACCATTGGGACCGGCAGCAATTAAAAATCCTCTAGCCTTGGCTTGGTTTTCAAGGCGAATGGCATTGAGGGAATCGTTTCCCTTGGCAAGGTGCCGGTTGCCTACGGTAATCAGCACGGAACCCAAAGTTGTTTGACTGCGGTCACGGAGAACAATATCCTTGCCTGCCAAGGCCTCGATTCCCAAATGGCAACGGCCATGCAGAAAGATGCTCCCACGCGCATAGGCGGTGTTCTCCTCGCCGGACACGCTGTCTTCAAATGTGATATCTTTATTCGAAAGCAATTGGATATTTTCCAAACGAATATTGCCCCTTAAGCGGATTTCACCTTCGGCGAAAATGCGTCCTGGACCACGTATCACCCAGGTTTCCTCGCTGGTATTGATGAATTCCACCCGGCCCAAGGGAAAAC
>JAYUHW010000447.1:0-4595 GCA_043766615.1 Fibrobacteria bacterium | reverse complement strand
CCCTTTAGTTTCAAGTAGGCATTTAGTGCCATGATAGTGCTCCTGTCTAAAAAATGATGGTTTATCGATTGTTAAAATGAGCTGTGATATTGATTTTCCGGGCTAGTGCACGGCGCAGTTCCCGGATACTAAAACCTGATTGGCGACGGAATTATCCCGCTACCGGTGCTTCCCAATCGTCGTCTGCACTGATACCGCCGTCGACCCAATGCCATTCGATTTTCTGGTAGGTGAAAGCCACTTCTTCAAATTCAGCGAATTTCATCTGGTCCGGATGCTTGTTATTGGCCATGCGGAAGGCAATGGAGGCAATGTTGGCATTGGTCAACTTGACGGTATAGTGCTGCTTCTCAGCTCCAGTCGAAGAGGGCGTCCAGAACTGAAGCTCCCATTCGGGAATGTTTTCGTTGTTCACGAGTACATTATAAAGTAGTGGAGTGGACTTGTCCAATTCCTTGGTGATGACAAACGGCTTGTGCATGCGCTTGCCGGTCGGTAGGCCAGATGCAGCGTCACGCGGCGAAACGATTTCGTGCGAAACTGCGATGACGGCGATTTTGCCCTCGCGCCCTTTTTGGGTTACGGAACCCTTGAGTTCGCCTTGTTTTTGTCCCTTCAACTTAAGGTATGCGTTCAATGCCATGCTAGTACTCCTTTGTGTAACTGAGAGGGTTGTGTGTGCGATGAAATATAGTTCATCTTTTTCTCTCTTTCCTTAAGTTAATACTTTGGCGAAAGAGAGTCTGTGACCACGGTCACATAGATGCTCTTAGTGTGAGGAATGATCCCTACAAATCGTAAAATAAAAAAAGGCGGAGGGAAAACCCTCCGCCTTTGAATTTTGATAATCCGATTTCACCGGCCTGGTTGCCGGAACCCAATCGGGTTATTTTCCCTTGGGCATCTGCGAAACGAGCTGCAGATTGACATCGATACCTTCAACTTGGAAATGAGGGCTTACCGCCATGGTCACACGGAAAAATCCGGGATTGTCGGCGATTTCCGTAACCGTGACTTGAGCGGCGCTTAGGGGTCGCAACGCTGCAACGGCTGGGCTTGGGTTTTTCATTTCAGTGACCAAATTTTTGATCCAGTTGTTCAGTTCGTCCTGCAGTACCGCCGCATTTTTAGTTGCGCCGATATTTTCACGTTGGATCACCTTGAGATAGTGGGCCAAACGGGATGTGAGGAAGATATAGGGAAGACGTGAATTGATGCGGCTATTGGCCGTTACGCCTGGGTCATCATACAGCTGGGCCTTCTGAGCGGAATTAGCCGAGAAGAAGCATGCATAATTGCGGTTCTTGTAAAAGCTCAAGGGAATGAAACCCTGGTTCGCAAATTCAAATTCACGGGTTTCCGGAATCAAGATCTCAGTAGGGATCTTCATCTGGTTGCCGCGGCCTACATCATAGAGATGGATGGGTAAATCCTCGACTTTGCCGCCGGCTTCCGGTCCACGGATGCCCACGCACCAACCATTTTCCGCAAAAGAGCGGCTGAGGTTGGCTGCAAGAGAGAAGGTGGCGTTGCCCCAGAGATACTTGTCGTGCTGATCGCCGGTGACCTTTTCCTTATAGACAAATTCCTTAACTGGAACGGTGTCTGGGCCATACGGGAGGCGAAGCAAAAAGCGTGGCAACACTAAGCCAACATAGCGGGAGTCTTCCGATTCCCGGAAAGCCTTCCACTTCAAATATTCAGCTCTTTCCATATAGTTGGCCAAATCTTCGATGGCGGGGAGTTCGCTGGCGTTCTTGCGATTGAAGAACTGCGCGCCTACCGACCCGATGAAAGGACAATGGGCGGAAGCGGAAATCTTGGAAATGTTCTGCAACAGGCTGATATCCTGGGGCTTGGAAGTGAACTCGTAATTGGAGATAATGGCTCCCACGGGTTCGCCACCGGGCGTATCGTATTCTTGTGTGTAGATATGCTTGTACATGCCTGTTTGGATCGTTTCGGGGGCATCCTCGAAATCTTCCAACAAGTTTGCTTTGGCGATGTCTAGCATTTCAATTTTGATGTTCTTGCGGAAATCGGTCCGGTCGACCAGGAATTTGATTCCTTTCCAAGACGATTCCAGTTTTTGGAATTCGGGATGATGCAAGATAGCATCCAGCTGCGCGGACAATTTTTCGTCCAGGGCCGCAATCTGTTGATCCAATACCGTTTTGTCGATTTTCTCAACAGTGCTGCTGCTTTCGGCGATTGCTCCGATAAAGACGCGCAATGCCGCAGTGACACGTTTATTCGCTTCCACATCACCGAAATCTTGTTCTTCACGGAACAACATGAGGTCGACGGGTTTATCCGGCGCAGCCTTGATGTCCATGTATTCCAGGATCTCGTTGACTAGGGATTTCTTTTCCTCTGCCATGTTTTCTCCTTGTTCTCGTTTTGCCTGGATGTTAATTAAGCAGGTTTGGCAGCATCATCGCCGCCTTCGCCCATGGGTACAATCTTGTCTAATTCGGCTACCAAGCTATCCATGGCGCCGCGATCCTGCATGATGGCTTCAAGTTTCTTGCGGAACTCTTTGTTGTCCATCAGGTTGGATTTCAAATCTTTGATCAAATTCCGCGCAGCCAATAATTTGGAAAGCTGCGGAACCTGCTTGACAATTTCCAGAGGATCAAAGGACTTCATGTTCTTGAATTTTAAGTCGACTTTGATGTCGCCGCCACCGGGATTGATCTTGTTCTCAACGCTCATGTTGAGGCCCAGATCCATGGACTCCATCACCTGATTGAAGTTGTCCCTGTTGATATTAATCTTTTCTTTGTCCACCAAGCGAGTGGAGTCACCCTTTTGGGAGAAGTCACCCAAAACCAACATCTTAAAGGGGAGCTCGGTTTTTTTCTGGGCTCCACCCTTATCGATATCGAGTTTAATGTTTACGCGTGCCGGAGGGATCTCGTTTTGGAAACTGCCTGCCATTTGCTTTCTCCTGATTAGTTGGGCTATAAAAAGTAAAGTCGGTAAGGTAGCAACATTATTTGATGTCGGTTACCAAGGCCAGTACGGGGTCCAATTTAGATATTTGGGCATGTACCGCAAGGGCTTTTTCCCTGAAAATGTGTTTGAGGCCCTCTTCTGCGGATTCAGAAAGGGCGAGGTACACCTTTTGAGAAAGCGCATAAACCGATACGCACAATTCAGTATCCCAGCGAACCAAGGCATACTGCTCGATGGCGACGAGTAAATCGTCAATCAATGCCTTGGAAATGTTCATTTTATTGCTTTTGTAACATAATTCAGCCATTATCAGTTTGCGGTCAAAGTTGTTCTTTTCATTGGAATCATTGGCTACACCGGTGCGCAACACATTCAGGGCCTGGTCGAGTTTGCCTTCGCCTAGCAGGGTCGAGGCCTGCTTCTGTTCTTCCCCAACATCGCCTTTTTTCTTAATGGGGGCTGGCCCACCGCCGCCACTTCCACCCAGAACAGGAAAGACCTCGGCTTGAATCCATTCTTTTGTCATCGCGTCCGCGAAAGGTGTGCCATCATCAAAGGCTAGGTCCATCAATGATGGCAGCCGGCTCAGTAGCAGGGCCAATTCAATCCGAATAGCTTTGGTAGCTGGGGCAAATTCCGGCCCAACGCCAATGAGCGCCGTGCAAATAAAGCGCTGCAAATCAAACCAGAACAGCATGCCATCAGCGGAAAAAGCGTCTTCTCCATTCTTCGCCAAATCCGGCCATAATTGCTCTTGAAACAAATTTCTAAAGGCTTCTACAGTGCCGGAATAGGGCGCGGGAACCATGGTTTTTCCGCCTACGCTGGGTGGAGGGGCTTCAATGGGCTCCCATTTGAGCATGCGCATGATACGATAAGGAAATGGGTTCGCCTGATTTTCTGTACTTAAAAAGCTCGCCGCATTTTGAATGGCCATGAAGCAGTCATCAACGGAACCCAAAACGCCCGGTCCTGTGCTGACGGGAGCGGCTTCGGATTCGGTCTGAGATTGCTGCTCCTCGATGGGCTTGGGTTTGTTTTTTTCTGCCAGCTCCCGAACAAATTTCGTGAAGCCCATAAAGGAGGGCGCACCCTCAGGAAATTTCTGATCACAAAAGGCGATGAGCTTTGTCAGCTCTTCGGAGGCGGTTACCAGGAGTTCGTAGGTCCCATGGGTCGAGATACCACCCAGTATGGTGAGCAACCTTTCGCCATTTAGCCATTTCAAAGTATTCGTTCGCGCGGTGGGGCGCTTGGGATGGATGTCGTCCCAATGCTCCATTACGAGTTTGCAATAAGCGGTAACACTTTCGGCTAGGGCATCGGCGCCGGAATTGACACCCGTGGACCAAGTCAAATAACCCAGTACCCGCATATCCTTGGATTTTTTCAGTAGGAAGCGTTTAGACGCTTCCTCCATCACCGTAAAATTGTTCTCGGAACTTTTGTCCGCCTCGCCGCGGGCCGCTTCGAAATCGGCATCATAGCTGCCGTCTTCTCCGCAGAAGGAGGCGTCGCTGATGGGTTTTAAGAGATCTTCGAGCAAAGAAGCCATGCGTGGTTCCGCCTTCCGGATTTCAAAGGATCAGGGAGTGTTCATGCTGCTTCGCGAATCTCCGTCACCGGTTATTAGCGTG
>JAYUHW010000446.1:0-2501 GCA_043766615.1 Fibrobacteria bacterium | reverse complement strand
CAAACGTGGAAAGTGCTTGGGAAAAAAATCCAAGATTTCCTGGACCCAAGTTGAAACAGGATCTGCCATCACCTGGAAATATCCAAGTTGCATTTTGGTAGGCGATGAGTCGGTGGGTGAGTTTTATTCCGTTGCCATGACCAACGGATATATGCAAGCCGATACCGGCACCAAGATGATCCATCTGGGCAAAAACACCAAGTCCAGCATCATTTCCAAAGGCATATCCTCCGACCATAGCAGCAATGCCTACCGCGGCTTGGTGCGCATCGCCAAGAACGCCACAAATGCGCGCAATTACTCTCAATGCGATAGCATGCTAGTCGGCAGAAATTCGAGCGCCCATACTTTTCCTTATATTGAATCCGCCAATTCACAGGCCCAGGTGGAGCATGAGGCGTCCACTTCAAAAATTAGCGAAGAGCAGCTGTTCTACTTTCAATCCCGCGGCATTGATAGAGAAGAAGCCATCAGCATGATCATCAACGGTTTCTGCAAGGAAGTCTTTCAACAATTGCCGATGGAGTTTGCAGTGGAAGCACAAAAATTATTGGCCATGAAACTGGAGCACAGCGTTGGATAAAGGCATAGCAATGTTGGAAGTGAAAAACGTGGAAGCGGGCATAGCCGATTCCGAAGGCCAGGGCCTAACCCTGATTCTTAAAGGGATCCAGCTCAGCGTCAAAGCGGGCGAGGTCCATGCCATCATGGGACCGAATGGATCGGGTAAAAGCACTTTATCCAAAGTCATCGCCGGGCATCCGTCCTATAAAGTTTCTCAGGGTCAGCTGCTTTTCCAGGGAAACAGCATTCTGGAAATGGCGGCAGATGAACGGGCACGGCAGGGCATTTTTCTGGGCTTCCAATATCCGGTGGAAATTCCAGGCGTGAACAATGCTGAATTTCTTCGCATGGCCTACAATGCGCGGCAAAAACATCTCGGTCGAGAGGCTGCGGATCCACTGGACTTTGAAGACATCCTGGATGCCAAAATGAAAGCCTTGGACATGGACGACCGGTACAAGGATCGAGCCATCAATGAAGGCTATTCCGGGGGCGAAAAAAAGCGCAATGAAATATTGCAAATGGCCATCTTGGATCCCGTTCTGGCGATATTGGACGAAACCGATTCCGGTTTGGATGTGGATGCACTAAAAGTGGTGGCTGGCGGCATCAATCGCTTGCGTGGACCGGATAAAGCCATTGTCCTTATCACCCATTATCAGCGACTGCTGGATTATGTACAACCCGATTTTGTCCACGTCTTAAGCGGCGGCAAAATCATCAAGTCCGGTGGCAAGGAGTTGGCGTTGGAAGTGGAAAAACTTGGCTACGATTGGCTGAAGTAAAAGTGTCATGACTGCCATTCAAAGTATCGACAAACCGGTTTTCATGCGGGACGTTTGGACGGCCCAGCTGCCTGCTGCGTTGGAAAGCGCTGCAGCTGAGTGGATATTCCAATCCGCGAACGGACTGGGATCGCCTCTGTCAGATATGCGGGCCGCCGCTTTTTCAACTTTGAAAAATATCGGCCTGCCCCACTCACGTTCGGAAGAATTCACTTTCCTTAGGGTAGGCGAGTTGCTTCCCCATTTTGGACCTCCGACCGACAAAGCAGATACGGGTTTGACGTTTCCATCCTTAGCTGAAATCCAGTCCCTGATTTTCCCAGAATGCTTAGAAAATTATGCCGTACTGGTTGATGGTATTTTCACCCCGTCCCTTTCGCATATCGGGCCGAATTTCAAAATCAAGCTATGGAATGGTGAACAGTGGGAGGCATTGTCTAAAGTGCTTGCGGATGAAACCGATGCCGCAGCGGCGTTGGCAATGCTTTTTTCCAGCACACCCGTCTTTATCGAAATCGCCCCAAAGGCCACTCCCCTATCTCCGTTACAAATCCTGCACTATTGCACACGGGCTTCCAGCGAAGTGATCTCGCCTGTGGAAGGCAAATCCGGAAGTAGAACGGATTCTTTTATCGTGGTTGCAGCTGGAATGCTGTCGGAAAGCCGCATACTCGTCCGACATTTTCAAGCAGCCAAAGCAGCCGATCAAGCAGCGACAGCAGCCAATCAAACATCGGATGCGTTGATCAATGTGCATACCGTCTTGCTCCTCGAAGAAGGGGCTAGGTTGCATTTTTTAGATACGGGAATCGAATCACAAACCTCGGCGAAAGCCGCAGGCCAAGCTGAAGGTTTCCACTTCCGAAAACTGACAGCCCGTCTCGAACGCAACAGCCACGTACTTGCCGTCTCAGCCCATACGGGAGCGCGGCTTATGCGCAATAGTTTTGCCATCGATTTAGAGGGAGAAGGCGCAGATGCCGAAGTCAATGGCGCCACGGTTTTGACGGGCCGTAATCAAAGCCATAATTTTCTGCGTATCCGTCACTTGGTCCCTCATTGCACCAGCCGCCAACATTTCAAGTCCGTTGTCGCAGGTACATCCCGGTCCAGCGTGGATGGCACTATTTTTGTAGCCCAAGATGCCCAAGG
>JAYUHW010000445.1:0-7984 GCA_043766615.1 Fibrobacteria bacterium | reverse complement strand
TCGCAACCTCTGGGGCGAGTGGATCAATCGACACTGGGTTCAGGATGAAGCGGAGTTTTGTGGGCTTTCCGACCATGAAAAAATCAGGTTGCTGAAATTGGGACTGGCAGCGTTTCACCAAGCCGGCCTACCGTGTGCCGGTTTTGTAGCTCCCACATGGCATGGCAGTCCGAAAATGTCCACTCTGAGTTTGCAGGGAATTAAAATTCAGGAAACACGCTTTTTCATCAAGCACTTGGATTCCTTGCGAGAGAGGTTCGCACCGCCTCTGGCCTGGACCCCATCTGAAATGGGTAAGGCAAAACTGATTGGAGGCCAGGCTTGGCTGAAGCTCTTGATGCATTTGCCACTCATCAAAGTGGCCATTCATCCAGGCGATATGGATAGTTCAGAAACCTTACGGATACTGGAAAGAGTTTATACTACCGGCACGTGGTCGCGCTACCGCGAATTATTCGTTTAGGTTTAGGTTTAGTTCCTGGTCCAGGCTCAGTTACAGTTTAGAGATTACCTGTACTTTAATGGCATCGGAAACCATACTGCTCTTTTCGTCCTTGGCTTTGACCGTTGTTTCACCTGGTATTCGACCAACAATTCTTTGAATATTAACTACACCCGCAATGGTGGTGTCCCCGATTATCAGTCCAAAACTGGAATAGGGATTTGTAGTATACGTGCGGCCCGTGGCATCCGTTAAGGTTTTAGAAAGAACGAGAACGGGACTCGTGTCTCCAACCGCAATCACAATGGGTGCGGGAGTTCGAATTTCCACTTTATCCTGTTTGACCTCCGGTTCTGAGCAGGCAGCAAATACCAGGCTAATTGCCAGGGGTAGGTATTTATTTAAGGGCGATTTAGACATGATTCGGACCTTTTCTGAAGGGTTAAAGTTGACTGAAAAATCTGGCCAAGCGAGCACGGAGCCCGCGTTCGGGAAGAAATTCTGTAGCCGCCAATAGGTTTTCGGCCATATGTTCGGGATTTCGAGTCGCCGGTATCGCGCAGGTTACATCTGGATGTGAGAGAACGTATTGCAAAAAAAGCCTGCTCCATGTGGTTAAGCCCGCCTCTACTGCCCAAGCGGGAATTTCAACTCCATGCACCCGGTGAAATAATTCACCTTTCCCAAGGGGTCGATTGATGAGGACGGCGATGCCATGATCCGCAGCAAACGGAAGCATACGCTTTTCTGCCTCACGGTCGGCGATGGAGAAATTGAATTGCAGGAAGTCCGGCTTTTCCTGTTCCGCCACTTTTTCCAATTCCGGGAAAGCGGAACCCTGGTAATGGGTGAGTCCCCAATATCGGATGCGTCCAGCAGCCTTCCATTCACGGAGCACTGGCACATGGGTTTGCCAATCCAGTAGATTATGAACCTGCATCAGATCCAGGTTGGACCGGCCCAGCAATCGCACTGAGTTTTCCATTTGGGCGATACCGCTTTCACGGCCTTTTGTCCAAACCTTGGTCGCCAAAAAAAGTTTTTCAGCGGCCCCGAGTCCGGCAGCCGTGTCCCCAAGAGCATCTTCCGCCAATCCATACATGGGGGAGGTGTCTACCAAACGGCAGCCAGCCGTCAAAAATTCTTCTAGCACCGTTGCGATAGGCTGACGCATCGTGCCTTTTGGGACGTCAAAGGCACTCCAGGTTCCCAGGCCAAAGGCGGGCAGCATTTCACCGGACGAAGGAATTCTGCGCATGGGGATTTTTATTTGGTCGCCAGGCAGCATATAATCGGATGTCAAAGGTGATTTCCCGTTTGATTGCTTCGTTTAATTGTGTCCGGTAATATAGGAATACCATAATGAATTACTTTGCTTAACATGAAGGAGATCACGATGCAAAAATGGGTTTTATCAGCAATCCTGGCTTTTCTCTCCATGATGCCAGCGGATGCCGTTGAAATAGCTCCGGGGGATAGTACCAACGGTTGGGGATATGGGTATGCTTCATTGCTTAAAGACTTGGCCGAGTGGCGGTTAAATCCAAATGTGAAAATCGATTCTATTGGCGCCACGGTGGAAGGTCGAGCGCTATGGATGGTCTCCATTTCCAATGCTGCGGATAGTTTGGCTCAAACGAGCGCGGGCGCTTTGCGAAAACGCAGGATCTTCATTCATGCACGCACCCATCCGGCCGAGGTGCAGGCGAACTTTATCGCCAATGAAACCATACATTTTCTCCTTCAGGCAACTCCCGAAGCCGTCCGATTGCGTTCGGATTTTATCTTCAACATTATACCCATGTACAATCCTGACGGTGTTGAAGCTGGACATGGCCGTCTCAATGCACATTTGGTGGACTTGGAATCCAATTGGGACAAACCGGTTATTGAACCAGAAGTGTTGGCCCTGCGGGGCCTTTTCGATCGACTCATGCAAGGGCCTATTCCTGTTGAGGTGGCGCTTAATTTGCATTCCGATCAACTGAACTGCACTCGATTCTTTTTTTACCACCTTGCGGCCGGGACCTCGGAGGCGTATACCGGAATGGAGCAAAATTTTATCGGCAAAGTGCAAGGATACTTTCCAGCCGGCATCCAAGATTGGAATTTTGTAAGCAGTTGGGGCAATGGGACACAAGCACGTTATCCCGAAGGCTACTGGTGGCTCAATTACCATGAGAATGTTTTGGCACTCACATACGAAGACACCAATTGTCCCAATGCCAGTGGCTTTGACAGCACAGGACGTGCTTTGGCGCAGGGCGCTGCCGACTATATTCGTGGAAAAATTTTGGTGGCTATCCGAAGCCATGTGCCTGATGTTTTCGGCTTAGTGAGGGAACAGGAAGGCGTTCGCATGCACGCATTGCCCTGGTCAGGTTGGAAAACGTGGGTGCTGACAGATATCCAAGGCCATCACCGAGCAAGTGGGATGCTGTCTCCTTCCGAGAATTTTCTCGCCTGGAACCAACTGTCTAAATCAGGGGGCCAAGTCCTTTCCGTTTCAAGTTCCGGAACGCTCTTGGGCAGGTTGATTTTGCCAATGCGGCAATTTTGACGGGCTACCCTTGAGTCTAAAGTTGAGCTAATTTTGAAAAATCGTGGATTTCAACCCACAAAACAACGAATTTGCGGGGATCTTACTCACTAAGACTTGACTGTGTAAGCGCTAAAGGTAGTTTTCAAATGCATGCAATACTTTTTCAAAACAATTGTGATAGGATGCTTGGTTATGGGGCTAAATTACGCCTCCGCGCAGCCCGATTCTGATTCTAAAATTGAATCGAACCAGGCCCCTAAACTGGATTATGCAAATCCTTATATGGAACACGCCTCTTTGGCAGCATTTTCCGTCGGTTCCTTGGTTGTCGGCGGGGTTTTTTACGCGCTTCAGTCCTCTATGCCAGGACCCCGTGCTGGTTTTATCAAAGACGATCGGTCTACACTTGGGACGGCAGTTGGCGCGGCCGGAATCACAGCCGCCGTTGCAGGCATTGCTTACTTCTTTTATTCCGCTCGCGATGTCCAGAGGGCTAGGTCGTGGGATGCGCATGTTTCTGGAGGCTTTGATCCAGGGCGCAAGCTGAACGTATCTGCCGCACTCTCGATGCCAATCCCATGATGACAGCTGAAGAATTATTTGCAAAGCTACGCAATGTTAAAGTGAATGGGGCTTTATGTACATACACTTTAGACAAATGTGCCTCCTTGATTCCCATGATCAATGCCATCAATGAAATCAAGCGGGCTAAAAATGCCGTCATTCTGGCCCATTCGTACGTCGCTCCAGAAATAGTTTATGGCGTCGCGGATTTCTCAGGCGATTCTTACGGATTGAGCAAAGACGCTGCGCGGACCACGGCGGATACCATTGTGTTTGCGGCTGTTCGTTTTATGGGGGAGACGGCCAAGATTCTCAATCCGGATAAGGAAGTGCTGATTCCCGGAAAGAATCCGGGCTGTAGTTTGGCGGATGCGATTACCGGAGAAGATGTGCGTGCCTTGCGACAACGGTTCCCGGACCATACCTTCGTCTGTTATATCAATACCACCGCAGACGTTAAGGCGGAATGCGATGTGTGTGTCACCTCCTCTAACGTGTACAACATCGTGGAAGCTATTCCCAACGACAAGATTTATTTTCTGCCGGACAAACTGATGGGGAAAAACCTGCAAGAGGAAATGAGCCGTCGAAATGTCATTAAAGACATTCAAATTTTTGACGGCACGTGTTATGTGCATGAACAATATGACCCGGAAATGATCCGATACCTTCGCCTTAAATTTCCAAAAATGGAAGTTGTGACCCATCCGGAGTGTAGTCCCCAGGTAGTGCAGGCATCGGACTACATCGGTAGCACCTCGCAAATGCTGACCCATATTGGCGAATCCAAACAGGATACGTTTCTGGTCCTGACGGAATGCGGTTTGGTTTCACGTCTACAGGTGGAGCATCCGGGAAAAACCTTTGTTGGCTCCTGTACGCAATGCAAGTATATGCAGTCGAACACGCTGGAAGATATCCTGCGGGTGCTGGTGAAACCGGAACCACGGGATCGCGTCACTATCGAAAATTCGGTCAGGCTTCGCGCCTTAAAATCCATTGAGGAAATGTTCCGGATCACCGAGAATTACCAACCCCGGCATGTCTAGTAGTGCCTTTCGGATTCACACTACCGGAATTGGACGGACTGATTTCTTTGGAACGGCCCAGTCGACAGGTACTTTGGAGGGTACCGTCGGTGGGATAGCATTGGTTTCCGCCGCGGTAGCCTCGCAATTGCTCAAGGCATCGAAAGTGCCCGTTACTTTTTATGGTGTGTCTGGTGATGATGCGCACTCCTCAAATCTTCGGCACCTATTGGCGCAGTCCCCACTGGATTTGACCTGCTTCCGTCAGCGCCAAGGTTTTTCACCTACGACAGGGAAAAGCACAGAAGCGAAGGAGAGCCAGGAATCGGGCAGTGGGAATTACTCACACGAACCTGGAACTGTGGTATGGGACCCATCAGTATTGGGTGAAAGCTTTTTTCAGGCCACCGTAAATGTTTATGCAGCTACTGGCATGGATGGGGCTTGGCCTTTAGAATTGCCGGACCTGTTAGCCAAAGGCCATCGGCGTGGAGCATTAAATGTGGTTGTATTGGGATCAGATCCTGTAGAGAAACGTATCGCTGCGGGGGCGCCATTGAATTTTAAAGTCGATGGGACGTATTCCCATATCGACTTGCTGTTGGCGGACGAGCAAGGAGTGTGTCAATTAGCGGGGCAACCGAATATTTCCGAATCCATCCATTCCCTATTGCAAGCTGGCCTTCCCGCTGTGATTGTCGCGCAAGCGTCCGGTTCGATGGAATACCGCTCACAGGGTGGCGCATTTGGGCAGTCCAACGGCATTGTTTCCATGCATCCAGAATTGCTTGCACTCTCCGAAAATAGCCTGCATTCCAATGGGGACGATAAGGGTGTGCTGGACAACTTTCTCGCCGGCTTGCTTACGGATTTAATGCTTCAAATACTAGCGGATGATTTTTATCCCAAAGGTGAGATCCACATAGAGCGGGAGCTCCTGGAGATTTGTCCGTTGCGTTTACGCCATGCCATTGAATTCGGAGTTGCGGCCGCAGGTTTGGCACGTTTACGAAAGGGCGGATTTCACCTTGAGGCAAATCGGGGCGAACGTTTATCCCAGGTGCGAAAATATTTTCCAGATAGCGCGCCCGTTGGACGTCCTTGGTAGATTAGTCCGATGAGTAATCGAAAATTTTTTGTTCTTAACGCGATTTTCAGCTCCGTAGCATTGTCTTTTCTTTTTTGGCTACTTTACTTTCGGCAGGGCAGGGGAGAAGCTGGATGGCTAGATTTTCTTCCCAGTGTAAATGCAATTTTAAATTCACTGACCACAGCTTTTCTCATACGCGGTTATCTCGCGATAAAATCTGGCAATAGGAAGCTCCATGCTCTTTGCCAAAAATCCGCTTTTGTCTTCTCCACTCTCTTTCTGATCTGCTACATTCTGTATCACAGTTTTCACGGGGACTCTCATTTTCTGGGTCAAGGAATTATCCGGCCAATTTATTTCCTGATACTCATTTCTCATATAGTCCTTTCCGTAGCTGCATTGCCCATGGTTCTGACAACATTTTTTTTCGCATTAACCGGCCGCCTTGATTTGCATCGTAAACTGGCCAAAATTACTTTGCCAATTTGGCTATATGTTTCCATCACTGGCGTATTGATCTTTGCACTTCTTAAAGTTTACTCGGCTGCATTGGCTGTATAGCGCGGCTACTGTTTTGACCAACGTAGACGGTCCTGCTGGCTAGCCAGGCCCTTGGGAAATTGATACCTTACCCAGTTATTCATGCCAGCTTTCTCCCTATGAAATCGCACCCAGCCAATCCACATCTGGCTTCACTGCATTTTTATGCACTTGGCTTGAGTATAGCGACATTCCTACTCCTCTTTGCTGGGGGAATGGTAACCAGTACCAACTCCGGCCTCTCTGTGCCGGACTGGCCAACTACTTTTGGACAAAACATGTTCACTTTCCCACCTTCCATGATGAAAGGCGGAATCTTTTATGAACATGGCCATCGTCTACTGGCGTCCCTGGTTGGATTGCTAACGGTAGGTCAGTGCGTATTCCTTTGGATCAAGGAAAAGCGTCGCTGGTTGCAGTGGACGGGAACAGCCGGCTTGCTGCTGGTCATTATGCAAGGAATTTTGGGAGGGCTGACTGTTCGACTCAAGCTGCCTATGCCAGTTTCGGCGGCCCATGCGTGCACGGCGGAACTTTTTTTCATGCTGACCCTACTGATGGCGTTCGCCACCTCCAATGTTTGGATGCGTTCTCCTCCCCGGGCCGTTGGTTTTAGGATTCGGGAACAACGGTTGGCTGGAGTATTCTGCCTTGCGGTATTTCTGCAAATACTGGTAGGAGCCGTAATGCGGCATAGTTATGCCGGCTTGGCCATTCCTACTTTTCCCCTGGCTTTTGGTCAGTTTATCCCACCTTTTTGGAATTTTGGGATACTCGTTCAATTCTTGCACACCCGAATTTTGGCATTTGTTTTAGTCACTCTTGGCTCAACCTTGATTTTACGCATCCTTTTATCGCATTATCACGCTAAAATGTCCAAGATCTTCGCTGGTTTGCTAGCGATGTGTCTTATTCTTCAATGTCTTTTAGGCATGTTTACAATTTGGTCTGGAAAGGCTCCCGTGCCAACAACTTTTCACCTTTCCGTTGGTGCCTTGGTATTCGGCACTGGATTTCTACTGTTGCTCACCATCAGCCGGTTTTCAAAACCGTTCCAAGATGGAAAGCCCCAGTGAGCCTTAAAACCAAGTCTTTATCCGCGTTCGTGGAAATGTGGAAATTGAAAATGGTATTCCATATCCTGATTACCACCTTTGTGGGCTTTTATATGGGTAGCAAAGAACCCTTGGACTTTGACCTACTCTGGCGCACTTTGCTGGGAACCGGCATCTTAGCCATTGGCGCTTTTGCTCTGAATCAAGCCATTGAAAAAGAGCATGACAAGCTGATGGTACGCACTTCTGGACGGCCCTTGCCAACAGAAAGAGTAAGCCGAACTCTTGCTTTTATTTTTGGACTGCTTTGTTTCGTTTTGGGCACCGGTTTTCTCTGGCGCTATACCAATATACTTACTACCATACTAGGCGGAACTACCGTGATTTTATATGCAGCCGTTTACACGCCGCTTAAACGCATATCGAGTCTCAACACATTAGTTGGCGCAATTCCGGGCGCGTTGCCGCCTCTCATGGGTTGGACGGCCATTCAGAACAACTTAGGGCCGGGCGGACTGGCATTAACGGCAATTCTATTCTTTTGGCAATTGCCCCACTTTTTGGCTTTGGCATTGATGTACCAAGAAGACTATCGATTGGGAGGCTTTAAAATGTTGAGCGTTACCGATCCATCCGGAGAGGCGTGCTATCGGCATATCATCTTGCAAACGTTGGTTTTGATACTCGTTTCCACTTTTCCATTTTTATTCCATCTAGCGGGCC
>JAYUHW010000444.1:0-17117 GCA_043766615.1 Fibrobacteria bacterium | reverse complement strand
AATGGTCCGGACAACCGGTATTTGGAACGGTTTAACGGCGATTACCAGTTGGTGGCCGGCATTCCCTATTTCAATCCTTGACGTTTATCGAGAAAACTTTTGGAGTATGAAAAATTTCAGATAGCGCCCTTCTGGAAACGCCAGGTTGTAGGGATGGTCAAAAGGTTGCTCACGACTTTCCAGAACTTTTAAAGTGCAGCGGGTATTGATGGCCGCTTGATTGAGGATTTTGATAAACGTTCCGGGATCGACGTGCGATGTGCAGGAGGAAGAGACCAAAATGCCGCCGTCGGGAAGTTTTTCCAAGGCCTTGGAATTGATAGTCGTATAGGCCTTAATGGCATTTGGCAATTGTTTCCGGTTTTTGGCGAAGGAAGGGGGATCCAGAATAATGAAATCAAAGGCTCCGGGTTCCATGGCCTTAAGAAAATCGAAAACATCCAGGGCCAAGAAATCCCCATCAGGAGTCGGCAGATTGTTCAGCTGAAAATTGCGACGGCAGTATTCCGTAGCCGGTTTGGAAATATCCACGCTGACCACTCGCTTGGCTGTGGAAGCGGCATATACTGAGAATCCGCCCGTATAGCTGAAACAATTGACGACGGTGCGACCTTTACAATAGCGCGTTATGGCCTGACGATTTTCCCGTTGATCGAGGAAGAATCCGGTCTTTTGGCCTTCTAACACATGTACCAAAAATTTATGCCCCTGTTCTTCAATTTCCACCTCGGCGGTATCCTTGCCATGGAGAATACCGATGGGCTGATCCAGAAGCCCTTCCATTTTTCGAACCCCGACATCGCTTCTTTCCACAATACTTGCGGGGTTAAAAATTTTTACCAGACCTTCAACCACTTGAGATTTCAATTCGTTCATGCCATGGGTGTGAAACTGTGCGACTAGGGTATTATTGTATTTATCAACTACTAATCCTGGTAGTCCATCTGCTTCCCCGAATACCACCCGATAGGCATTGGTGCGAGCGGGCAACCACGCTTCTTTACTGCGGCGCAAGGTTTGAAACCTTTCGGCAAAAAAACGGGAGTCGATGGGTTCATCCCTAAGTGACAAAATGCGCACGGCTATATCGGTACGGCTGTTATAATACCCGACTCCGACAAATTGGCGATTGGAGAGGATGCGCACCAAACTACCATCCGGGATATTGGGTTTTTGCAACAAGGCTCCGGAGAAAATCCAGGGATGGCCACCTTGGATATTTTTAACGCGATCGGGCCTGATTTGAACGGAATGGGTGATCTGCATGCGAATCCTGTTATAAGAAGGCATGAACTTAGAATTTTTCCTCGAAATATCGGATAATGGGGCAGGATGGAACATCGAACAAAAAAAGTTTTCATTGCGGGCATGCACGGTATGGTGGGCAGCATTTTGGGCCCAAGTCTAATTGAGGCTGGATATCCAGTGATTGCAGGACCCACTTCTAAGGAATTGGATTTAAGCAATCAAAAGGCAGTTGAAGACTTCTTTGCGCGGGAAAAGCCGGATACAGTCATTCTGGCCGCGGCCAAGGTGGGAGGTATACAGGAAAATCTGGAACATCCCGTTGATTTTTTACAAACGAACCTATCCATCCAGATTAACGTCATGGCTGCTGCACACCGACATGGGGCGGCGCGATTGCTTTTCTTGGCCAGTTCCGCAGTCTATCCAAAAGATGCGGCACAGCCTGTCCAAGAGGAAGCCCTGCTTAGTGGCCCACTTGATGCTGCGAACGAAGCTTATGCCCTTGCGAAGATCGCCGGGATTCGACTATGCCAAGCCTATGTAAAACAATACGGACGAAACTATACGAGCCTTATACCAGCCAATCTTTATGGGTCTCCGGGCGAACAGAATTCTTCGAGGACGACAGTCATTTCCTCGCTAATCATACGCCTCTATCAGGCTAAGTTAAATAAACAGACGGAATGCGTGATTTGGGGCACGGGAAACGTGCTGCGGGAATTCCTTCACGTTCGCGATCTGGCATCCGCAGTACTTGTAGTGTTGGACGAAACGCAGACGCCGGACATTATCAATATCGGAAGTGGCGAGGAGATATCGATTCGTTCCTTGGCCGAAAAGATTGCCGATGAAGTAGGTTATCGAGGGCGTCTGGTATTCGATTCGGCACGACCGGAAGGGGTAGCACGCAAGTTGCTGGATAGCAGCCGAATCAGGAATTTCGGATGGAAACCGGATATCAACTTGGATCAGGGACTCCATGAAGCCTTTAGCGGCTACTTGAAAGGTTTGGAAGCTTGACAACTCACGTAGCTCGATATGAAAATAAACCGGGAACCGTTGTAACGCCATGATGTTATCAGGAAAAAAAGTGTTGGTCACTGGAGCGGATGGGTTCATAGGATCCCATTTGGTGGAAGCACTGCTGTCAGCGGGCGCAGATGTGCGAGCCTTGGTCCAATACAACTCCTTCAATTCCTGGGGTTGGCTTGATACTTCAAATAGAGTCGACGATGTGCAAGTACTGGCCGGTGACATACGCGATCTCCAGTTTTGCCGGAAACTGACGGATGGGGTCGATACAATCTTCCATTTGGCGGCATTGATCGCCATTCCATATTCGTATGCAGCACCAGGCACATATGTTGAGACCAATGTGGGCGGAACGCTCAACATCTGCCAGGCGGCTTTGGATGCGGGTTGTCGTAAAATCATCGTCACCTCTACCAGTGAAGTATACGGGACTGCGCAGTACGTGCCCATAGATGAAAAGCACCCCTTGCAGGCCCAAAGCCCTTATAGCGCCAGTAAAATTGGTGCAGATGCCATTGCCTTGAGCTTTTTCAATTCCTTTTCTTTGCCCGTGACCATTGCCAGGCCGTTCAATACCTATGGACCCAGACAATCTGCGCGAGCCATCATTCCCACCGTTATAACGCAAATAGCCGCAGGCCAAACCCGGATCAAACTTGGGGAATTGAGTCCAACCCGGGATTTTAATTTTGTGGAAGATACCTGTCGTGGGTTTTTGCTTTTGGCGGAAACGGACGGTATTGCCGGTGAGGTTTTTAATATTGGTTCCAACCAAGAGGCTAGCATCGGCGAGGTCGCCAATCGGATCAAAACCCTAATGGGAAAGGAGGTGGAATGGATTAGGGAAGAGCAACGGCTAAGGCCGGAAAACTCTGAGGTGCACAGGTTGCTGTGCGACAACACAAAGATCGCAAAAATAGGGTACAAACCTCAATTTGACCTGAATGCAGGTCTCGCAAGTACCATTAATTGGTTTAGGAATCCGGAAAACCTGTCGAAATACAAGACAGGCATTTTCAACCTCTAAAGGTAACGGATCCAATGAAAAAACAGGGTTGGAAGAAAACGGTCGTCAGTCCCGAAACCCCCATTTTTGAAGCCATCCGGGTTCTCAATGAGGAACATTTTGAAATCGTATTGGTAAGTGATACGGACGGAAATCTGCTCGGCATCGTTTGTGATCCGGATGTGCGGCGGGCAGTGCTCAATCGCGTCCCCATGGAAAGTCCTGTATCCAACATCATGGTAAAAAAACCAGTGGTGGCTTTTAAAAGCAATTCGGATCGTGAGATAATGGAATTGATGAAAAGAACTAGCGCCCATCAAATCCCCGTCATCGATTTTAAGGGAAAGCTCTGTGGCCTAAAAATAATTACTGATTATTTGGCTCCTCAACCCATCGAGAACAAGGTGGTGTTGATGTCCGGTGGTCTGGGAACCCGGTTGCGTCCCATAACCGAATCCATTCCTAAGCCCCTGGTAGAAGTCAATGGAAAGCCCATCTTGTTTATTCTCATGGACAGCCTGATGGACGCGGGGTTCCAGGACATCACCTTGTCCATCAATTACAAAGGTGAGATGATCAAGAACGCGGTAGCCGGTCAAGTCCGATACCAGAACGCGGTCAGTTATATAGAAGAGACGCGTCGACTGGGAACAGCTGGAGCCTTGTCGCTTTTGGAAGAGCGACCTCTCAACAGCCTGTTTGTCATCAATTCCGACATCATTACCGCCTTGGATTACAAGGCCATGATGGATTTTCATCGAGCCTGCGACAACGATATTACCATGGCCGTTCGGGAAGAGAAATATCAGATTCCCTATGGCGTCGTCCAGGTTGAAGGCAGTAAGGTGACCCAAATCCAGGAAAAGCCAGAGCAGAAATTTTTCATCAACAGTGGTATATACCTCATCAAGCCTGAGGTCATTGACCTTATTCCCAAGGATCAATATTTCGATATGCCTTCCTTAATTGAGAAAGCGCTTGGATTGGGCCTACATGTTGGCAGCTTCCCGGTGCATGAATACTGGATGGATATTGGCCGTCCCACCGAGTTGCAAAAAGCACGCGACGACTGGAAACCCTCTATACCGAGCCATCCGTGAATTCTGAAGACAGCGTTCCCGCCTACATCCCCATCAACAAAGGACAGTTCACTTTAGAGCCTAAGGAGAGGGAAGAGGCTTTCGAGCGCAATCGTGGTTTTGGCGTTGAAGCTGCCTATGCTGAAAACCGCCGGCAATGGACGGACAATGCCAAGGGACGTATTCTAGCGGACTTTCCGCTGCATGTTGACATAGAGCTGTCCTCGGTATGCAACTTGAAATGCCCCATGTGCTATACCGTCACCGAAGAATTCAAGGAAAAGGTCAACCAGAAGTTGATGGACTTTAATCTTTTCAAAAAGATCGTGGATGAATGCGCAGCGGGGGGGGTGTATTCAATTCGGCTGAGCTTGCGTGGCGAGCCCATGCTGCATAAACGTTTTCTGGATTGCGTCGTCTACGCAAAGCGCAAAGGAATCAAAGAAGTTTCCACTCTTACCAATGGCATAAAGTTGAATGAGGAAATGTTCATTGAATTGATGGAAGCGGGCATGGATTGGATTACGATTTCCTTTGACGGATTGGGTGAGACCTACGAAAAAATCCGACGCCCAGGCAAATTTTTAAGGGAATTGGAAAAAATCAAAGCTTATTCGCGAATCAAAAAGGAATGGGGCAGAGTCAAGCCAGTTATAAAGGTGCAGAGCATTTTTCCCGCCATCGAAGCGGATCCGGTAGCCTTTTACAATACCTTTGCCCCTATTACGGATATGGTCAGTTCCAATCCCTTGATTGGCGGGTATATGGGAGACACTTCCAAGTTACCCAAAGAAGAGTCCTTTCAATGTCCGCAAATCTACCAACGCTTGGTAATTGGCGCGGATGGCTTGGTAATGATGTGTTCCAATGACGAGGCCGGAACCAGCATCATTGGTGACATGAACACACAAAGTGTACATGAAGTCTGGCATGGACAAAAAATGACCAAGATCCGCGAGATCCATTCCCGCTGCAAGGGCGCGAAAGAAATTTCAGCCTGCGCGAATTGTTATCTGCCGCTAAAGACATTCGCCCAGGAGGTTCCGATTGCCGGTCATAGCGTGCAAGCGGACAAATACGTGGGTGGTCCCGAAGTTTTATCCGAAGTCTATCAAAAGGAACATAAGACCTACCAGGCTTAATTCCACCCTCAGTTGCATTCCTACTCCGTGAAATCATACAATTTGGCTTACGGAGAAGCCTATGGACATCCTGCAATCCTTTCCTAAACCTCTCATCATTTCTGAACTGGGCGCTAAATACGCATCCATGGAGATCATGGAAGGCATGGTGACTGGGTCTAAACAAGCCGGGGCGGATATGGTCAAATTCCAAACCTACCGAGCCGAAACCCTTTCCACCCCGGGATCCTTTTTCACTATGGAAGATGGTGAAAAAGTCAGCCAATACGATTTCTTTAAACGCTATGAACTTGGCAAGGACGATCACCTTCGACTTATTGAACGGTGCCGGAGGGAAAACGTTGCCTGGTTGTCCACTCCCAGCCATGCCAGTGATGTGGATCTGCTAGAGCAACTGGGTATCGCTCTTTATAAAACAGGATCAGACGATTTGACCAACCTTCCCTTCTTGCGCTATGTCGCGGGAAAGCGCAAACCCATGCTGGTATCAACTGGGATGAGCACTTTGGGGGAAATCGAAGCCGCTGTGGAATCCATTTTGGCGGAAGGATGCCCACAACTTATTCTTTTGCATTGCGTTTCATCTTATCCAGCCAAGCCCGAAGACGCAAATTTAAAAGCTATCGAAACCTTGCGTGCAGCATTTGGATTACAAGTTGGCTTGTCCGATCACACCACGGATGAATTCACCAGTGTACTGGCTACCCAGATGGGAGCCGTAATCATTGAAAAACATTATACGCCGGACCATGCGCTTAAAATGCCGGACCATCAAGCATCCCTCGATCCTGCTGCATTTCGAAAACTGGTGGAGCAGGTGCGCTTGGTACCAAAGGCCATGGGAAGCGGAGTCAAGCGCGTGCTGGGAACCGAAAAGAAATGGCGCGAAGCCGGACGAAAATCTTTGTTCAGTTCAAGGGCCATTCGTCAAGGTGAGCCCATTGCTGCCGGTGATATAGATGTCAGACGACCCGGCAATGGCATGCATCCACACCGTATCTCCGATATACTTGGCAGGACGGCTGCAAGTGATATTCCTGCCAATACCTTACTCGGCTGGGAACATTTCGCATGAGCATTGCCGGGAAGCGGATTTTAATTCGCGTCGACGGGTCACATGCCATTGGTTTAGGACATGTTTTCCGCATGAAAGCATTGGCAAAAGGACTCGCTGATTCGGGGGCCCAGTTGCGTTTCCTAACCCTACGAGATGCTGCTGCGAATACAGTGCTGGAAAAAACTGGTATAGCCGTAAGTACATTTAAACCAGAAGAACTAGTAACTGCGTTTGTATCCGAATTCGAAAATTATAAACCGGATTGGATTCTCCAGGACGTCCTGGCTACGCAGGATGAGGAGATGGCCGTGCTAAAGGGCTTAGGCCCAGCCAAATGGATCCATTTTGATGATACAGGGGCGGGAATGCGCTTGGCTGATTTAGTCATCAATGCTTTTGTATTCCATTGGGGCGAGTACACGGGACATAGTTCAGACACCAAAGTGTACGAAGGCGCTGAATTTATGATACTCCAGGAGGAGATCGAAACGTACCGGGGACGGCCTCATTTAATCGCTAAGCGAGCAGAAAGAATTGTTCTGGGATTCGGAGGTACCGACACGCACGGTGTGACCGGCGCCTATATGAAGGCTCTAAATGGCATCCAACTTCCGCATTTGTCTGTAACGGTTATTTTGGGTCCGGGAACCTTGGAATCTCCAGAGCTAGCCACAGCAATCGCAGAATCGAACTTTGCTGTGGAGTTGAAAAAAAGTGTTCCTGATTTATTTAAGGAGTACCACGCCAGTGACTTGGTTCTTTGCGGCGGAGGAAATTGCCTGTATGAGTTGGCCACACTAGGAATTCCATCTTTATCCGTGGCTTGCGAACCACACGAACTCAAGAATATCCACTTCTGGGAAAAGTCCGGAACCACTATAGGCATAGGATTCCGGAACGCGATCAAACCGGAATTTTCCACCGTTTTTAGCTCGATTCTCCAGAATTCAGGTCAGCGCAAAGCTATGTCGGAAGCGGGTAAACGGGTCATGAATGGATCGGGCCTTCAAAAGGTGTTGGCGATTCTGGATACGCAATTTCCATGAAGACGGTGTGCATCCATCAGCCGGATTTCATACCCTATATGGGTTTCTTTCACCGCCTCTTGGAAACGGATATTTTTATAGTGCTGGACGATGCCCAGTTTATCCGGGATGGTTGGCATCATCGGGATCAGATTAAAAATGCGGCGGGAAAAACCTGGATTACGCTTCCCGTTAACCGTGAAGATTTGTTCAAGTCGATTTCGGAAGTGCGTCTGGTCCAGCCGCAAGATTGGAAGGTTAAGCATTTGAACTTGCTGAAGGAGAATTACCGTAAGGCCCCATATTTTGCAATGTACTACCCGCAAATTGAAGCCATTTATGCCAAAAGTCATGCCAGGCTGATGGAAATCAACATGGATTTTCTGGAATTTTTATTTGGATGCTTTGGTTTGGAGCCCCGGCCATTGTTCAGCTCCCAACTGCATATTCAAGGTAAGAGCACGGCACGCTTAGTGGAAATGGTACAACAGGTGGGTGGAAATCGGTATTTGACGGGTACGGGTAGCCGCGCCTATTTGGAAGAAAGCCAATTTACTGAAAAGGGAATTGCCGTAGCTTGGCAGACATTCCAGCCACCCGATTATCCGCAATTGCATGGCACATTTATTCCTCATCTCTCCTCCATTGATGTGGTTTTCAATCTGGGTCCAGATGCCAAGGAATTCTTGCGTACATGTTGAAACAAGTGGAAAAAGTGGGCGTTATCCTTCAAGCCCGCATGGGCTCAACCAGGTTACCCGGAAAAGTTTTGAAACCTATACTTGGTCGTCCCATGCTGCAATGGATTTTAGATCGATTGGGTCGCATGGAAAAAGTCGCGGAAACATGCGTGGCTACGAGTTCGGAGCTCGGTGACCGAGTACTGATTGACTTTCTCGAAGAAAATGGGATACCCTATTTCGTGGGATCTGAGACCGACGTATTAGACCGATATTATCGATGCGCTAGGGAGCGGGAATATGCGCATGTGGTGAGGGCAACGGCGGACAATCCTTTCGTGGATTCGGAAGCGGGAGATGCCTTAATCGAAATGCATCTATCGCATTGTACAGATTATGCCAATGCTTTTCCTGAACAGGGTAGTGGATTTCCCCTAGGGGTGGGTTTAGAGATTTTCACTTTCGCAGCATTGGAAAACAGCTGGAAAAATGGCCATGCCAGCCATCATCGCGAGCATGTAAATGAATTCATTTTGGAAAACCTTTCGCAGTTCAAGCACGCCGTTTTAAAAGCGGATATTGGAAAACGCGCACCGAATATTTCCTTAACCGTGGACCACCCTGAAGAGTTTGCCTTTGCAGAGAAAATGTACCGCGAATATTTTGAGTCCACAGGCCGGTACGATGTGCCTGTGGCATGGGTTTTGGAGAAACTGTCGCAATGAAAATCCTGGCAATAGGCGCCCATTTCGATGATGTTGAATTGGGTTGTGGCGGAAGCCTCCTGAAATGGAAACAACAAGGGCATGGAATTACAGTTTTCACGGCCACGGTTTCCGGCTACCAGGATCCGGCGGGAAAACAAATTCGAGATGAAGATCAAGCGGTTGCGGAAGGAAAAGCCAGTGCCCGGCTCATGGGTGCCGAATTGATCCAAGGGGAGGTTCCGACTTTCGAGGTCGAATTCAATGAAAGTTTAAACTCCACCTTGGTGGACCTTTTCGCGCGTATTCGGCCAGACATACTGCTGACCCATTGGAGTCAGGACACACATCATGATCACCGACAGTTGGCGCTGGCGACGCTCCATTGTGCGCGTCGCGTACCCCGCGTACTTATGTATGAGAGTAATTGGTATGCGGGAGAAGGGTCGTTCGATGCCAGGTACTTTGTGGACATTACCGATACGTATTCGGGCAAGATCGAATTGCTGCGGACTTTTAAATCTGAGCATGCCAGAGCAGGTGAGTCCTGGGAACGATTCGCAGCGGCAAAATCGGAATATTTCGGCCTTCAGGCTGGCGTCCCGCGTGCCGAAGGATTTCAGGTCGTGAGATGGCTGGAATGAAAATGCCGGAATTAAAAATTATCGCCACGGTGGAAGTGAGGATGGGCTCTACCCGCCTTCCCGGTAAATGCTTGATGGACCTCCATGGAAAACCTGTACTCGAATGGATTATCGAGCGCATCTGTCGAAGCAAACGCATCTCCGGTGTCGTCATCGCCACAAGTATAAATCCCGCCGATGACCCACTGGAAATTTTGGCGAGCAAATTGGGCGTAAGATGCTACCGGGGAAGTGAAGAGGACGTTCTCAATCGCGTTTACCTGGCCGCAAAAAACGCAGCAGCAGATGTGATTGTGGAATTTGGTGGTGATTCGCCTTTTGTGGATTGGGAATTAGCGGACGAATTGGTGGATTGTTATCTCGACAATCCAGAATGGGATTTGGTTACCAATTGTTTGGAGTTGACTTACCCTTTAGGTGTACAAGCTTATGTAATGCCAATACGAGCTTTGGCAGAGGCCAATGAATTTGCAAGTGAGCCTAATCAACGGGAGGATGTAACTCGGTACCTATGGGAAAATCATGCACGGTATCGACTTATGAATAGAGTGGCACCTGCTGAACTGCATCGTCCCCACTACCGTTTGACTTTGGACTATCCTGAAGATTTAGAACTTACGAAACTGGCTTACGCAGCTTTGCTGCCAAAAAATCGTGCCTTTAAGACTAAGGATGTTATCGACTGGCTTGACGCACATCCAGAGATAGCCGCAATAAACCGTGATTGTAAACAGCGATCCGCTCCGCATATCAAGGTTTGAAACCAGATGAAGAAAATCTATAACGCAATAATCGTGGGTTGCGGTCAGATTGCCGGAGGTTACGACGAAAAAAATGGTGGAAAACACGTTTTTACCCATGCCGGTGCATATGGCAAGCACGCCCGATTTCGCTTAGTGGCGGCAGCTGATTCAGACGCCCGACGATTGAAGCGTTTTTGCAAACTCTGGCACATACCCAAATTCCAGGTTGAGTATCGAACTCTGTTGCGCACTTCTGATCCGGAAATCGTTAGTGTTTGCGTACCAGATAAATTGCATCGAGAAGTCGTGGATAATTGTTTGAAATACACAAATGCCAAAGCCATTCTGTTGGAAAAACCAATCGCGCTGAACTATGCGGAAGCGGCGGCTACGGTTGCGGCGTGCCGAAAGCGCAAGGTCTCCTTGATTGTGAACTATACTCGACTCTGGGATCCACTTCATACCAAAGTTAGAACCCTAATTGCTCGTGGGTTTCTGGGCAACATTCAATGCGTATCGGGATTCTATGTCCGTGGGCTCATGCACAACGGCACCACATTGATTTCCACCTTGCGCTACCTTATGGACAAACCGATTCGCGCTGTGCAGGCATTGGATCCTCTAAGTTCCCGTCGACTCCTGAATCCACCATTGGACGGACGCCTGATTTTCGAAGATGGGATTGTTGCGAATCTGTTCGCCGCGGACAAAGGCGGATATGGACACAGTCTTTTCGAAATCGATTTCATGGGTAGCCGTGGTCGGTTGATTCTTAAGGACAATGGATTTCGTCTAGAGGCATACAAGACGGCACCGTATAGCCGTTATCCAGGTGTACGGGAATTGGTTCCTAATGACCACGTGAAGCTTCCCGAAAGTCGAATGGATCGGACGTTGCTGGCTACACTGGACAGCGTGGCTACTGCTTTAGACAGTGGCAAGACTCTCACCTCCCAGGCGAAGGCTGCGGCCTGGGATATACGCATTGCAGAAGCCTTGCTGGATTCGAGTCGGAATGGTGGAAGGCGAGTTAGGCTTCCCCTGGAAGGAAAGGAATAGGCATGTCGAAATTGGCCTTGAAGGGTGGAACGCCCATACGTACAAAGGGATTTCCTCGGTACAATACCATCGGAAGTGAAGAGAAAAAAGCCGTCATGGAAGTGATGGATGGTGGATTGCTTTCTGATTTCCTGGGCAAAGCCGGTGATAAATTTTTGGGTGGGAAAAAAGTCCGAGAGTTGGAGGAGATTGTCCAGGATAAATTCCAGGTAAAGCACGCAGTAACTATGAATTCGGCAACATCGTGTTTGTATGCCGCGGTTGGAGCGGTAGGGCTAGGTGTGGGTGACGAAGTCGTGGTTTCCCCTTACTCTATGTGCGTTTCCGCAACTGCGCCGTTCATGTATCAAGCCTTGCCTGTGTTCGCGGATTTGGAACCCGATTATTTCTGCTTGGATCCTAAAAGCGTAGCCGCAAACATAACGCCCAAAACAAGGGCGATTCTAAGTGTCGATACATTTGGTCAAAGCGCCGACATGCATGCGTTGCGTTCCCTGGCCGATACCCATGGACTTAAGATTATTTCGGATAGCGCACATTGCGCAGGTGCTCGCCATGGAAAGGACTTCGCGGGCACGTTAGCGGACGTGGGCGTTTACAGTCTGAACTGCCATAAAATCATTCAATCCGGAGAGGGTGGCATCGCAGTTACCAATGACGATGCAATCGCTTTGAAGTTGAGGTTGATCCGCAATCATGCTGAAGCGGTAGTGGCGGACATGCCTGGAGTCGACATCACCAATATGCTTGGTCAAAATTACAGGATGGGAGAAATAGAAGCGGCCATCGCCGTAGAACAAATGAAGAAACTGGATGGGCTTAATGCACAACGTCGCGAATTGTGTGAATACCTTTCCGACAAACTTTCCAAAATACCCGGTATCACACCGCCTGCAGTGCGTCCTGGATGCGATCATGTCTATTACCTATTTCCTGTGCGTTACGATGCGGCCAAGGTAGGGGTGAGTCGGGAACGCTTTTTGGAAGCCTTGAACGCTGAAGGCATACCCGCTTTCCGCTTTACAGGTGGTTATGTCAAGCCTCTGTACTACGAGCCCGTGTTCCAACAAAAAAAACTTTTTCCAAAGGGAATGCCATTTTCCTCCGCACATTCCCGTGCGTCAATAACATATGGACCGGAATCCTCTCCAGTTGTCGAGCGTCTATACAATGAAGAAATGGTTGTGCTCCACCTCATTTACCCGCCATTGGCAATTGCAGACATGGACGATATAGCCGATGCCTTCTCCAAAATTGCGGACCATGTTCATGAACTCTAAAATCGATTTGAATCCCCCAAGCAGAATAATGCGTATCCTAATTTATTCAGGTGACCCAGGCGGGGCAGAAGCAGTAGCGCCTGTGCTCGCACGGTTACCTAAGGAATGGAAAACAAAAGTATTGGCCAAAAAATTAGCCATCTCTATTTTTCGCAAACAAGGATCAAGGTCGACAGATTGTTCCGGATGGAGTTGGAAAGACATTGAAAAGAAATGTAGCGAATGGAATCCGGCAGCGATGCTACTATCCGCGTCTAGTCTTCCGGAAAAGGATCCAACTGAAATGCGTTTGCGCCGATGGGCTAAGAGTAAAGCGGTTCCTGTAGTGGCGGTAATGGATAGTTGGCAAAATTATGCCATGCGTTTTCAAAATCCCGGTAGTAGAAAAATAGTCGACCTGCCAAACCGGATTGCCGTCATGGACCGGGGCGCCCTCAATGATATGGTTGCGGAAGGATTCCCAAAAAGCATTTTAGTTGTTACGGGACATCCTGGACTGGAATCTGTCGGCGTCATTTTGGAAAGGAAAATGGCCAAAAAATCTGGACAACGTGTTTTAAGATTGTGCCACTTTAGCCAGCCCCTCCGAAATTTTTGGGGAGATTCACTTGGTTACGATGAGTTCCGCGTAGCGTCCGATTTGATTGGCCTCATTCCTAAAATGGAAAAGCGATTAAATCGTCCGGTAAGGCTGGCGATCAAGCTTCATCCTAAGGAATCTAGAAGCTCTTTTTTGAAAGCACTTGGAAAACTGCCATCTGGAGTCGTTATTCTTTCCAAAAAAATTGACGCGCTCAGGGCCATGAGCCATTGTGACGTGGCCTTGGGCATGGGTACCATAGTCTTAGTCAAAGCTGCGCTGCGTGGCGTTCCGGCTGTATGCTATGCTCCTGGAAAACCAGGTAGTGAGGAAAACTCCTGTATCATTGCGAAAAGAAAATTGATTCCAACCATTCGAAGTGCAAAAAAATTAGCTGAGGTTTTAATCGGATTGACTACGGCAGCCAAGCTTGCCAAACATTTAAAAAAACAGGAAAAATTCGGTAAGCATCAGGGTGCGGCCAGTTTAGTAGTTCAAATAATTAGGAGTCAATTGCGATGAAGCAAAGCGAGCGCGAGCTGGACAGTCAATTTCGAGCCTTGCTGGCAGCAGATCGTAAAGCTGCTGCAGCGATTGTCAGTGAGGAGCATAAACATCCTGGAATTTATTTGATGGCCAGGAATTGCCCTGTTTGCGGCAACTCAAATGGATCAGGAACGATTACCAATGGTTGTTTCACATATGCAAAGTGTTCGAATTGCTCATTGCTTTATATGAATCCCTGCTTAAAAGACGAATTGGTCAGTGAAGGGTTTACGGACGACGATCCTGAAAATAAGGAGTATTGGTCCTTGGTTGTATCTAAGTCATTGGTCAATATGCGTCCGAAGCCGGACCCGCTTAGACACCGGATTTTGAGAGACATTTTTCCAATTAAAAATCAAGGCCGACTACTGGATGTTGGGTGTTCAAATGGCGATTTTTTGCAGGATGCAGCTCACTTCTATTCGGTTGAAGGTCTAGAGATAAACGACCGGACAGCCGGAATTGCCAGAGCAAAAGGTTTCACTATACACACCTGTCCGATTGAGGAATTGCCCACGGACATCCTCTATGATGTAATCACATTTAATCAATTGCTATACGGTTTAAAGAATCCTCTGCATCTATTCAAGGAAGCTATACGTTTGCTCAAGCCTGGCGGCATCCTCTATATCAATACTCCACATTCTGATTCCCTGGCTATGACGCTTTATCAAGGGCGGCATTGTCATATTTTATGGAAGGCGGATCTGAATGTATTCAACAAAAAATCACTGGCCACTGCGGCCGGGAAAGCAGGGTTCAATTGGAAAATATTTTATACAGAATGGACCAATTTATATATAATCGATATTCTCACATATATCTTTTTTCCCGGAAAATTTGTGCATAGGAGGAACAGTTTTTTCCCATTTTACCGTAAAATTTGTGCGATGGAAGAATTTATGCAAAATATATTAATTGGGAATCGCTTCAAAAGAATTGGCGATTACTGTGTATGCATTTTGGCGAAAGACTGGGGTTAAATTGTTCATAACCTATAATTATTATAAGCAGTACAATGCTGGAAAAGCCATTGAGGATCATAAAACATTTTATAAAAACTTTTCCAATACTCGCGAGTTCGGTGGTTCCTTTACGGGTTATGATTTGCTGGTTAAAAATCGGTTTATGGACATTTTTGGTCACCTTTTAAATATCACCTTAAGAAAACAACCGAAAATGGTGCTGGATATTGGCTGTGGAAATGGTGTTAATCTTCCACTTGCTAACGTATTTCCAACCATGGAATTTCATGGATTGGATTATGCTGAAGTAACTGTGGAAAAGGCGAGATCGCAATATCCGAATATCAAATTTCATGTGGAAGACGCCTTCAATACTTCTTTTGAATCTGGAACATTTGATCTAACTATTTTATCGAGCGTATTGATTTTGTACCGCAAAGAAGAAGATCAAATCACTCTTCTCAGCGAGGTAAAAAGAATTTTAAATAAAGACGGTATCCTTGTTTTAATCGTTTGGAATGACAGTTGGATGCTTAAACAATCCATCAGGTTCTCCAGATTTCTGGGAACGCTTTTCAAACAAAATCTGCCAACAGATTTTATGGGTGTTCACTTCTCGCACGGTGAAATTGCAGCGTTATCTAAAAAAGTTGGACTTCGCATTGAAGAGAAATTGGACACCGGGCATTGGTATGGAATTCTTGAAAGCGTAAGGTATCTTAGTTTCAATAAGTACAATCGTGTTTTTGGGAGCGTTGAGAGTGAGGCGAAAGTGGAACGGCCTCAATCCATTCTACGTGATTTGCAGGATCAGGCAGGCAAACTGCGATTGTTAACCTCAATGTTCTATGCAATGGGTCGACTTTTCCCATCACTTTTCAGCATGTATACCATATATGTCTTGAAGAAGGATTGACGCGTTACAAATGGAAAATCCATTCTCAGTGAAACCTGATCAGGTACCGTTGGATTATTACGAAGGCTTAAACCCATTGGTTCTAAAATTGGTTCCGCTCGCTTCAATTCGCATTCTAGAAGTTGGCTGTGCCAAGGGAAAGCTTGGTGCCGCGATTAAGAAGCGAAATTCGAATGTATACTATATCGGGATTGAACTTTTTCAAGAAGCCGCGGACATTGCCAAAAAAGAATTGGATAGGGTATTTGTTTCAGATGTGGAGCATTTCGATTGGACCAAATTGGCAGGAGAACATTTCGATTGTATAATTTTTGCCGATGTACTGGAACATTTGGTTGATCCTGCATCTGTTTTCCAAAAGGCTACCGCCTTTCTCTCTTCGGGGGGTAACGTGGTATGCTGTATTCCTAACGTAGGTCATTGGTCCGTAATCTCCAACCTTATCCGGGGCGAGTGGAATTATACAGAAACTGGACTGATGGATCGTACCCACCTCCGTTTTTTTACGATGTCGAACTTTAAAATATTTCTAAGGGATTGTGGATTCGAAGCGATCGATGAAGAACGTTGGTTTACGGAAATAGAGTTACAAAATGTATTTTTTCCATTGCTGCAAGCAATGAAAGTAGATCCACGAGTTTTTATAAACCAAGCCACCACTATTCAGTTTGTTTTAAAAATCCAGCGGATCATGCGTCCAAATGATTGGAATTCAACCGAGGCGATAGAAACCGATCGGGATACTATACATTCCAGAAATTCCATTTCCATCGTCATAACGGTCAACAATAATTTAAGATTGACACGAGAATGTCTAGATTCAATCGACAAATCACTTTTTGGTTTGTTTCCTATTGAAGTTATTGTTGTCGATGACGCATCAACTGATGGCACGGTAGATTTATTGGTTGATGCCATGAAGGAATATAGTTGGTTACATTTTGTTCGATGTGAAAGGCCCATAGGCTTTGCTCGGGCTAGAAACCGTGGGGCATCCATTGCAAATGCGGAATATTTAATTTTCATGGATGGGAATTCCGTTTTCCAACCAAAAACTGTTGAAAAAATGATTGTTCTCTTCAATGATGTACGCGTGGGTTTAGTCAGCCCTCAACTTAGCTCTTCGGATGGACGGATTTTAAGTTCAGGTATTGTTTTTACGCCTGATGCGCAACCTATTTTATTACCCATATCAACAAATCGGAAAATAGAGAATCGTGATTTTGTAAAGGAACTTCCCGCAGTTTTAGCGCCTGGAATGATGATTAGGCGTGGTTTGTTCAATGAATTAGAAGGGTTTTCCACGGTCGGACCAATTTTCTATGCGGACTTGGATTTCTGTTTTAAGGTGAGACGCAAAGGATTAGGTATAGTACACCAAAAGGAAGGCACAATTATTTATTTAGATTCT
>JAYUHW010000443.1:0-17604 GCA_043766615.1 Fibrobacteria bacterium | reverse complement strand
GATGTATACGCCTTGCCAGATTGAGGTTATATATTTTTAGCCTTTTTGTGCAACCCGATCCTTTTGCTGCTTTCCATAGACATGCTTGAGTAACTTAAGGCATTCCAATACAAGGAGCGGCAGTATGGCAAGTCCGGAAAGGACAAGCCATTGAACTCCAGATAAGGGCATGATTTTCAGCAGTCGGCTCAAAGTTTCGTTCTGATGCAGGAATACTTGCAACACTATGGAAAAGCCAACTACCAGCAGAAGCAGCGGATTACCGCGGGGATCCAATGTAAGGAAAAGCCTGGTTTCACTTCTAGCTCCTAACGAGCGTAGCAACTCAGCCAAAACCAAAGCCGTGAACGCCAAAGCCCGCGCCACTTCCAAGCCATATGTTTTTAGGCCCCAAACAAAGGCGGCCAGAGACACCCCAGCCGTCAAAAATCCAGTTAATAAAAGCGAAAATAAAAAGTTTCGATCGGATAGAATTTCAGATTGAGTCCTGGGTTTCTTTTTCATGACATCCGGATCGATTCTTTCCGAAGCTAAGCATAAAGCCGGCAGACCATCCGTAACCAAATTGATCCAGAGCAGGTGAATTGGCAGCAGGGGAAGTGGCAGTCCAATAATTATCGAAGCCGTCATGAATAAAAGTTCGCCCGCATTACCCGCCAAAAGAAATTGGAGCGTGTTTCGAATGTTTTGATAAATACCCCGCCCTTCTTCAACGGCTGCCACGATAGTCGCAAAATTGTCATCGGCAATAATCATATCGGAAGCTTGCTTGGTTACCTCAGTACCACTGCGCCCCATGGCAATGCCGATATGGGCGCCTTTGAGCGCCGGAGCATCGTTCACGCCGTCACCGGTCATGGCAACAATAGCCCCTAGGCCTTTCCAAGCATTTATAACGCGAAGCTTGTGCGCGGCCGTTACCCGGGCAAAAACGGAAACTTTTACCACTCGTTCCTGAAGCGAAGCATCATCCATACCATCCATTTGCGAACCGGTTAAAGTCTCATCATCCTTTTTCGCGATACCCAGTTCTTTCGCAATAGCCAAGGCGGTTGATGGATGATCTCCGGTAATCATCACTACCCGTATTCCCGCTTCAAGGCATGTAGCCACGGCCTTTTTCGCCTCCGGCCTGGGTGGATCATACATTCCTGTCAAGCCCAAGAAAACCAGATCCTTCTCGACATCTTCTACTTTAGGCGTTTGTCCTTTTGGTAATGCATCATCGCGGTAGGCTGTGCCAAGCACCCGAAGCCCTCTTCCAGCCATTTCCAGATTCGCCTTTAAGATGGAATCTCTTTCCGCTTCTTCCAAAACGCGTATACCGTTTTTAGAATGAACCCGCGTGCACAAATCGAGCAATACATCAGGCGCGCCATTGACGTGGATGCGAGCGGAATCATTTTTCCATTTCTGAATGGCGCTGGCTCTTTTCCGATCCGAGTCAAAAGGAAAGGAAAAAATCATTTCGGATTTCGATTGATCCTGAGGACTCAACCCAAGCTTTCTCCCAGCGGCAATCAGGGCTCCTTCCGTAGGATCACCGGCAACCTTCCACTGGCCATTCTCCGCATAGAGGCTGGCCGTAATGGTTGCTGCTTGCGCCAATGCCAAATTGCGTAAAAGTTCGGTTTGCTCTGGCAGCGTGGGCATTTCATTATTCAGCACAGTACCCACCGGCTCTAAACCACTTCCCCCTACGATAAAAGTTTCGCCATCAACATAAAATTCCTTTACCGTCATTTCACCAGCCGTTAAAGTACCGGTCTTATCCGTGCAAATGACAGTGGCGGAACCCAACGTTTCCACGGACGGCAAGCGCCGCACCAAAGCTTTCCGCTTAGCCATGCGCCGCACGCCCAGAGCCAAGGCAACGGTAACTATGGCTGGCAATCCTTCCGGTGCAGCAGCTACGGCCAAGCTAACCGCTGTCATGAATTGTTGGAAAAGGTCCAGTCCCCTAAGAAGTCCTATCAAAAAAAGAATGGTAACGATCCCTAAGCATACCCAGACCAACGTTTTACTGAGGGCATCCATGCGTTTTTGTAAGGGAGTTTCCGATTCCATTCCTTCGGATTCCAGAAGGCTGGCAATTTTTCCGATTTCGGTTCCAACACCCGTACGGACTACTATGGCCTTTCCAGCACCACTGGCGATACTGGTACCCATGTAAATCATGTTGAGACGATCTCCCAAGCATATGTCCCCGGTAGGTAACCTATCGGATACCTTGAGTACCGACTCCGATTCACCCGTTAAAGCGGCCTCCAGACAGCGCAATCCAAAAACTTCCGTAAGCCGGGCATCGGCGGGAACCAAATCACCGGCTTCGAGCTCAACCACATCTCCGCGCACAAGAGATCCGGCGGGAATAGACCGGACCTGTCCAGACCTAAGCACCTTGGCCAAGGGCGCAGTCATTTTCCGAAGCGCGGCGATGGATTGTTCCGCATGGTATTCTTGGAAAAACCCAATAATCCCGTTCAGCAAAACTATAGTCAAAATGGCAATAGCATCGATGGCTTCACCCATTATACCGGATACGATTCCGGCTACCAACAGCACCCAAATGACCAGATTGTTGAATTGGGACAGAAATAGTTTCCAGATTTTTGTGCCGGGTGGCTCAGGCAAGGTGTTCGGACCTTCAGCCGCGAGCCTGGCTTCAGCAGAAGAATCCATTAAGCCCTGGTCCAAATTGGATTCTAACTCTAAAACGATTTTTGAGATGTCCGAGGTGTGCCAATTATCCGTATGTATACTCGCTGTCATTTTATCCAATGCTTTCTAAGGCTAGTACTAGACCATAAATCTAAAAGACTCTTCGACGATAAAGTCGCACTTGCCAATTAAATAAACGATTTTTTGAAGACGAAACCAGTTGAAAAACCATTCAGCTCATTCCAAACATTGCGCGCGATTGACATCAAATGGGATACTATAACCTCCAGAATCCTATATTAAAATATCCAATAAGAAATAGACAGAGGAATTATGCAGATGAAATCACATTTCACTGAACAAGAGTGGAAGCAATGGGTAACGCCAGGATGCAGAGTATTCGTTGGATCTGGCGCGGCGTGTCCAACTGGCCTTATGAATAATTTTTTGGAATATGCCCACCATTTTATCGATATCGAACTGATGCATATATTAACCCTGGGAGGCTCCCCCTGGATAACAGAAGAGCATTGTAAAAATTTCAAGGTCAATTCCTTATTCTTAGGCGAGCAAAGCAGAAAAATGGTGGCAAAGGGACTGTCCGACTACACGCCGTGCTTTTTATCTGAAATACCCAGACTTTTTCTCGATCATACTCTGCCGATTGACGTAGCCATTATCTCAGTATGTCCACCCGATATTCACGGCTATTGTTCCTTAGGGGTATCGGTAGATGTTGTTTCGGCAGCTACGCGATCGGCAAAATACGTGATTGCCCAGGTAAACCCAAAAATGCCCAGAACCATGGGAAAAAGTTTTATTCACGTGAGTAAAATGACCGCTATGGTTGAAATAGCGGAACCCCTACCAGAACTTCCACGCCCTGTCTTAGATGCCGTTACCATGAAGATCGGGAAGTTCGTTTCGCTCTTGATAGAAGACGGCAGCACCCTGCAAATGGGAATAGGAAAAATACCGGATGCTGTCTTGACATTTTTACACGACCATAAAGATTTGGGTATCCATACGGAAATGTTCAGCGACGGAGTATTAGACCTTTTTGAAAAAGGCGTTATTACCAATTCCAAAAAATCTATCCACCCCAACTTGACCATCACTTCATTTTGCATGGGATCAAAAAAACTTTACGATTTTGTCGACAACAACCCGCATATAGAATTTCATCCAAGTGAATATGTCAATTCTCCATTAGTCATCGCCCAGAATAATAAGATGGTGGCCATAAACAGCGCACTGGAAGTGGATCTGACTGGACAGGTTGTTTCAGATTCGGTAGGTTTTCGATTCTACAGCGGAATAGGCGGTCAGGTTGATTTTATTCGGGGGGCAGCACAATGCCTAAATGGCACGCCTATCATTGCACTGGCCTCAACCTGTAAAAATGATACCATTTCTAAAATCGTCCCGTGTTTAACGGAAGGATCTGGAGTGGTGACTTCCCGTGGCGATATCCATTACGTAGTTACGGAATACGGCATCGCCACTTTAAGAGGCAGAAGCATTCGGGAACGAGCCCTGGAAATGATTCAAATCGCTCATCCCAAATTTCGGGAGCAGTTGTTGAAACAGGTACGCGATCAGGCTTGGGTACCCGCGTACCAAGAACAAAAATATTCGCAAACATCCGAGATAAACAAATTTGAAGTTCAAAAATTGAAATTAAACGATGGCGTCTATTTGTTGCGGGCCCTTGGCCCTTCAGACGAGAGGCGGCTGCAAGAGTTTTTTTATTCCCATAACCAGGAATCGATTTATCAAAGATATCGATCCATAATCAATAAAATGCCTCGGGAAACGGCCTATAAACTTGTTAATGTGGACCAAAATATGGATTTGGCTTTATGCATCGTGGAGAGGCAGGGCCCTCGGGAAATCATCCATGCCGTAGGCCGCTACTATTTGGAGCAAAAGGAAAATCGCGCCGAAGTCGCTTTTATCGTTCGGGAAACCAAACGGAAATTGGGAATGGCCTCAATCATATTGGAACAGCTCATTGCGACTGCAAAACAAAGGAATATCCTGCAACTCTTCGCGTTTGTCAGAAATGACAATTATCCCATGATCAAAATATTTACTAAGTTCCAATTCGATAAAAAAGAAACGGATGATGTGATGGAGAGCTATTTTACTTTGGATTTGACGAAATGTTCGCCGAACTAAGCAAACGGTTTCCCATAAAAAATCGGCATTTTCGTCTGCTTGGTCACCCGAATTGTCTTTTACATGATCCTGGAAAAATGCATCCGGAAAGCATTGCTCGCTTGGAAGCCATTTTGCGAGGCCTACTACAACTTGATGCCCAACTGCCATTGGATGTCGAAATTCCAGCGCCAGCGAAATTGATGGACCTCAATATCGTCCACGCAAAAAACTACTTGTTGTATTTAGAAGAAGCCTGTTTAAAATCCGAATCACATTTTATGTCTAGAGACAACCCCCTCTCCGAATTCAGTTTGGACGCCATTCTCGCCTCCGGTGGCATGTCCCTGGCAGCAGCCAAACATCTTGTGAATGGTGGAAGTTGTTTTTGCTTAACCCGTCCACCCGGGCATCATGCCGGAAAAGAAAATTCTGAAGGATTCTGCTTTATCAATCACGTGGCATTAGCCATTGAAAAGATTCGACTCAGTCAGCCCATGGCCCGGTTTCTCATTGTCGATTTCGATGTGCACCACGGCAATGGAATCGACTCCATTTATAGAGAAGATGACAAGGTATTTTATTTCTCCCTGCATGGTACGCCAGCGCATGTCTATCCCGGTACGGGTTGGGAACAGGATACAGGTGGAAAAGAGAATCCTGAATCCAGACTGAATATCCCTCTCGATCTGCATACTTCAGGTGAAGGTTGGATTAAAAAATTCCGCGAGCATCTCGCGGTCGCCGCAGAAAAAAGCCATCCGGATTTTTTACTTGTCAGCGCCGGTTTTGACGCCCATATTCAAGATCCCTTTGGACTAATGGACTTGCAGGACGAACACTATTCCCAGTGCATTCAATTGCTTTTACAAGCTTCGCATCAATACTGTCAGGATCGAATGGGTCTTTTTCTGGAAGGCGGCTACTCCATGGATGTGCTATCCCGGGTCGTGCCAAAAGTTATTGCCCAATTGGCGGTGGAGTTAAACTGAATGATGGGAGCAAGAAAGAGCGGCTAGAACACCTGTCAACAAATCAACAGTTTGAAATGGCTTCATGAGAAAAACTGCACGGCCCTCTTGTACCTCTTTATTGACCATTGGATTGACTGAAAAACCAGAAATATACATCACTTTGGTTTCCGGACGCATTAGGCGTACACATTTGGCCAATTCGCAGCCATCCATGAAAGGGTCCATTTGTACGTCAGTAATTAACAAATCAACCACCCCAGTATAACCGTCTAGCAGAATCAATGCTTCATCGCTATGGCACGCTGTCAGAACAGTGTACCCTTCTCGCTTTAAAACGATTTCGGTATACCTAAGGATGTGCTCTTCATCCTCAACGATAAGAACTGCCCGACTCATTTCCATCACCCTGCCATATTCAAGTATATTCTGTAACGATTATTAATATACTACCGTACAGCTATCCGAGCCAATCGATTTTAGCCTAATCACAAATTAAGTTGGAAATCCAAAGCCTAATCTGTGCTTTTCTTGCGTACAATTTCCACCGTACATGGAGCGTGGCTGGCCAGAGAGGATGAGACGCTACCTAAAAAAAACCTTTGCAATGCACCGTTTCCATGCGATCCTAAAAACAGGCAATCCGCATGGGTTTCCACTATTCTATTCAGTAAAACGTGACGAGGATCTCCATCATATGTTTCAACAACCACCTTTAGCCCAATCGCTTTAAACCTAGCGGCTTCAACGGACAATTTATTCAGCATCCAGGAAGCCCATTCAGTTTGAAATTGGCCTATTCCCAATTCCTCTTTGGCATTCCGCACTTTCTTGAGATCAATACCTTGGTCAAAAACCGATGTCAATCTCATTAGGGTATTCGGCGGCCAATTTCTGGATTGAAGCTGTTTTAGCAGGTAATCCGCATTGGGACTTCCGTCCATGCCAACGATTATTTCCAATGGGCTACCCGCAGCTCTAATCCTTGCCCTGTTTATCCTAACTGTTGTGTGGGCATGGTTGATGACATTGGTCGAAACACTTCCAAGAAATAGGCGCCGCCAAGCCGTGTGACCGTGGGAAGCCATGACAATCAAATCCGGCTTCCACGCTTCCGCCTTGGCGAGAATACCTTGGGCAGGAAAATCCAGAACCACTTCGGACTGCACTTTCCATTCCGGAAAACGGGGTTCCAAATGATTTCTGCCTCGGCTTGCAATAATTTCGGCATTTTCGCGAGCCTGCTTCTCAAAGGCCAGCATGTCCGCAACAGCCGTCACTCCGGCTTCATTCACACTAAAAAATGGCCATGGCGCAGCCACAGTTAGCACAATAACATGGGCTTTATCAGGTAATGCTGCCAAATCCAAGTCCGCGAGTGCTTCGTCTGCATCCGCAGATCCATCATATCCAATTAGTATTTTCATAAGGCTGCTCCTTTAGGTAAATTCTTTATTCGGTCCGACTTGCCTATCCCTCTTCAGAATTGGATTCCATTAATCCTTTTCCACGAATAAATCAATTTAGTTGTAATTTTGTCGCAATATCGGTTTGTGTTTCGCATGGTCTTCCTGAAAGCCCTCTTTAATGTGGATGAAGGAGTATTCTATTTCTGAGAATAATGACGCCAGGATACACGACCACGGAAGAGTCGAAAAGATACTTTTTAGGAATCAGAGATTTATCAATATCGGCCCGGGAATATTGATCTTTAAGCGCCTTAATCCCATTTTCAGCTTCGAGTTTTTTCCAATATCGGACAAATTCCTCCTGGGACTTGACTTCGTGAGCAATGTTGGTGTCGGATAGGAATCCTTCAAATTTATTTTTTTGGACGTGACTGGCCTGGTCCATTAAAGAATCCGAAAGACGCCTATTTTTCAAAACCATAACCCGATTGTTTTGTTTCATTTCTGCACCAATGACAATCTGAAAGGCCTTCAAGCTATCGATTTTCTGGGTTTTAGCTGACGGCGACTGCCCATGGACCCATGCGATGCTGGTTAGCAAAATCAAAACAAACCATACTTTTCGGATCTTCATAACTGTGCTCCATTGACTAAAGATGCTTTTACTTCGCTTGATTTTATGAATCTTCTCAGATTGGTCAGTCCTCTTTTCTTTATTTGCCGGACTCGCTCACGGCAGAGGCCATAGCGATTTGCGATTTCCCCCAAGCTATTGGAAACACCCGAGTCTATACCAAAGTATAAACGAAGCACTTCCCTCTCTCTTAGGTTCAGTCTCGATAATAAGCCCGCTAAAACATTTCGGGTCTGCTTAATATCCATTTGCATTTCCACATCGGGTTGAGAACAATCTGCCATGGAATCCTGGAATTCGGAACCGCCTTCACCTTCGGCTGAGTAATTTAAGGATACGGTGGGTTGAGACAATAGCCTGCAATCGCGGATACGATTCGCATCCATCCCTGTTTCCAATTCCAACTCCTCAACGGTAGGTTCGCGGCCTAACTTTTGGAATAAGGTACGCGTGGCATTGTTTATTTTGTGGATGCCCATGGTAAAAGATGCTGGAATCCGCATGGATCTGGATTGGCTCGCCAAGGCCTCAAGTATTCCTTGGCGAATCCACCAAACTGCATAAGAAATAAAGCGGGTCTCCTTGGAACCTTCAAACCGCAAAGCGGCCCTTATCAAACCCAAATTTCCTTCATTGATCAAATCTCCTAGGGGGAGACCTTGGTTTCTATAATTTTGGCATACCGCCACCACAAATTTTAGGTTCGCTTCAACTAAAATCTTGAGGGCATGTTTGTCACCCGCATGGATTCTCAATGCAAGAGTGTTTTCTTCCTGGGTCGTCAGTTTAACGGAATGTTTAATATCCTTCATGTAAACTGAAACAACCTCTGTTTCAAATTTTGACTTCCTCAAGGGATACTTGGCTGCCGAAATCATACGGTTACCCTCCTTTCGGTATTGTTACAAGTGGTTCCATAACCCTACCTTGATTGATAAGCGAATTACATACCACGATTTGGGAAAACCAAGTAGAAGCCGATACCGCAATTCATCACTTGATTGATGAAATAATGCCGCAGTCCACTGCGTCAATTTGACAATTCTGAGCTGAGCATTGAGCCAGCTTGACAATTTTTATCCTTGGCAGCAAAATTTTCTTGCACCTGCGTTTGAAATGATCGATTTTGAAACCGTGTCTCGATATAAATACGGAAACTGGAAGGGATTGTGCAATGAGCATTATTGAAATCCATGGGTTGACCAAGGATTACGCCCTAGGAAAAACTACCGTGCATGCTTTGCGAGGCATCGACCTATCTATTTCCAAAGGGGATTTGGTAAGCATCATGGGACCATCCGGAAGTGGGAAAACCACTCTGCTCAATGTAATTGGGTGTATTGATTTAGCGACTTCCGGAACTGTTAAGGTAAGCGGAATGGATTTAGGCACGCTTACCGATCGGCAAATCACGGATTTGCGTCTTAACCACCTGGGCTTTATTTTTCAAACCTTTAATTTGATTCCAGTATTGACTGCCACGGAAAACGTGGAATTCCCTCTGCTGTTACAAAAGAAGTTGTCGCATAGGGAAATCCGAACTCGCGCAGAAAAGCTGCTTGATGAAGTGGGCTTGACGGAATTTCGCCATCATCGACCAGCCGAACTATCCGGCGGTCAGAGGCAAAGAGTGGCCATCGCTAGAGCACTGGTTACCCATCCAGACATAGTTTTGGCCGATGAACCTACTGCCAATCTCGATTCGGTTACCGGTGAGTCCATTTTGGAACTGATGAAATCTCTAAATCAAAGTGAGCAAACCACATTTGTATTCTCCACCCACGATAAAAACGTACTCAAATACGCTAAAACCGTTATACAAATCAAGGATGGAAGAATAGATGCCGGGTAGGTTATGCAGCTGATTCTGAAAATTGCCGCACGCAATTTGTGGCGTCATCGTGGACAAAGTCTGGTGGTGGGCGCCATACTCTTTCTTGGCGCGCTCATCATGACTCTGGGAAACGGCGTGATATCAGGTATGGAAACGGGCTTAAATAAAACCGTCGTACACGGTTTTACAGGCGATGTGGTGCTTATCTCAATCAAACAGGAAAGCGACAATGTCTTTATGGAGATGATGGGAAAAGCCATCGAACCTATTCACGGATTTACGGCAATTCGAAAGGTTTTGAGTGCAAATCCTGATGTTGAAAATTTTCTCCCCGTAGGGAAAAACATGGCTATGGTGCTGAATGAAGACGGAGGAGCGTCAACCTTTCTCTACCTCTTAGGCGTAGATTTCGAAAACTACCAAAAAATCTTTCCAGGAAATCTGGACTTGGTCGAAGGACAGCTTCCGAAAAAAGGGCAACCGGCCTTGATGCTGCCCACTGGAGCTAGAAAAGAAATTCAGCGCCAGACGAATATCTGGTTTTTACCAAAGGGGAAAATCCTCGATACTGCCCATTTGGACAAGACCATGGGTACCAATTACCACGATCTCAGTTTAAAATCCAGCATGGTGATGATGGGGTTCAATGCGGAAAATTCCGCGACGGATCTTCGTCTGGATGTAGATGGAATTTTCCGATACCACGCATTGAACACCATTTTCGGAAATTTCGCATTAATTGATATCGAATCCTTTCGTCAATGCCTTGGATATTTTATGGCAGGAGAAAAACCCCAAAGTCAGATTTCCAGTCGAGACAGTGCCCTATTTTATAAAACTGAAGCAAGCCTAGATGACATGTTTTCTGAGAATACTTCCATTGCTGAAACTCAGACTGCCGTCCAAACTCCCATAGATTGGAGTCGTAAAATCCAATCCAAAAGCTCCGGAGCAAAGGTGGAAGCGGGTGATTATAATCTCGTTCTCATTTTTTTGAAACCCGGTATAAACCATCAGGAAGCTCTTAGCAATTTGAACGCCACTCTTAAGGCAGCAAAATCTGGTGTCCGCGCCGTGGATTGGAAATCAGCCTTGGGTCCAGTGGGTAGTATAGCCACCCTGATTAAGGGAGCGCTTTTCTTATTTGTGGGATTCCTTTTTTTCGTAGCAGTCATCATCATTGTCAACACCTTAAGCATGGCGGCACTGGAAAGGACTTCGGAACTTGGTATGATGCGGGCAATAGGGGCACGAAAGGGTTTTATCAGTCTAATGTTCCTGATTGAAACCGCATATTTGTCTCTGCTTTTCGGGGGAGTCGGCATACTCACAGGCATGCTTATGGTTATGGTTCTTCCCTATTTCAAAATATCCTCTGACAACGACATGCTACAGTTGTTTTTTGGGGGAGATACTTTTCATCCCTTACTTACAGGTGGGGATCTGATCTTAGCCGTTTTACAATTGCTTTTTGTAACCCTGACCGCAGTTGTGTATCCACTTATTTTGGTCAGGAAAGTCACGCCTTTGGACGCGGTGAATAAGGAATGAATATGGAAATCCTATTCCGCATCAGCTTACGCAATCTTTTCCGCCAAAAGCGTCGAAATCTTTTTCTGGGTGCTGCCATCGCCATGGGTATGGCAATTCTTGGAGTCGCAAATGCATTTTCTCACGGAATTTCCGATGTCCTTTTCAACCGTTTATTAAAATATATGTCGGGGCAGGTCAGTGTGGTATTTACCCAAAATGGGAATATGACCCGCCCGTTTTTCCCGGATGGCCAACGCATGCTGGGACTCATTACCAAGACCCTTCCTGCTGGATTCTCCACCGAAGAAGCCATTGGTATTTTAGCGCGCGTAATAGGTAATTCCAGAACCGACAATATGATTCTCGTTGGCCTAAATGTGGATGCTACGAATAGCAGCAAGGTTATGGAAGAAATGCGACCGGATTTCCGTATGGTTGAGGGTGATTTTGAAAGCTTATTAAGAACGGATTTGGAAAACCCGGTCCTTCTATCCAATGTTAAAGCCAAAAACTTGAACGTTAAGGTGAATGACATGCTCCGCATCCGCTTCCAAGACGTCCACGGCCAAAACCAAGCGGCCCGCTTGACGGTGGCGGGCATTTTTAACCCCGCCAATATTTTTATGGCGACGCCAGCATTTTTCAAGTTGGAGGACATCAAGCGCATTGCCGGATATAGTCCTGATGATATTGGAGGATTGCATATCACGGTTTCCAATCCAAAAAAGAATGCTGTGCCTACTGCAGATTCCGTTCACGCGCGATTGGTTCCGCCTATAGCCTGTGTGCATGGCACGGTGGCGGACAAGCTTAAAACCATTCCAGTAACGGTATTTGGCTATAAAGTAGATTCGGCTTCCTTGAAAAATATGACAGGAATACTATCGGCCTTTGCCCCCAATCGAAATGCATTAAGCCGTGATGATGTGCTCATTAGCCGTTCCCTAGGGGACAGCTTACAGTTGGGCATAGGCGATACAATTGGGTTCTCTTATCCGACAAAATTCCGGAATTCGAATGATCCTGCACCAGCTTCGACATTGGTAACCTTTGCTATCACAGGATTTCTTCCAAATCCTTCCCCATTTACCGGCCACAGCATCCTTGTAAACGACAAAGATTTCTATAGCTTCTTTTATGGCAATTGGCCCAAACCCTCCGACCAAGCCCTCTCTCAGTTTCTGGATACCTTGAGCCCAATCTTCCCTTATCTAAACAGAGAATGGGTATTGCTGGACCGTACGCGCAGCACCTCGGACCTAAGGAAAAAATACGTCGATATCGCGCGGCTCAAGACCAAGGCGACTACCGTAGACGTGCAGACCATGTATGAAAGCGCCAGCATGATCATCAATCTGGAATACGCTCTCAACATCATTACTCTATCCGCAGTATTGATTCTTTTTTTCATAATCCAAGTAGGTGTTGTCAACACCCTCCGCATGACTATCCGGGAACGGACTCGGGAAATTGGCACCATGCGATCCATCGGCATGCAAAAATCGGATGTGCGGAATATATTTTTGATGGAAACCTTTTTTCTAACCCTTTTCTCCTGCTTAGTGGGATCGGCCCTCGCTTTTCTTGCCATGGCGCTTCTGAAACTCATTCGATTTTCAAGTACGGACAATCCATTGGGGATGCTACTCGTAAATCATCGGTTGCATTTTGTGCCTAGCTTGGTCGGTACTCTTTTTTACTTGGTGCTTATATTACTTATCGCGGTGGTTACAGCTTGGTTCCCGGCGCGACGGGCTGCGAGCCTTTCTCCATCCGATGCGCTGAGGCATTTTGGGTAGACGATGCGAATAATCAATGCCTTTAGGGGAAAAAAGATAATGTGTGAAATTCGACCCTGCTTTTCGACTGGTTCTGCATTCCTAATATGGTTTCTTGTCATGGCCCAAATCATCCCTAGCTTGGCTCAACCAAAAGGATCTGACATTTTAACTAAAATGGAATCCAATACACGTATGCGTTCGGATATTACCGCGACAGTATCGCTGACGCAGCAAAAAACTGGACAGGGTATCAAAAACATCGATATGATTTTTTACCGAAGAGATAGCGACAAATCATTTTTGATCATCATGACAGGGCCGGAATCAGACAAGGGCAATGGGTATTTAAGGGTTGGCGAAAATTTTTGGCTTTATCGCCGCAATACGCGCGCTTTTCAGCATATCAACCGAGATGAAAATATTGGTGGAACGGATGCCCAAGGGGATGATTTCGAGGATCGGAAATTGACCGAGCTTTATGCCCCTTTAACCGATTCCACAGGAAAAGAAATGATTACAGAAGCAATCCTTGGAAAAATTCCAGTGTATCGCATGCAAGTGAAAGCAAAAGCGCGTGATGTGGATTATCCAAACAAAACCTATTGGGTGCGCCGCGATAATTTTCTGGTGCTCAAAGAACAAAGCTTTTCATTATCGGGAACGCTTATGCAAACGGCCTATTCCTTGAAGTATACGGCTATCAAGGAACATTATATTCCGGTGGAACAGGTATTTATAGACGAATTTGAAAAGGGCAATAAAACAAAATTGAACATTTCTGGCATTGCTACCAATCCCATCAGCAACGATATTTTCACTAAGGCGTATCTGGAAAACTTGAGCAAATGAAAAGCGAGGTAGGAAATCGATTCAGGTTTTTGATATTGATACTGCTGGCCTTTACCTTGGCAATTTCGGAACATGTGGGTCTCCCTGTAACCTCTCAGAAAAAATCCCCGGAAAACTCTCCGGAAGAAAACGAGTTGTTTTCGGATTCCAATACCATGGTAGACTCCTCTATCCATTTCCATGATCAAAATGCCGCCAATGCAAACCCTAAATCCGTAGGGTTTTCAGGAAGCATTCTCACCTATACGCAACCTACCCAAAATCGCGCATATTTTTCTGATTGGGATGCCGAGCAGTCTTCCCTCAATTCTGGCGCAGTTGGAACTGCCTTATTGGATATAAGAATGCGGGAAGGGTTCAGAGCATTTGCAGATCTCGAATGGTCCTTAAACGCCGGAAAGACGGACGACTCCAGTACGAAATTCCACGTACCAGAAACTTTTTTGGATGCCAATATCCATCACAAAATATGGTTAAGAATGGGAAAACAGGTGCTTCAATGGGGTCGAGGCTGGTTCTTCAATCCAACCGATTTAATAAATGTAGAGCATAAATCTTTTTTCCGTCGCATCGGTGGCCGAGAAGGTGTTTATGGCGCCAAGGTTCAAGTGCCATTTGGCACTGCCGTCAATTTGTATGGATTTCTAGATGTGAATGGCGTATCCCGCCCTGACAGTGTTTCCGGAGCCGTGAAGGCGGAGTTTCTCATAAAACGAACCGAGTTGGCACTAATGGCATGGGACGGTGGCCATCGCGATCCAGTATATGGAGCGGATCTTTCTTCCCGAGTTCTAGGACTTGATGTCACTTTGGAGGCCGCGTTATATCAAGTGTTTCAGACCCAGACTTTGCTTTTTAATAGTGGCATTCCCAGTCTTGGTCGCAAGGAGGAGAAGTGGCAGTCACGGATGGCGGTTGGCCTGGGTCGAAGCTTTTCCATGTCCGGGATTCCGAACCGGGTTACTTCTGTCGTGGAATACTACTTCAATGAACCCGGCTCCGAAAACAGGAAGATGCCGTTTGCGGACCTGATGCGACAAGCTGAGCTGGCAGGATTTTCCCCACTGGAAGCGCTTGCCTTGGCATCAAAGACTGGCGCTTATGAACCGAATTCATACTCCCGGCATTACGTGGCTTTTTTCACCAGCTTAAACCGTTTCATCGTTTCTGATATGACGCTTTCCTTCAATGCGATTGGAAATTTAAATCAAAATTGTGCGATGCTCTCCACTACCCTCGGCTACCGCAATCTGAACAATTTTGGCATGACGCTGTCAGTGAATGGATTTGCCGGTCCCATTGACAGGGAATACACCCTGTCAAAACAAGCAACGCAAATTCAAATCACAGCGGAGGTCTTCTTTTGAAATGGGCGTTGAATCAATCGCGACATAGCGCTGCGAAGTCTCCGTTATTGGGCATTTCTTCCCGAGTCAGGGCATAAACCTTTCCTCCATGGAGAAGGGCATGCACACAAGCCAAATTAGCCAAATCTACAGCCCCGGGAACATAGGAGTTCTGGAGGTTTATTTTTCCACTGGCCTTATCAAATATTCCCCACTGCACTTTTCCCGCTTCCAAGAACAAGTGGGTGAGACGTCCATAGAATGCCGAAGGAACTACATCAGTTACACCGGATGCACCACGTCCCGTGGCAAGGTTTTCCTTGAAAATATGCGAAGCCCGATTGCACTCTTCTTTTTCCAGGTGTTGGAAAAGGGAGTTTGCGCGGCCATGTAAGTCTTCAATTTTATCCTGAGAATCCGGGTTACCGATAATTTCTTCTGCTATTAACTGTGGATATTTACTGACTTCACGATATATGGGTAATAGATAGCCCACTCCGGCCAGGACGAGCGGCAGGTTCTTTTTGGGCAGGATTGTATGGACGCCATGATCGATTGCTTGGAAGAAATGCTGGATTTCCTGCTTCATCAATTTTCCATCTCCTTGGCCGCTTCCATATCCAAAATAAGCGGACCCATGTCCTCCAGAACCAGGATTGGAGTTGGTGTGAAAAGAGACTTGCCCATGGGATTCTTGGAAATGCGGTGTTTTTTGAATATTGGTTTCAGTTCCTGTGAGAGGTATCTCGTGCATGGATACTCCATCACAATCCCATAATCGTACTGAGTGAAGACTAAGACCAAGCAGATAATATCGCTCCCGATCAACGGACAGGGGAAGAATATAATCGAGCTTGAAATGCGTGTCGATTTCCATGAAAACCGGGGGCGATTTGGATAAAAGCAGGATTGATGAAAACCCCTTACCAGAAAAAATGGCCAAACCATTTCCTCGAAAACGCGAGGCCTCGGTTTCTAGCATGACCCTTTCCACAGGAGCCAAAATTTCTTCTTGGTCTTCCGGTGAAACCTCCCGTCGCTCTAATTCCAACAGGGCTTTCCGCTTAAGATTGCCAAGTTGAATGTGCACCTCCCGAAAATTATTCGACGATTTTTCCAAAGGTATATAAAGGGAAAGCCGGATTTCTGAAGCGCGCCATTCCGCTTTGGTCTCGAGTAGGCTCTCTATCAACCTCTTATTGAGACGTGTTTCAAACTGCATGGGAACTTGGCTGATCGGCTTGACCGGACTCATTTTTTCTCCTTGATAAGAGCGGAAATTCTCTCTATAAAAACAAATTATTAGGTGCCCATGTCCACAGCTAAATGCGGCGAAGCTGCTAAAAAGCTCCATTTTGTATTGTCAAAACGGCTCGGTTTTTCCAGGGTCAAAAACAGGTTTGGAGCCCAGTACTGCCAACGATTATATTGACTGGGACCATGAATCAACTTGAACACCTTATTCTTGGAATCGAGCACCTGGGTTTCTTGGGTTATGCAGTATATTGCACTTGCGTTGCGCTAGGTGGAATCCTAATTCTCCCTGGGCTTTTCCTCACCGTTGGCGGAGGCTTCCTGTTCGGTGTGGTTAAAGGATCCGTTTTGTTCGTCGTCGGCCAAACACTGGGTGCTTGCATGGCTTACTTTTTAGGAAGCAGGTTTTTAAAATCCTGGGTAATCCGGTACTTTTTGAAACATCCAAAACTGGGGATACTCAATACCACCCTAGCGAAAGAAGGCTGGAAATTCATCGCCATCACACGCATGACGCCCTTATTTCCGTTCAAAATTTCAAACTATATATTTGGGGCCATCGGCTACCCATTCTGGGCTTTTATACGGGGCACGGTTTTGGGAATTCTACCACTATCCATTACCCTGGTATATCTTGGCTCCCTGATTCAGGACTTCAGCGGGCTGACGGGAGGAAATACCTTAGGCGCCCCCTTAGCCCGGGGTGTGGCACTGGCGGTAGGGGCAGTGGCCATAATTGGAGTGGTCCTGATTTCCAAAAGAGCAACTCGAAATTATCTTGATTTGCTGAAAGCATCCGAAAAATCCAGCCAGAATAAAAAGGGTTTGGAATAGGGCCTACCTAGGGTAACCTTCGAATTACCTCTTCATTGGTTTTTTCCACACCGGATGCAGCCCATGCACTCCCAGCCGCTCGACCAAGATTCGCAATCAGGTTCCACTCCGCGGATACGATGTTCTTAAATTCGTCCCATGCGTTTTCATGTTCGTGCAAAGCTTTGGATTCCCGACGGGCAGTCTGAAAGAGCGCCAAGACTTTGCGGGCGCATGTCGTATCTGAAAATTCCTCTACAGTTTTAAGTGCGTTGGATTTTAATAACGCACGTTTCTCCTTAGTCAGCGCAGCCACCCACGCTAGCGCATGCGTGAACTCAATTTGATTTTCCCTAGAT
>JAYUHW010000442.1:0-2176 GCA_043766615.1 Fibrobacteria bacterium | reverse complement strand
CGCTCAGGCTGGCGGTTCCCCAAAACCTTCGCGGCCGGTGGTTGCCGTCATTCCCAAAGGCACCACGCATGAATTCTGGAAAACGGTGCATGCCGGGGCCATGAAGGCCGGTCAAGAGGAAGGCGCGGATATCATCTGGCAAGGCCCGGCCAAAGAAGACGATCGCAAAGGCCAAATAGAAGTGGTGCAGAATTTCACCAGCCGGGGCTTGGATGCCATCGTCATCGCCCCGTTGGATGAAACCGCATTGGCTCGTCCAGTTGAGGCCGCTGTGAAACGCGGAATACCCGTCGTCATTATTGATTCCGATCTCAAGTCCAAGTCTTTTTCCAGCTTCGTAGCCACGGACAACTTTGCTGCAGGCAAACTGGCGGCCCGGCAGATGGCGGACCTTTTGCAAGCACGCGGGGGACCGGCTTCCGGGAGAGCCAAGGAGCCCACCGGCAAGGTGATGGTCATGCGCTATTTGGAAGGATCGGCTAGCAACAGCAATCGTGAAAACGGTTTTTTGGAGGGCCTCAAGGAGTACGCTCCGAAAGTTGAAGTGGTGTCCTCGAATCAATATGCCGGAGTAACGGCCGAGTCCGCCCTCAAGACAGCGCAGAATCTGTTGAACAAGTTTCTGGATGTGGAAGGTGTGTTTACGCCTAATGCTCCCACTACCTTTGGCATGTTGCGTGCCTTGCAAGTGGCGGGCCGGGCGGGTAAAGTGCATTTGTTGGGTTTTGACGCCACTGAACCACTGCTCCAAGCGCTGAAGACCGGAGAAGTAGCTGGCTTGGTTGTGCAGGACCCGTTTCGCATGGGTTACCTGGGCGTTAAAACTGCTTTGGCTGCTAAGCGCGGAGAAAAGGTAGAAGCCCGCGTAGATACCGGGGCACGCTTGATTCTCGCAGCCAACCTGGAAGAGCCGGATGTGGTGGCGTTGCTCCATCCCGACCTTAAGAAATGGTTGGGGGAATGATTGGGCGATTTGCCGCTGCCGCTGCTGCCACTGTTGCGATTGCGGGGAATACGTAAAGCTTTCGGGATTGCACAGGCCTTGCGCGGAGTCGATCTGGAAATTTCCCCAGGTGAAGTCCATGCGCTGGTCGGCGAAAATGGCGCCGGTAAAAGCACCTTGATGGCCATCCTCGGAGGTGCCTTGGCTCCGGATGGCGGTTCCATGGAATTTTTGGGAGTCGAATACCATCCAAGGTCTCCCCGTGAGGCCGGTAACTTGGGCGTTTCCTTAGTGCATCAGGAGCTGGCCCTGGCAGACCATTTGAGCGTAGCCGAGAATATCACTTTAGGACGGGAAATCTCCCGTTTTGGTTTTGTACTGGATCCATCCGAAAAAGTTCTGCAAACTCTGGAGTGGCTGGGATTCGGCGAAATCAACCCAGCGGAACGGGTGGGTAACCTGGGGGTTGCGGAGCGTCAAATCGTTGAAATTGCCAGAGCCTTGTTTTTTGACAGTCGTTTGATTCTCATGGATGAGCCGACCAGTTCCTTAACCGCTCGTGATTCCGAGAAACTTTTCACGGTAATCGGCAAGCTCAAAGCCAATCGGGTTTCAGTTGTTTACATCAGCCATTTTTTGGACGAGGTTGCCAAAATCGCGGATAGAATCACCATCCTCCGTGACGGGGAAACCGTATCTGCTGGGTTACCTGGTTCCACACCGGTGGAGGACATCATCCAGGCCATGGTGGGTAGACCTGTCAACGAGATTTACCCTGCCTCCAAGCGGAATTCAGGTAGCGTTGTTTTGGATTTGGAAGCCTGGCAATTGCATGCAGGTGCGCCCTCCGTTACCCTGTCTATTCGCAGCGGTCAAATATTAGGCGTTGCCGGTTTGGTGGGATCGGGTCGCAGCACCTTTTTGAGAAGCCTGGTTGGATTACATGCTGCAACATCTGGAACGTTGTCTCTTGCCAGTAAGGGGCGGTATAGAGCCGGTACTTTGAATCCAAAAAGCGCCATGGCCTTGGGCATTGGATTCCTGAGTGAGAACCGCAAGGAAGAAGGCTTGGCTATGGACTTGTCCATCAGGGCCAATGTGACCTTGGCCGATTTGCAAACCCAAACGAACGGAGTGGGATTGATTCGGTTTGGCGCGGAAGGGAAACAGGTCGCACAATTGTGTCAGCAGATGAAAGTCAAGTTTTACCATGTCGACCAGCCAGTCGGCACC
>JAYUHW010000441.1:0-2457 GCA_043766615.1 Fibrobacteria bacterium | reverse complement strand
GGAAATATCCCCTTCAAAATAAAAGTTCTTGAAGAAGCAAATGCCCTGCGCGCGACATTGGAATCCGACAAACAGGGCTTGGCAGATGATCTGCTTATTGTGGATTTGAATGCAAGACGGGCTTCAGCCGAGTAGCGGATCCGGACCGAATACGCCTTCCAAGGTGGCTGCTACGGTTTTCACGCTATACGGCTTAGCGAGTAGTTTGGAAAACATCGAAACGTCTCCAATATTGGAATCGATTTCATTTTCATTTTTTTCTTGTACCATCATCCCGCTGGACAAAATCCCTTTGATGGTAGGATCCAGCCGCTTTAAGGTTTCAAAAGTTTCCTTTCCATTCATTCCATTCGGAACAATCCAATCGACAATGACGGCATTAAAAGGGTTGCCTTGGTCCAAATGAGATTGAAACACTTTTACAGCCTCTTCACCACTTTTAACCCCAACGCCACGGTATCCCAAGAATTCCAGCATTTTCAGCAACATGCTGAGTATCAGCTCTTGATCGTCCACCACCAAGATCCACTGCCTTGGGGAACCGGCCCGTTGATTCATTTTACCGCCTGAAAAACAGCTGTTTGAGCAAATGCAGAGGCCAAAAACAGAGTAAAAATAAATCCAGGCACACGTATGCTGGCCCAAGCCCACTTGCCCCAATTGGCTGCGGCATAGATAGTGATTAAGGAATGCAAGATAAGCCATGCGGGCAACTGATAGCTCAAAACTCTAAACGTTTCCGACACCGTCTCCTTATCAAGGGCGGGATTAATGGCGATAAGTTTATCAAGTCCAATATATTTATTGGCCATGTCCAAAAGTAAGGCTTTATGAAAAATATACCATGCCCCAAGCATGATAACCGCTATGAGAATATTGATCAGCGCCCCATGAATTTTGAAATAGAAATCGTCTTGCGTCCGCAAAGAAGCCGCTATAAAACCCACCATGATGAAGAAGGCCACCAGACTCAAATAGTCGAAAGCACCAAACTGAACCACGCTATAAATGGCCTCACCGGCGCCCAAGCTCAAGGCTCCCCAAAGGGCTTTTCGCTTGCCGGCATAGGTATCCAGTACCAAAAAGGCGATTACAGGAAGAAAACCGAACCAGACGAGATTTGAATTCATGGCGTGAGTGTTTCCGTTGCGACAATTTCCATAAAAGCCTAAATATAGCAATCGCTGGAAGCGGGCCTATATTGTTACTTTCTCTTATAGTATGAAAACCAAAAAAGCCTCTTTAGTCTCCATTGCCGATGTCCAAAATTTTGCGGACACCAGGCGCATTGATATCAACAAAGTAGGTATTAAAGGCATCCGCCACCCGGTTCGCGTCAAAGACCGCTCAGGAGGCGAACAGCACACCATTGCCACCTTTAATATGTACGTGTATTTGCCTCACAATTTTAAAGGCACGCACATGTCCCGCTTTGTGGAAATTCTGAACAATCACAATGGGGAAATCACGGTAGAATCCTTCCAAAAAATGCTGCCGGAAATGACTGAGAAATTGACGGCGGAATATGGCGATATTCAAATGAGCTTCCCTTACTTCGTCAATAAAGCTGCGCCCATTTCTGGAGTCAAAAGTTTGATGGATTACGACGTCACCTTTATCGGCGGAGTCTCCAAAAACAAAACCACCACAACGCTTAAGGTGGTTGTACCCGTAACCAGTTTGTGCCCTTGCTCCAAAAAGATTTCCGATTATGGCGCCCACAATCAGCGCTCGCATGTCACCGTTCAAGCCAGAATTGCTCCAGGTGCCCATTTTGTTTGGATCGAGGATATCATCGACTTGGTGGAATCGGTAGCTTCTTGTGAACTATACGGTTTATTAAAACGTCCGGATGAGAAATACGTGACCGAGAGGGCGTACGACAATCCCAAATTCGTGGAAGATATGGTGCGAGACACCGCCCATTTGCTGAATATCGACAAACGCATTTCCCATTACATCGTGGAGTCGGAGAATTTCGAATCCATCCATAACCATTCGGCCTATGCTATGGTCGAAAAGGATAAAGACAAGGATCGAGCTAAGGTGAAGGAAAAGCCCCGATCCCGGTGAAGACACAGCCCCGATCCCGCAAACAGTCGGTTTTGTGCCTTCCCAACTCAGAATCGCACATTTTTTAAAATTCCCTCGTTATAAATGTGATTTTTTGCATATCATACGGGTAGCATAAAGGGGGAAGTCTGGGTGGGCCAACTGCAGCTCAGACTAAGATTGCCGTATGAAATTAAAATCGCTCCGTTCGACCTATTGCTCTTTCGCTTTTTTTTCTGTTATCGGAACAGGACTCCTAACATCATGGGGTGCGGAAGACTACTCCACTTGGTCATTTACGGAAAACATCACGCTCAACACTTCCGCCACGGGGGCGGCTATCACCGGGAATGTGCAGGATTTTCCCGTTTTGGTTCGCCTGACTTCCAGCAATTTTATTTTTTC
>JAYUHW010000440.1:0-3645 GCA_043766615.1 Fibrobacteria bacterium | reverse complement strand
TGAGCGCTATGTTCCCAGAACTTTTTGAGAAGGCTGACTCCACTGGGAAAAAAAGGGTGGGGGGCTACCACTAGATTTGCAGGAGCTCCCGATTTTTCCAGTGCTTTTCTTGCGGCGGCCAATTCCGGAAAAGTCGAAATTGTATCCGCGATTTCCTTTGGAAAATTAATCAGCAATACATGCACGCCTTCAATATTTTGTTCTACACCGGGAACCAAAAGAATGCCGCGTTCCTCGGCATAGGCTACCGCGGAATGGCTGTGAAATTGTTGTGCATGTAGGGTAATGGCGAGTGCTCCAAAACCCAAGCTGGCGGCTTTATCTATCAATTCATAAACGGTATGGTATACATGTTGGTCGTATGGGTCGTCTAAAGTGTGCATATGAAAATCAAACTTCACAAATTCAGGATGAGAAGCGCGAAAATCGGGTCTGATATTGCTCATATTTGCTGATAAATGTATTTTCTAAGCCTTGTATTGCCAATAACTTAAACAAGGTATAACTTTCCCCCATGAACCTCGCAACCGTAGTCATTGTAGGCCGTCCCAATGTCGGCAAATCCAGTTTTTTCAACCGAGTTTTAGGCCGCCGTGCCGCTGTCGTAGCCGACCGAGAGGGCGTGACTCGGGATCGTCATTATCAGTTAGCAGAATGGAATGGAATTTATTTCCAAATCGTGGATACCGGTGGATTCATCTCCAAGGAAATTGAATCCATCGACACCTTGGTCCGAGAACAGATCGAGATAGCCATGCGGGAAGCGGACTTGGTCCTTTTCATGGTGGACGGCCGGACGGGAATCACGGATTTGGATCAAACTTTTGCTCGCCTGGTACAGCGCAGCAAACGACCAGTGCTGATGGTCGTGAATAAAACCGAGTCACGCCATATTCGCGATGAAGCTTCCGAATTTTGGTCCCTGGGTTTAGGCGAACCCTGGCCTGTTTCTGCTATCCACGGTGACGGCGTCGCCGAAGTTCTGGACGCGATGATGCCCTGGTTGCCGAATAAGCCCAAAACCGTACCCAAGGAAAACCTCATTAAAGTTGCCATTTTGGGGCGGCCTAATGCTGGTAAGAGCACTATGGTTAATTCCTTAATCGGTGAAGAACGCGTGATCACCTCCGAAATCGCTGGCACTACTCGAGATGCTATCGATTCCGAATTCATCTACAACGATCAGAAATTCATTCTAACCGATACCGCCGGATTGCGGCGCAAAGCTCGGGTCAAGGATGAGGTGGAGTATTTCTCCAATATGCGGGCCTTGGAAGCCATTCGCCGCAGCGACGTTTGTTTATTGCTTGTGGACAGCCAGCGTGGCATGGAAATTCAGGATTTTCGCATCTGCACATTGATTCAAGAAGTGGGTAAAGGCCTCATCGTCGCATTGAACAAATGGGATGTGATGCAACCTGAAAGCAAAACCTTTGATCACATGGTTAAGGAGTTAAAATACAAGAATCCGGATTTGGAAGGCGTGCCATTCCTGTCCACTTCAGGGTTGACGGGCAAACGGCTGATTCGGGTGTTGGATGAAATCATCAAGGTAAAAGCCAATTTGGGCCGTGTATTGGGCCGGGATAAGGTGATCCAGTTTTTCGAAGAAACCATGGCCAAACATCCGCATCCGTCTACTTCGGCGGGGCCTGTTTTATTAACCCGTTGCTGCCAAGTTTTAGTGAACCCACCAGCATTGGCTTTTGAAGTCAATCATCCAGAACGAATCATTGTCAGTTATACCCGATACCTGCGCCGTCAAGCTTTTGAATTTTTCAATCTGGAGGGCGCGCCTTTAAGAGTTTGGTTCCGAAGCCGCTTTAAACTGCGCACGGATGAAGAGCTGGAAAAATACCTGGCCTGGGGCGTTGTCCCAATCGAGGTTAAGGAAGAATGGCTGGATCAGGAATCCAATAAAACCGACGAGGAATTTGAAGCAGAAGTTTCCGAAGAGGACTCCTTTGATGAGGACGATGATTCCGAGGAACAGGGTTCCGGCCGAAAGGATAACGAAAGGATAAAAGGCTAATGGCTGCATCGGCAGGTATTGGCATCGGTTGCTCGTTGGCTGCTGCATACTTTTTCGGTTCGATTCCGTCGGCCAAATGGATTGCCAAACTTTTTTATGGCGTGGATATCGCCAAAGTGGGCAGTGGCAATCCCGGTATGACCAATGTCTATAGGACCTTGGGCTTAAAACCGGCTTTACCAGTAGCGTTGATTGATGCAGGCAAAGGCTATCTAGCAGCTTGGCTGACGCTTTGGTTGACCGGGTCGCTTTCTTGGGGACTCGCCGCTGGTGTAATGGCCGTGCTAGGACATTCCTTTACTGTATTCGCATCCTTTAAAGGGGGCAAAGGAGTACTGACCGGTTTCGGTGTTTTTCTTTATTTTGTTCCCTTCAGCGCATTAGCAGGATTAGCTGCCTGGACCATCGTTGTCCTGCTCAGCCGCTATGTCAGCCTGGGATCGATAACGGCCGCCATAGTCATGCCGACCAGTATTTTTTTGGAGCTGCAAATGCGGCGAGATACTACGCTCCTACCGATCCTTGCTGTGGCCTGCATGGTTTGCACTTTTATTTTGTTCCGTCATCGAAGCAATATCGTTAGACTGGTTAGAGGTACGGAAAATAAGTTTGGGAGCAAGACGCAATGACTAGAGTCAAGCTAAAGCGTTTGGAAGATGGAAAACTCTACTACTCCATCTCCGAGGTGTGCACGCTGACCGGACTGGAACAACATGTTCTCAGGTACTGGGAGGCGGAATTTCCCCAACTGAAGCCCAAGAAGAACCGTTCTGGAAACCGCGCCTATCGCAGTAAGGAAATCAAGGTCATCCGATATATCAAGTACTTGTTGTACGAAGAAAAGTACACCATACCGGGGGCTAAAAAGAAAATGGCCGATGCCGACCCCGCCGATATTGAAGGCCAACAAGTGCTGTTGCGCGTGCCCGCAACAATTCCCCAGCTGGTAAAGGACCCGCAACCATCGCCACTGGGTCGGGAGGAATTGATTCAATTCAAATCGGAACTGTCCGCATTATTGGCCATCCTAAACGGATCGCGAAAGTAGATCCTTTGTTATTTTCCCAGCCTTCCCGTTTGGTCTCCACTCATATTAAGGGCATCGGACACGCCGTCTTTCAAATCAAGGGCCAACACCTGGTTTTCCAGCATGGATCAAAGGACGCCGTTGTAGTGGACAACCGCTGGATTAGGCGAACAGGATGGGTCGTGGAAGGTTTGCTGGACCAGCCCTATATCCATTTGGACATCCGCACTCCTTTTGGTGAAACGGTAGGCGCAAGCCAAGTTGAAAGTGCCTTTGCGGAAAGCCTAGGTGCGCGCCAGGACAATTACCGTCGTGGTGGATGGCATATTCAATATGTCGAAGACACCAATCTGGGCTCCAACCACAGGATCTTTTTGGATCTGGAAGATCCATCGATTATAAACGAAAAGGTCATGGATAGGGATGCGTGTATGCCTCTCGAAGCTGCCATGGAAGCCTTGGGTGAACTTGTGATGGAGGAAAAGGGTGAAGGGAACTTCCAATTGCTCTACGGAAGCGGTCCCATTTGTTTTTCGCTTCTTTATGTCAATGGTTCTCCTTTTCACGTACTGCGTTTGAATGCTGA
>JAYUHW010000439.1:0-3258 GCA_043766615.1 Fibrobacteria bacterium | reverse complement strand
CCTCCTCATTCGCTTCGAATTCGCTACCGTAAATTAAATCGGATCAATATATTTGGACCCGTTAAGGAAAAATCTTCAAATTTAGAGTTGATGTTGCGTTTCAAGCTCGGCGATTTCAGAATTTCGGACCAATATTACTGGTCTAACCAAAGTCTTGATGGGGCTACATTTTTCGATATGTTGGAGTCCGGTCAGCTTGATGCGTTTACCTTTCAGGATGAATATTTTCTCGGGAGCCTGCGCGCTCCTAATTTTCAAAATGCCAAACTTGAGTATTGCCCAGTTTTCGGAAAAGCGGGTATTCGGCTGATAATAGGGGGATATCGCCAGTATGGGACCGCCAGTTTCTTTCCGGATCAAATTCGGAGGCCCCTCCGGTTCCACTGGGAAACGCAGGCTGGGTATTCCACACCATTGGGATACCTACGGGCAGGAATGGGCGCTCGGGTTGGCGATTTGCCCTTCTATTATTTGAAACTGGGTGCAGACCTTAACTTAGGCTTTGGGGAAGTAAACTAACCTACCCGCCGATTTGGTTCATGGATTGGCCCACGGCTTCCAATCTACCAGTAGGTTTCATTTGCATTACCTCGCGCAGGATTTCCGGATAATCCAGAAGCGGCCGCTTGCGCAAATCGATGCCTGCTTCTGAAAATAAGCAGGCTCGTAAATTGCCTTTTGCTGTCAAGCGTAATCGAGAACAACTGCCACAAAAAGGTTTGGACTCTGAAGCGATGAAGCCAATGTGGGCTCCACGTTGGGTTTGGAAACCAAATGAAGTGGAATCGATAGAAGATGTAACGGCCGTCAGTTCTACTCCATTCAATATCACATGAATCATTTCGTCCGCTGAAATGAATTGTTCAGCATGGCTAGCAATGGAGGGCCCCACCTTCATCAGTTCTAAAAACCGAACTTCCACGCCGTGTTCCTCTGCAAATAAAATAAAATTATGCAATTCATGATCATTGTAACCCTTAGCGATAACAGCATTCACTTTTACCGTGAAACCCATTTTCGCAGCTTGGATGATGGCAGCTATCACCTTATGGAAATGGGGTCGCCGGGTGATGGCATTAAAGTTGGACTCTTCCAAGCTATCTAGGCTGATATTGAGACTGTGACAGCCGATGTCTTGTAAAAAGGATAATTTGTCGGCAAGTAGATAGCCATTCGATGTGAGTCCAAATTTCCTCCATGGAATGTTGGCCAATCCAGTCATTATTTCAGAGAATTCTGGTCTAACGGTTGGCTCACCACCCGTGACCCTGATTTCATCCACTCCGAGCGTATTCAGAGTAGAGCAAATTTGAATGATTTCCGAGGGGGTAAGCAATTCGTGGGTAGGAAGAAAACGAGTTCCCTCTGGCATACAGTAAAAACATCGAAAATTACAGGCATCGGTAAGCTGTACCCTGAGTTTATGAATATGGCGACCATGGGTATCCTGCAAAAGCATACCGCGAATCTAGCTATTTCAGGAAATGGAACTGGCCAATCCCACTCAATAACCTCAGTTAAACGGCATTGGGTATTAAATGGGTAAGATACTTTCCCAGGCAATCCCAAACCCTAGAAGGTTTCAAAAATAAATGTTACTATATCCGGAATTATGTGAATTGGACGTTTTCGCTGGAAATCCATACGAGGATTGGCAGCGGATTGAATCAACCTTCAAGCATTACAATTATCATTTAGGCTTGGTCCTAGATGCGAAGCAGGTCAAATATTTTAATGATTTTTCTATCAGTAGGACATATATGCAAACAACAATAACGAAAGAAAAGCCGGATTTGCTTTTCAACAATCCACTTAAACAAAAAGTTTACGTCTTTCTAAAAAACAACCCAGGCAAGACATTTGAATTGTTTCAAGTTTTGACATCCGATCAGTCGGTTTCTCGGCAACATTTTACAGAAGTAGAACAAGCCATCCGCGCCCGCGAGGAACGGAATCAGTTACGTGAAGTGCCTAAGGAATTGAACTCGCTTTTTCTAACCGGAAACCCAATTGAAAAATCCTCCGTTGCATCGGAAAAGAAACATTTACAATTATTCACAGAAAAGGAATATCCCTTGAAAAAATTTGAAAAGAAGAAAATGAATGAGCGCGCCAAGCAGTTTATTACCGCAAACCCGGATTGCAGCTATACTGAGTTGGTTGAGAAACTTGATTTCGAGGATTTGTCCAAGCCTCATTTTTTCGCAATGAAAACCCAACTTCGCAAGAAGGGCCTCATATCCGGTGAGAGTCGGGTCCGTCGAGGTAGAAAACCCGGTGTACGAATCGGTGTTCCGGCGAAACCAACCGGTTCCATTTTGCGCAGCAGCGGTAACACCAAGACTATTGAAATCCTGGAATCCATCGATGCGGCGGATTTTTCAAATGAAATTCGTGAACACTATAAAAGTCATATTCTACCGCTCTTGCAGAGATTGATCCCTAATGGTCAGCGCTTACAGCTTGTTACACTGACAGATCCTCCCATGATCGAATTGCGGCGCGGCGTTTAGTAAATGGACGGTTCCGCGGCATTTATAGGCCGATGACGACTCGCAGCTTTAAAGAAATTTTTTCCGACCTCAATCCGGAGACCCGTTCAGACAACGGGTTTCTTCTGGAGTCCTTCCTAGACTGGACCATACAGCGGGGAATGTCCCTCTATCCAGCCCAAGAAGCGGCGGTACTGGAAATATTTGAAGGCAAAAACGTTATTCTCAATACTCCTACCGGATCCGGGAAATCTCTGGTCGCGTCGGTATTACATTTTCAATCCTTGGCGCAAAACCGTGTTTCCGTCTATACCTGTCCCATCAAGGCCCTGGTAAATGAAAAGTGGATGGCTCTTTGTAAAGAATTCGGCGCGGAAAACGTGGGGCTTTCCACAGGCGATGCCACCGTCAATCGAAATGCGCCCATACTGTGTTGCACGGCAGAGATTCTCGCCAATATAGCCCTATGTGAAGGAGCGGAGAGTAGGATTGGAGACGTGGTGATGGATGAATTCCATTACTATTCCGATCGTGAACGGGGAGTAGCCTGGCAGGTACCTCTGTTGGTCATGAAAAATACCCGTTTTTTACTGATGTCCGCCACTCTGGGAGATACGGGATTTTTTGAAACGGAACTTTCCAGCCTCAATGGTCGGCCCACTATTACGATAAAATCCATGGAACGTCCCGTGCCTTTAAATTTTTCCTATTCGGAAAAAGCCTTACCGGAAGCCGTGCACAGGCTAGTGGTGGAAGGCAAGGCGCC
>JAYUHW010000438.1:0-2880 GCA_043766615.1 Fibrobacteria bacterium | reverse complement strand
CCTTAAAATCAACGAGGAAAAAGTTAATGTCAACGGCGGCGCCATTGCATTGGGACATCCGCTCGGGTGTACGGGAACCAAATTGACCTTGTCCTTGCTCAATGAGTTGCAACGCCGAAAAGGTAAGTACGGCATTGTCACCATGTGTATTGGTGGTGGGATGGGGGCTGCGGGATTATTCGAAATGCTGTAATACGATTAGAACTTGAGGCTTACCGTAGACCCGAACAACCAATATGAACTGCCCGTGGTCTCATCCAGTGCTTTCTCACGGATTGCGGAAATACCTAGGTTGAGCCAGTTTAGCGGGGAATAAATATAACCAACTCCAATGGTGCGGTATTTAGACTGGACGGATGTGGTCATTTGCCAGTCGAGGGAGGCTTTCACGGAAAGAAAATGTGCTCCATGATCCCACTCTCCAAATACAGCAAGGCTGAAGCCTTCCACGGCGGAACTGTCTTGGGTTTGGGAGCATAACTTTCCGGAACCCAGTTTGCATTTGATTGTCCGTCTTTGAGATTGGTGCTGTTGGTATCCGGAAACTTCGGCTAACCAATCAAATTCCTTCCAGGTTTTGCCAAGGGAGGTAAAACCATCCCAGGTTTTAAACTGGCCTCCATAATTGTCATACCCGCCGCCCAAGGTCCATTCCCAAGTGCTGTCCACATCCAGCGCAAAAGCTTTGGATACGCTGGCTGCAAAGGTCGAAACCAACTCGGCCTGTCCCCTGGTTTTTTCAGTTCGGCTCACCGAATTGTAAACCAGAGAAGCATAGGTGGCGCCAACTTGAGCTTGTAGTGACAATCCTTGCTCACGAAATTGCAATGAAAAGTTTGCATTCCCGGTTTGCAACTCTGAACGCTGAAAACTAAAATCAGTAGCTACGGAAATTTTTTCGGAAATGCGTCCTGAGCCCGGGTACTGTCGCAAGGCCAGACTCATTGAGTCCATACCGTGGAAGCCCATATCGGATGCGCGTCCACTGCCGTACGAGATTCCATGTCCTGTTAGAAAGCGCACTGGACTGGGGGTTGCCTGAGGAGCCCAGGCCAAATCCTCTTGGGAAAGAGCACCAGCCTCGCCCTTAGGTTTTTCCATGGCAGGTGGGGTCAAAGCATCCAGGTGCACAGTTGAATCTAACAGCGCAGTAGAATCTTCTATTGTTCCCGGATCAGTGCGCTGCAGGGTTGGCAGGTCAAGGCTGTCAGCATTTGGGAGTGTTTCGCCCCCTGCAGGGACCATTAACACTTTTAAGGTTGATATCAGAATGAGAACAGAAAAACTTTTGTGTGATCGGTGCATTCTGGGAAAATTACCTTTTTCTACAATAAAAAAGAGCCGGTCCAAGGATTCCTTGGCCGGCTCTTTCGTGAGAATCGAATTAATGGGTTTCGTGTTTCATGTCATGCTTGTCTTCATGTTTGTCTTTCCGGTCTTCCCGGCGATCGTGGCGATCTTGATGTCGATCTTTTTTGTCCTGGTGCAGATCTTTTTGATCTTCATGCATGGCCTTGCGATCGGCGTGCATTTCCTTGGCATCCTGATGCACTTCTTTCATATCTGCTTTTATTTCTTGACGGTCGGCTTTCAGCTCTTCCTTGGATGCTCCAGCAGCTTTATCGGCTTTCAATTCTTTCCTATCTGCTTTGGCTTCCGCTATGTCGGCTTTGATTTCTCTGTTGTCTGCGCGAACTTCCGCTTTGTCCCCGCGTACTTCCTTGCGGTCTTGACGGACTTCCTTGTTGTCCTTTCGAATTTCCTTGCTATCCTTCCGAATTTCCTTATTGTCCGCTTTTAGGTCCGCATTTACGGGAGCGGCGGGTTCATCTGCAAGTCCCAAGCTCAAAGCGCCCAAAATGATTCCGTATGCAATGGTCTTCTTCATAATATTTCCTTTCGAGGGGTTTAAGAATCTCTCCAACATACTTTTGAACCCTGGGAACAGGCTTTGGTTCCATGAGGTTCAATAAAAGTTGGAATTAGAGGGTATTGTACAGACCTTCGTCCAAAGTGAAATGAAATTGGGCCCGGAAAGTCTGGTTTTCCGGTTGATTCTGGCCGGAAATTGAGAAGGGCACATTGATTTCCAGGCTTACGATTTTATTCAAGGTGTAATACATTCCGGGTGCCAATTGGAATAAATGGCCACCGGCATCCAAGTTTTCACCTTTCGACATTCGGTTAAAATAAAAGTCGTAAATTCCGGCTAGGTTTAATCCCACGTATTGTTTGTTCTTTATCAGCCATGGAGCGACTAGCGGATATTCTGCTTTCGCGAAAAGGTGAATATTGTCGATTTTATTTTTGAAATCATCTTCAGTGTTGAAGGAGTACGATAAATTGGAGAGCAATTTGATATGTGAATAATCCTTATTGTACATGCCACCAAAGGTCATGGTGGCATAGTTGCCCGCATTCATGATGTCTTCAAAACCTATTGGCAATGAAATAGCCAGAAAGCCGCCCCCGCCGGATATGGGGTCACCGTATTTCAAGCCGAGAGTGGGCCTGTCCAATCCTGTATGGCCAGCCGTGTCCTGGACCATGTAACGAATGGCCATAGACCCTTCCAGTTGATCCATCAAGCCGAATTTTCCTTGCATCGGCACTGAAGTGGGATCTTCCTTGGAGAAGACGCCATCGCTTTCCCAATCTTGCTTAAAGGCCCCAGGTACCGAGCTGTGTTCCACACCCATATTAACTTGCATGACACGGGAGGCAATGGGCATGTATTCATCTAAGGCGTACAAGGCGGAAACTGATAAAAGGGATATTAAAGCGGGAACCACCAATTTATGCGACATTCCATGCTCCTGATCGTGTTTGCAGGTAAATAGCACCAGCAAAAAAGTGAACTCCTCTATTTAACCGTTTTTT
>JAYUHW010000437.1:0-3460 GCA_043766615.1 Fibrobacteria bacterium | reverse complement strand
GTAAATGCCCGCGCAGCATGACGCAAAGCGGCATCCCCAGCCACATGCCCCAAGGTTTCATTGATACGCCGCAATAGGTCAAAGTCCAGTAAAGCCAGTGACAAGGGTTCTGGCTTTCTACTAGACAATGCCAAGGCTCGTTGGAAGCCCTCGCAAAAAGAGGCCCGATTGGGTAGTCCGGTAAGCGCATCTTGGCGCGTTTCCCTTCGCAGGGCAATTGATTTGTGCAAGCGTGCGGCTACCGCTGCTTTGAGTACTTCTGGTGCAATGGGTTTTTCAAAATAGGCATCGGCTCCCAAAGCGAAGCATTCCGCTTTTGGCTGTGGTCCACCCATCGCGGAAAGTATGATGACTGGAATGCCCGCGGTAACCGAACGTTCGCGCAATGTCGCCAGAAAACTCCTACCATCCAAATCCGGCAAGGATAAATTGAGTATGATCAGCATTACCGAATGCGCTTCAAGCAGAACCATTGCCTCACCGGCCGAGGTTGCCAGAAAAATTTCCCGATCAGCGGCGGACAAAATAGTTTTGAGCAAACGGGACATTTGTGGATCCTGTTCAACAATTAAAAGGCAAGGACGTTCCCGCATATCCCTGGTTCCGTAAATACTTGGACTGGACGGATTCATTTCTAATGGTATCCCTGATTTAACATAGTAGCATCAATGCTACCGCACTTCCGTATCATTTTGTTCTTCAATATCCTGAAAACCAAGATGCCGGAAAGCAAATTCTCCTTTGATTCCAAAGCCGACATACTTTTTCCCGGAGAAACTGCCATAAAGTAATGTACCTGTGGCCCGAATGCGGTGAACTTCCCAAATTTTGAGGCCCACACCCAATCCTGCCTCCGTCTCAAATCCAATGGCAGCGCCCTTCAAAGCAATCAGGGCCTTAGGCAGTAAATGCATGCGCCAAAGAATATCCGGGTCCGGTATCCAGGAAAGGGCTAGTTCGCCGTAAACCCTCTGCACGTTATCATTACTTGGTGTTTTTTCCAGCGGCGATCTCAGCTTGAGTTTTCGATTCGCATCCGGCATGCGCATAACCAGTCCTATACCAGATTGCCAGCCAACCTTTCCATGGGATCGTAAGTATCCATATCGCAATTGCCATACATCACCTTCATCATGCGCGGGAATACGCTGAGAGTTGTCTTCAGGACTATACCAAACGGATTTTGCGTCAAAGCGATGTCGTGAAGAACCCGTTTCCAAAATGGCCCGCCCTGCCAAACCGAAGTAGGGCGAAGTATAAAAAGGACTTCCGGGAAGTCCCGTGAAGAGAGCCGGGCGCGCATAGAGAAATCCACCTAAGGTGCTCCACGACGTCCAGCTATAGCGGGCAAAAACTTCGGCCTGCATTGCGCGCGGCGAAAGGAAGTCGGAAAAAGGTAATGGACAGTATTCGCTGACTGCCTGATAGATGGCCAAGGTATCCTGGGAGTTAAGGGTGCCTGCGAAGACGGGAATATTTCCACCCAACGAAACAAAGAAAAAATCGCGGATGAGCTCCGTAGTAGCCGCCAGCTTAATTGCGAACGGCTCACGGTAGGCGTTAGTAAAACCCGGTGCTAAAGTTTCACGTGTGCGAAGCCCCATGTGAAAGGATGCAAAACTAAGCGACTGGATTGTGAAGCCTTGGTAGAAAGAAACCTGGTAAGGCTGGGAACCAACCACTTCAGTTGGTGATGTCAAGTAAAAGGCATCCACAGAACTGTGAGCGATCCAGGGATAGCCCTTTTCTTGCCCGGAATCCAAGGAATCCACTTTCTCAGCCAGCACGTTGCAAACCAAACCGGAGAAGGCCGCCACCGACACGCATATTAATGCCCTAAAATTCAAGGCCCGAGCCTGTCTGGACTGCAAAGGTAACACCCAGCTTCCTGAGAACCCGTACGCAAGGTCCCATTGAATTCGGTCCAGGCCTCCTTTTCTGAGGAGAGCACATCCACTTCCATGTCCATTTCCCGGAATTCACCAGCCATAAATGCCTGTATAGGTCGATCGGCGGTGCGCAGAGAGGAGCCATTGGCGAAGAACTTTCCCGGCAAGAACTGAATAAAATTTCGGCCGGCCTTCGCTGGATTCGCATTTTCCAGTTCGCGCAAAATGTGATCCCCACGCACAGGATTTAGGCGCTCTTGTTTAAAGGAATACCCTCTAGTGCGTGCGGTATGTAAAGCGCCAATAGCCACCGGCTCTTGAGAACTCAGCAAGGGCTGCAGGGACATACTACCCTTGACGACCTCCATGGTTGAAATCCTGCCTTCGTGCCGGAAAAGTACCGCCTGAGGTTGCCCCCTGGAAATAAAGGATGGCGTGAGCACAACGGAATTATCCTGAAACGCCAAAAGTCCGAGTTTTTTCCAAATGCTATTGCTATCCAGAGATGCGATTTGGTTGAGTTTTTGCCAAAGAAGATTCGAGCTGTCCAAGGCCGATACCTGACCCAATCCTTTCCAGACCATGTTGCTGCTATCCAATGCTGCCACCTGAGCTAAGGTGCGCAACAGAAGGTTGGTAGTATCCATGGCGGTAACTTTACCCAGTGTTTTGAAAAGGACATTCGTGCTATCCAAGGAGGTTACCTTGGCCAAGTTTTTAAGTATCAAGTTCTGGCTATCTAGTGAAGTCACTCTACCCAAGCCCTTCCAGAGCACATTTGTGCTATCCAAAGCCGCTACTTTGGCCAAGGAACGCCAGATCAAATTGCTGTTGTCAAGCGCGGTTACCGACCGTAGCTTACCCTCAACCGATGCAGAGTCTATTCCTTTTAGAATACCCAAAGTCCCGAAATTGAGTTGAACAACCTTAGGTAACATGTAGGTATAGGAAGAATGCGGATAGAGCATGTAATGCACATTTTCCATGCTGATAACCGATATCCTCGGTGCGTCACCAATTACCAAGGTGAAACCAATCGGTATATCCTCGATTTTTCCGCTTTTCAAAATCTGAAGTCCACGAATCAACATTGCAGGATTGACTGGTGGTTTGAGTTTTAATAATCCCATGCCGATTGTTTGAGTTTTCTTATTTGAAAAGTGGGCAATAATGGGAGTAGCCAGTGCTTGACTTAACTGTCTACGTTTCTCACCCGCTTCGGGCAACATATGCACCGTGTCAATGAGGTTGGCTTTGCCGTTCGCCAGGTCCACGGCTTCCAACTGACACCTGATTTCTTCCTTAAGCTCCTGACATTCAACTACTAATCCCCATTTCACCAACCCACCAGAAATACCTGCCAGAAGGGCCGGCTCTTTCAGCTTGCCCATTCCATGTGCCGAATCCAGTATCGAGGAATTTTTTTTTCGGAGATCATAAACTGTAAGTGAGCTGTCTTCCGCTAAATCTTGGCCCAAATCCTGATTCAAGCCCTGAATAAAAGCGGAATCCTTTCCAGGCAGGTAAATGCCCAGCATGCTGATGGTCAATTTTCCCCAGCTCTCTCCATG
>JAYUHW010000436.1:0-2792 GCA_043766615.1 Fibrobacteria bacterium | reverse complement strand
GATTTTTAACTAAAGGCCAAAAGGGTTAGCCTATGCGAAAAAATGAAATGTTGAGAAAAGAATGGCGCACCTGCTATGACAGCCTGCTTAACACTGAATTTTTTGCAGGCATGACAAATGGAACCTTGAGTCTTATGCACTATATTGGATTTCTTCGTGAAACATATCACAATGTTAGCCATAACCCGAAGAAAATGGCCTTATTTCAAGCTCATATTCGAACGGATAGGCATGGATTGGAGTCAAAATTACTTAAGCATGCAGCAATGGAAATCGGTCATGACCAGCTTGCCCTCGATGATCTCCGAGCATTAGGCGTGAATACCGATTTATTATCTACTTCAAGACCGCTGCCGAGTACAGAAGCGTTTACCGGCTTTGTGGTCTTCCAAATCCAACATCGAAATCCTTTAGCCTATCTCGGCTATTTGTATCATTTGGAAGCTTTACCAACACATATGGGAACCAGTGCAGGCGATGCCCTTAAGAAAATGGGCGTGCCGGAAAACGCCATGACTTTTTTAAGTGAACACGCCGAAGCGGACCTCGTACATATGCAATGGAATGAAGACTATATAGAAGGATTTGTTAAAACGGATTCGGATTTGGAAGCCTTGCTGTATGGATTGAGAAGCAGTTGCGAGCTCCATGGAATCATGTTCCAAGGAATCATGGATCATGTACGACATTCTCTTCCGAAAGAATTACTGATAAAATGAATCTGATTTCAACACCATTACCGGTTGAAAAACCTGCCGACTGGACACCCATCGCATCAGTCGAAGATGCAAAATTGGATGCTGGATATACAAAATTCCCCGGCCTCTTCGAACACCGCAGCCAAGACCGCATCTCCCAAAGAGAACTGGGCCTCGTCACCCTTTCCATCCGCCTCCCCGGAAAGCAGGAATGGCAAAACGTAAAACTCTGGGACTTCACCTCCATTTCCTTCGGCATCCTTTTCGAAAATCAACCTGAATTCATAAGCTGGGATCCGGAGCCTTCCCTCTCCCCCGCCAACACCGCCAACCCCGCATCCAATTCCCTCCAAATCCCATTGCAACTCGGCGATGAAATCGAACTGCGCATCAAAGTCACCCACCATCAGGAATTCCAAATCTGGTGTCAGGTCAAAAATATACTGCCCTGGAAAGACGGCCTTAAAATCGGCCTCCGCCGCCTGGACATCGGCTTTCCACAGGCCGTGGACACCAATCGTCGCGAAGCCTTCCGACTGCCTCTGGCACCGGCTCTCGCCCTCCATGCCCGCATCAAGCACCCCTTTATCTACGGCTATTGGTGCCAGCTCGTTGTCTCGGATGTCAACCGAAACATGGGCCTCTCTTTTCTAAGTACCGATGCCTCGGTTTTGCTATTCGAGGGCATGGAACTGCAGCTGCATTTTGAATTGGCTGGCCATCGGGAAAGCCCCATGGTCGTGCGGGTAGCGTGGGTGCATGCTACGGAAGCCAACCATGTCAAGTTTGGCGTGGATTGCCTGGACATGGACTGGCAACTGCATAATGGCATCTGCGCCTTTCTGCTTTTCTCCGGACATTGGACCCCGTCCCGCCTGCGCGAAGCTGGTTTCAAATCCCAGCAAGTGAAAAGCCGCCTCCGCTTTCGCACGGTCAAAACAATGGAGGACTATGCCGAGGTCCTCTACCTGCGCCGCGATGCCTACGTGGGCGCGGGCAAGAAGCCGGATGGGACAACTCCCGAGTCCATGGCCGGCCCCTTGGATGGCCTCAGTCGCATCCTCATGACCCACCACCACGGCACTTTGGTTGGCACTATGACATTCACCTACCCTGTTTCCGAGGATACCATTCTGGATAGTCAGATGGGATTTCCGGGGCAAAAGTATCCCGTAGCGATTCCGCCCAAAGCCAATCTCATCGAAGTCTCCCGGCTGTGCATCCACCACGAATACCGCAGCACGGATTTGCTGCAAGGCCTATTCGAACATGGCATGAAGCATTTTCTAATGTCCGATCGCCACTGGCTTCTGACATCCGCAGTGTCCAGTCTGCTTCCCACCTATCAGCGCATCGGATTCAAAAAGCTGAAGGCCAGCTACAAACACCCCGCCCTGAACAATCAAGAACACCACCTGATCCTGGCCCCGCGCAGCGCGTTCCTATGGGGTAAAGGCATGAATCTATTGGTTTGGAACACCCTTTTCGGCGACGTGATCGAATACCTGCTCGACCGAAATCTGGTGACCGTAACCGGCACGGAACGTGTGCTGATAAGAACCAAACTGTTTTTCCGTCCGTTGTTGAAGCGCTTTCTGGCTACCCGCGCCAACCAAGCCTTCCGCTTGCATTTGCAGGCCCTGCGACTGGCTGCTCTGCGGGAGCGGCCTAGAAGCGTTGGTACGTTATAAAATCACTGATTTCATTTTAGGTTCGACATTTTCGGCTCGCTCTAGTCATCTTTGAACATGCCTCTGAACCGGGCCAGAACTACTGGACTTCGCTCAATGTCCTCATATGCATCAAGGTGTGCCTGTAGGGCAGCTTTGAAATCATGGCTGGAAAAATAATTTCCATTGCCTCTGCTTTTAAACGCTTCGGTTTTGGTCATAATATAAAGTACTGGGTGAATGACATTTATCTTGACGCCGTTTGGAAGGGTAAATGGCATGGGATTGCGCATCGCATCCTTGTACCAACGGTTGGTAAATCCTAGTATGCCCTCAAGTGTGGGCATGACATCCAATATTACATCTTCCATTTCAGCTCCCAAAACCGTCCCGGCCATGAGGGAACGGGCTTGCCATATGAGCC
>JAYUHW010000435.1:0-3711 GCA_043766615.1 Fibrobacteria bacterium | reverse complement strand
TTATCCAGCATCGCATCATACGGCGTGTCCTCATAACCCAGGCATTCCGCCTCTTGCCTACGCAGTTTGATGATTTTTTCTAGCCAGGGATTGAAAGCCTGCGTATCGTTTTTGGGGCGTGCCTCCGCCCAAACCCTTTGCGCCAACGAGGCGGTTTCCGCGATTTCTCCAGCCAAGGTTTCCGGGACTTTGACAGCCTTATCTCTATCCCGCCTCAGCTCACGTACGATTACCCGCTCCTCCGGCGACAGGGAGGTAAGGGCCGTGCAGTCGTTCAGCAGGCCTTCAAATCGCGGGTCACAAAACTTTTGATGGATAACCTTGGAAAGGGTAGCCATGGCTCGAGCTCGGCCGGCTCCCCCTTTGGCAGGCATCATGGTTTCCTGATCCCAGGACATCAGCCCTAATGCGGATCGCAGGGAATACACATCGCGACTGTACTCGATTAAGGACTGAATCGGTGAGGTCATACTATATCCTGTTGGGGTTCTCCCAAAGATAGTTTTCCGTCGCCTCGTTTTTCTGATCCCGAGGCCTTTGCTATCTTTTGCACCTGACAATTCTGACTGCATAATCAGACTTTATAATCCTTACCTGGATGGCTTTTGTGGACGGCTTTAAACTGGCATTAATACAGACCAAAGGCAATTGCCTGGATCCGGAGCGTTGGGCGAAATTGCAAGAACGCATTCTCATGGCTTCCGTACAAGGCGCCCAGGTGGTGGTTCTTCCCGAACTCTTCCTGCACGACTATTTCTGCATTGAAGAAGACGCACGGCATTTTGATCTGGCCCATGCAACTAATAGCGCCCCGATGCTCACTCTGCGTGATTTGGCCAAGGAGCGCGCCATAGTGCTCGTTGTCCCCTATTTCGAAAAAAGAGCGCCCGGTCTCTACCATAACTCCGCGGTGGTTTTCGATGCCGACGGCAGTGAACTCGGCAATTATCGCAAGATGCACATTCCCGATGATCCGGGATTTTACGAAAAATATTATTTCACCCCCGGCGACTTGGGCTTCAAATCCTTTCAAACCCGCTATGGCCGAATTGGTGTGCTGATCTGCTGGGATCAATGGTTCCCGGAAGCCGCCCGGCTCACGGCGCTGCAAGGATGCGATTTGCTCGTGTACCCAACCGCCATCGGATATGACGATCGGGAAACCGCGGGAATGACTGCGCCTGAGGCGAAAGCCCTGAATGCCAAATGGCTGGACGCCTGGGTTACGATGCAAAGAAGCCATGCCATTGCCAACGGCATCTATGTGGCGGCCGTCAATCGCATTGGGCAAGAAGGGCATTTAAGATTCTGGGGCACCTCCTTTGTCTGCGACCCTGGCGGTGAAGTTGTGGACCATCTGGACGATGCTCGCGAAGGCCTGCTTCTCCACGACATCCAGACTTCGAAAGTGGAAGCCCATCGCCGCGTCTGGCCATTTTTGCGCGATCGCCGCATCGATGCCTATTCCGATCTTCTGAAACGCTTTTCCCGCTGAACCCCATGCCTATAAAAAATCTCTCTCTCCCGCACCCTCCCTATCCTTCCATGACCCTTCCTGCCGAATGGGAAAAGCAAAAAGCCATCTGGTTAACGTGGCCGCAAAACCAGGATACCTGGTCACCGGTCTGGGAGGAGGCCAAGCAAGCCTATCGCGAAATCATCCGCATAGCCCTCCGCTATCAAAACGTCATGCTGCTGGTCAATGACGAAATCCTGCGCAGCCGCCTGCAAAAAGAATTGGAATCGGCAGGACCCTTCCAACTGGAAATCCTGACCTGCCCCACCAACGACAGTTGGATCCGCGATTACGGTGCCATCACTGTCCGCGTACCGGATGGGAATTTATCCACTAGTAACCGGCTCGTTACCCTGGATTTCACCTTCAATTCCTGGGGAGGCAAATACCCGCCCTGGGATAAAGACGACGCCGTCCCCGTTTTCATGGCCAAACAGCGCAACCGAGAACTGCTCCCGCTCGACTTTGTACTCGAAGGCGGGTCCATCGATGCCAATGGGCAAGGTTTGCTTTTGACTACGACCCAATGCCTGCTCAACCCGAACCGCAACCCCGACCTAAGCCGCGACCAAATCGAAGCAATCCTACACGGCTACCTGGGGATAAATAAAACCCTCTGGCTGGAATCCGGTATCAACGGCGATGATACGGACGGCCATGTGGATGACCTTGCCCGCTTTACCGATGCGCGTACGGTTTTCTGCGCTATCGAGACCGATGCCTCGGACGAAAACTTCGCACCGCTCAAAGCCAATATTGCGGCGCTCAACCGTTACAGCAAAAATGTGGATTTGGAAGTGGTTGAGGTGCCGATGCCGCTCCGCCAAATCAAAGCAGGGCTGCGCACGCCGGCCACGTATTTGAATTTTCTGATTCTCAACAATGCGGTGCTGGTTCCCGTTTTCCAAGACAAGCGCGACGACAAAACCCTGCAGCTCTTCGAAAAACATTTTCCCGATCGCCGCATTGAACCCGTCGATTGCCGCAGTCTAGTCTTTGGTCAAGGCGCCATTCATTGCAGTAGCATGCAAGAGCCCGATGGCTAGCCGTCCGGCGATTGAAGGCTACCCCCTGCTCCCCTTGGACAGGACGCTGGGTCAACTTTTTTTTCCTTTCGCCCTTCCCTACTTGGCCTACGTGGGACTCGGCGCACTTTCGCCAGGATTGTTCTCCGTACAAATTACAGGCATTCTTCGCCTCTTGATAGTTACAGGATTGCTCTGGCGATTTCGAAAACACTATCGCTTCGGTCCGCCTTTGACACTTCGTCAAACCACCATTGCTTTTGGTGCCGGTTTTGCAGCTACTGGCATTTGGATCGTGGCACTGCGGTTTTCTCTGGCCATGCCATTCTGGAGTAGGCAACTGCTGGAATCGCACGCTGCCGGGGGGCTGACCCTACCGTGGGTGTTGCGCGCAGTCAGCTCAACTTTGCTGGTGCCCATTTTCGAAGAGCTTTTTTGCCGGGCTTATCTTGGAGAATTTTTTCACTTTACCCGCACAGGCGCGGAAAACTTTTCCTCACGACTGGCCCAGCGATGGGACGACTCGCCCAAACCCAGTTCCGGTCCATTGCTTTCCAGGCAAAGCATCGTTGGCTCTACGCTTCTCTTCGCCCTTGGACACGATATGTCTTCCTGGATGGCAGCCGTACTTTATTTTCTATTCACCACTTGGGTTTATGCCAAGACTCGATCCTTCCGGGTTTGTATTCTCATCCACGCCATCGCGAACTTGATCATAGCTGGACTGGTATTAGCCCGTCCAGAAATGGGATTCCTGTGGTGACGCTAGCGCTACTGAATGGGTTTAACAAGCAAGACTTGTTGATGCGCATGGGCAGGAATCACGATTTTTCCCTGGCCATCCGGAGCAATCGTCCCTAGCTTTCGGCCATGCATGTTATAGATGTTCGCGCCATGTCCGGCTTCGGACAATAAAGTAGGCAGCCCGTTCACGGAGCCCGGTAACAGGGTAAATAGCTTGGGTGCCATTGACCGATTGGCCATTGGCCCTTTTGGAATAACTGTGGTGGTTCCCGTCATTGCGTTCATTGTATCTGCAAAGGCCTTGCCCAGGTAGATGAAAAAGCTCCCGTCGCCCCAATAATGATACGCTTGACCGGCGATGGGACCACAACTGTCCAAAGCCTGCTGCTCCGCAGGCGTGACCGGCTTTGCGACGATATCACGTCC
>JAYUHW010000434.1:0-5973 GCA_043766615.1 Fibrobacteria bacterium | reverse complement strand
GTATGAAAGACCTCAAGACGCTGCATTTCAGCAATAAATTGCTGGGTCATGGCCACAGCGTCGTTACTGAAAATGTCAGTACCATGAAAATCGAAAACGACCACTGCGGGCACCAACGTTTTACCACCTTTTTCTGTTTGATAGGCTAAACGGATCTTCTTGAACCGCGCTAAAATGGTATTACTGGCAAAGGTATCATGAATTGACGCAAAGGGATCAAGATCAAGTAAGCGGTAAAAATAACGGTCGCCTAATTCTTTGCGTTTAGGGCTTGAACTATACAAAACGCCAAGATTTTTAAGAATATAAACGCTGTCTTGAAACGTTAAATCGTTGGAGCTGAGATAGCTCTCCAACGTTTTCTGGGCCTTGCCCACTTCACCTTCATCAAGGTACGCTTGTACGGCGCTGCGGTTGACTACTTGGCTATAACCAGGTACAGCGAAACACAACAAGAAAAACAGGGGAATCCGCCACAGACCAAGAATTATTTTGACCATTAAAACCTCTACTATATAGGATCGTTCATTACGGAAAAACGTAGTAATGCAATTAGGTCGCCGGAGAAGGTGCATGGGTCGAATTTCCAAACCCCATTTTCACCTTTTCCTGAGTCAGATCAAAAAGTTCCCAGCACAATCCGTACATATCCAGTGCGCCAATCGATACAGGCGCATACTCGAAAATACTCAAACCCTCCCGTGCCGCTTCTGCAAGCTGAATAGTCTGGCGTACAGTCTGACGAGCCACCCTGCCGGGAAATGCCAAGTGGATTTCACGCAAAATACTTTGATGCAATTGCGTATTGGTGCGAAACATATTGATCACAATTTTGTGAAGCTGCGCCGTGGCGGACATTTTATCCAATAGTGGAATAAGCTCGCGCAACCCTTGTAAAGCATAGGGTTCTGCCTGAATGGGAACGATGACAGCGTCCGTTGCCATCAGCACCATACGCGTCAACCAATTCACAATGGGTGGGCAGTCAACAAGAATAAAATCATAGTCGTCATCGAGTTCCTGCAGGAGCAATTTTAAACGGGCTGGCTCCCGGATGAGCCGGGCATCGAGAATCGGCAAGTCGTCCAAGGTAGTGCTACCTGCCAACAAATCGAGATTGGCATAACCCGTTGTGAGAATAGCCTCTTTTGGTGGGCAACGCCGCAACAACACCTGAGATATATCGGGCATTCCAGCCCTAGCGGTTATTGCGGAATCATCCACTCTGGTCATAAGGTGTTTGGTCAAATTGGCCTGTCCGTCAATATCAACCAACAACGTTCGGAATTTGGAAAAGGCAAGGGCGTGAGCGCAATTTAAGGTAAAGGTGGTCTTGCCCACTCCACCTTTCTTGGACAGAAAACAAAAAGTCTTGGCCATGATTCTGATTTTCCCCTACTCTATCAGGTCTCAACAACGGAAATTGGAACTCCCAGGTCCCTGAATTTTTCAACAATCCGATCGTATCCACGTTCGATGTAGTTCACTCCGGAAAGTTCTGTTTGCCCCTTGGCCAACACTGCAGCTACCAAGTAGGAAAAGCCGGCTCGCAAATCCGGGATTTCTATGTGGGCGCCTTGCAATGGAGTGGGACCCATGATAACGGCCGAGTGTTTATGGCCTAGATGCCGGAAGCGGCAATCACGGCTTCCCAAGCATTCACTGAAAAGTTGGATTCGCGCTCCCATGCGGTTCAGCGTCTCCGCATAACCAAAGCGGTTCTCGTAAACCGTTTCATGGATGACGGACATGCCCTCGGCCTGTGTCAAAAGAATCACCAACGGTTGCTGCCAATCGGTCATTAGCCCTGGATGTACACCGGTTTCGACGGCAATAGGCTTCAGTCTGGAATGCATCCCGCTAAATCGGATGCCGTCTTCCACGGTTTCAAATTCTCCACCCGCCCTGCGCAACCAGTTCAGGAAAGTAAGCATATGTAATTGATCGGCGCCACGAATGAGAACATCCCCGCGCGTTGCAATGGCGGATACAGCAAAGGACGCCGCCTCTATTCTATCATTGATCACCCGGTGTCGCGCAGAATGTAATTCTTCGACACCTTGAATGATCCAAGTGCGATCCGTTTCTTGTGTGATGATAGCGCCCATGGATTGGAGAAATAACGCCAAGTCCACGATTTCCGGCTCTATGGCTGCATTATGAATTTCCGTCGTCCCTTTAGCGGTAGCTGCCGCCATCATCAGGTTTTCAGTGGCACCGACGCTTGGATAGGGCAATGTGATACGCGCACCGGAAAGTCGCTTGGACTTAAAAGTGTACACGCCATTTTGATACTGGATATCCGCGCCTAAGGATCGGAATCCTTCCAAATGGTAATCGACAGGTCTTGGGCCGATATCGCAGCCACCCATCATGGGAATCTCTGCATGACCGAAGCGATGTAAAAGTACCCCGGCCAAAAGTATGGGAATGCGATTCAATCCCGAATACTGCTGTGGGACAATGTGGGTGGATAGCGCAGAGGCATCGATTTCTAAAATGCCTTCATCGCGTTGATGGGTGACCATGCACCCCACCGAAGCGAGGATTTGTTTTGTGATATCCACATCCCCGATTTCGGGTACATTGGATAGGATGGATTTTCCAGGGGCGAGCAGTGCCGCAACCATTTGCTTGGTTACAGCATTTTTAGCTCCTCGAATCCGGATTTCACCTTTAAGGTAACGGCCACCCTCAATTATGAACTTTTTTGCCATTTTGAAAATGTACAAACTAGGCTCAAAAAGGGGGCCTTGACACCGCTATGACCAACCTGTATGCTTATTCACATGGATGCAGTATCGAGCGTGGGAGCGGGACCGGAATCAATGCAATTAGCGGTGCAAATGGCATTGCTTAAACAGTCCCAAGACTTAATGAAACAGCAGGGCGCAGCCCTAGTTGCGACTTTACCTCCCCCACCCTTGGCACCCAGCCCAAAAGGGGCTGGCGGACAAATAGACCTACTCGCATAATCCTCCTTTTCCTTTACAACCACTGTCCACACTGTGGGCATTTTGAACTTTTCCCCTGGCGGAAAAGCAAGTAATACCCAATTTTTCAACAAAATTGGATTGGCCCAGAATTTGATTTGAGGTCTCCATGACACAGGAAGCCCACTTCGATTCATTCTGGTCAGGTAAGGCTTTGGAAAGGTCTAAAAATGAAATATTTATTTGCCCTTGGCTCTTTGCCCATTTTCCTCAGCAACTGCATGGTCGCCGATTACCAGTGGCATCAAGGCAACGGTGTTGCTGTAACAGAGACTCGCCCCCTCTCCTCATTTAACCGAGTTAATCTGGAAGGCTCGATGCATGTGATTCTCCAATCTGGACCCGAATGCGCAGCCTATGTGACGTCGGATGAGAATTTATCCGGCTATATCCAAACCAGTTCCTATGCTGGCGTGCTGACCATTCGATTAAGCACGGAAATAGAACCCGTGGTGATTCCGGAAATCACAGTCGTGGTCCCGGATATCCACCAAATCATCCAGAATGGAAATGGACTAATGGACATTCAAGAAGGAGGTAATTTCCCGGATCTCAGTCTTGAACTCAATGGTGGAGGACAAATCCGTTTTTCCGCCACGGCCTCACATTTAAGCGCAACGGTAAATGGCTCGGGAAGCATCAACCTGCAAGGGTTTGCAGCAATGTTGACTGTGGATCTAAACGGAACAGGAGAAATTCAAGCCGAAAATCTTCTGGTTGAGGATGCCGATGTGGATCTCAGTGGGTCGGGGAATGTATTCCTCGATCTGGATTATGAATCCAACCTGAATTTAAACCTGTCGGGGTCGGGCCTGTTGGAATGGTGGGGGTCGCCGCAGAAGCTGAACTATACCTTGACGGGAACTGGTCAAGTCATCGAGCATCGAGGGCTGCCCAAGAAATCCGCGCTCGCCAAAAAATCCGCAACGCCGGAAAAGCCCTATGCACCGGTCATCGAAATTTCAAAACAATCTGTTCCGCGTTAAAGCCGAAGTGCGGACAGCTTTAAAAGCTCAGGGTCGCTGGGAAATTCCTGAAGACCCCGTGTCACCATTTGCCTCGCCTCGGTATTTTTTCCTGTATGGGCCAATAATAAGGCACGGAAAAAGAAAAATTGCTTTCGTAGTACAATGTCGGTGGGTGGCAACTTTATGCGTTCCAGGTAGGTCAAGGCTTTGGCATATTCACCCTGCTCCAATGTCAGGCGGGCTAACACAAGACAAGCCCTTGCATTGCCTGTTGCCACTTGCTCCACCGAATTGGCCAGGCGCAGGGCTTCCGACCCAAAAAACACCGAATTACTCTCAGACAAATTGAGTCGCGATACGTACTCATGAGTCCAAGCCAAATGCGCCAAAATATCTGCCGAATGGGGTCTTGCCGCCGTGTGTGAATTGGAAAAAACTTTCCCTATGGCTTGCGCGCGATGGGACGCCGTATGACTGTGTAGAATACACTGCTGGCCCCTTCGGGCTATTTCTTCCGCCGCGACGGGGTTTTCCAAGGCCCAACGGATTTTTTCCGCAAGGTCCATAGCATCGCCTGCCGCATACACCAAAAAATCACGCCCGGGTTCGCCGATGTCCCGGAGGGAATGCGAAATCTGATCCGTAATCAAAAGTGCCCCAAAGCCCATGGCCTCAAAAAAGCGGAAGTTTAAATCATCCTGCACGGACTGGTTGATAACAATCCGCGACGTTCGATAAACCGGTTGCACTTCCCCTTGGCGGACATTGACGTACAACCCTTGATTTTTCAGCCTTTCAAATAATGTGATACGTGCAGGATTAAGAGTTGGGTCAAGAGTGCCGACGAAGGAAATATCGTGAGTGCGCTCTTTCCAACTGAGAAATTCAGGCGCACCAGAAAAGTAGAGCGGCAACCAACGAACATCTGAATGATATTGTGACAGTAGTGACATTTGGTTTTTCTGCGCCGAAAAAACCACGTCAAAAATCGGTGCCAAATGGCTATGCCATGGCCCATGCAAATGCGTGTCCACGGCATACCAAGCCTTGGGAATATTAATGTTTTCCAATCCCAAATGGATAAGCGGCGTGGAATCATCTAATTGAAGAATCCAATCCGGACAAAACCGGTGCACGGCTTCCGCCACAACTGCATGCGCGGCCTCTGGAGGTTGGAAAAAATCAATGGAAATGTTGTGCGAATCGGCACTTCCTGAAAAAATACCAAGTGCTAAGACATCGTGTCCCACTTCGCGGAGTGCACTTACAAGGAGTCGTCCACCGACACAGAGAATTTTCATACCCGAGAACTGGGGGTGGAGGGCATTTAGCCTTTGTCTTTACCTTTTTTAAAGCTTTTGCTGTAAAGTTTCTGATCGGCCAAATATCGTCCGGCTTCCTGCACTTGGACATCATGTTTCAGTTCAAAAGCCGTTTTGACATCCTCGCCAAGCACTGCCCCCAACAACTCAGCCTTTAACTGGAATTGAATGTATTCCAGGTTGCGATTAAACTCTTTGTCCGCTTCCAGACGCAAGGCGTTTTCCAAACTATTGGCTGCGAGCTCCAATTGCGTTTTACCGGTGTCCGAAACCAGGCTGTCACCATGCTCCGCACGCTCTTTCCTCATGACTTCGCGGAAATTATCCAGAGCTATGATTGACGCGCTCTTATAATGTGTGAAGGAGGTATCGGCATAAACAAATTTCCGGAACTCCTCTACGATGTCATTGGTAACCACAAAATCCGGGGTGATTTTCGTCTTTTTCACTATGTCTTGACGCCGCTTGATAACGAAATTGAAGAAGGCAGTTTTGCGCAAAAGTTCCGTATTGAACCGGTTAAACTTTCTACCGGGAATGATGACGTCCGGTGTAATACCTCCACCCGCCAAAACTTTACGTCCAGCTTTAGTATGGAACCAAGCCGTATCCTTCTTGGCTGAATCCACCTTGGCCTTAGATTTAAATCGAACTGCATTCTCTGGCTTATTGATGCAGCGGCCAGCCGGG
>JAYUHW010000433.1:0-13029 GCA_043766615.1 Fibrobacteria bacterium | reverse complement strand
GTTTTCCTACTCATCCTTCCCCTAACTCTCAGTTTGACTTGCCTGGTGACCGTGTACTTTTTACTGCGACATTTCCTACGCAACTTTGTGATTTTTTTCCTTTCTCTTTTGCTGCTTCCGGTTATTTATTTCGGCAATTTGTGGCGGTATTATGGTGGTGCCTTGCGCGAGGGCGTCCCGCATATGCCCATTCTGGGCGTGCTCCCCCAGTTTGGCGGCATCCATGCTTATTCGTTGGGTATGGTTGCAGATGCCTTTCTGAGGGAAGATACTTGGCAAGCGTTGGCAAATGGCTTTGCCTGGACGGCAATGGCTTTGGGAGTGGGCGTGTTTTTGTTTACACGCAAGCAGCTTTAATTACGATTTGCCGGCAGGTGTAGCCACCTTTAGTTCTCCGTCAATACCATTAAGGTAAATGTGATGCCTATCCGCCGAGTAGTTCAAAAATTTGAAATAGACATGTCCTCCTACTATATCCGCTGGTTTAATGAAAACTTGCTTGATATTTGCAAAGGTCTGAAACCGGATAATGGCTCCTTTCGGGTCAAAGACAACGAACATGTTGGCGGGAAGATTGTCCGAATTTTGGCTATGTGTGGAGCCGCTAACTGAATGTTTGCGGTGTGCATCCACCACTAAATCTACGTAACTGAACTCCCTGTCCTGGACTACTTTTTGACCGCTCCTTTCGGCAATCCATGCTATAGCCTTGCCAAGCGCCCATCGGTTTGGCAGTTGATAGGATAGAAAGGTATAGGAACTGCTGAAGGAGGATAATGCCACTTCCGAAACGAAGTTTTCCAGATCACTCTGATTGGTGCGTCCGGTAGGAGAGGTATAGGTGTAGGCGCTTTGATTGGATCGCTCCTGCAAGCTCATCTTTGAGAAATCCACTTGCTTGTCTTCCATTTTGAATTTCTGTACATATGCCAAGGTATCGGAAAATTTTTCCTTTGCCAGTGGGAGCTTCTTTGAAGCTGTACCCGAATAACTGGTTTTAAGTGCTCCAACTTTTCTGGTTAGCGCTTTCTTAGAATCATCATCCAATTCAATGGAGGTTTCGGTTTTGAAAGTGAAAGTGCGCAATGCATTTAACGTTTCCTTGAATTTGGCGGTTTGTTCTTGTTCAAGAAGTTGTTGTTTCATTTGCAGGGCTTCCATTTGTTCTCGTTCCTTGCGCGCCCGATCTGCTTTCGCTAAGGCTTGATGCTTTTCCATTTTAACTTGGTCCTCCGCCATGGATACGTGTTCGCGTATGGATTCTGCCAAAGCTTTCCACTTCGCAATTCGATCGCGTATGGGTGTTAATGTTGCATCGTTGCGCTCTCTCAGAACGGCTTCGATTTTTTCTTCCACTTCCAAGGTCAGTTCCACCTTGTTTTGACTGCTATACTCCAATAGGTCGCTGAAAAGCATATCGGTATTGAGAACCTCGACTAGGTTTTCCAGATCCTTTCTTACCCAGACTTTATTCTCTGCAAAATTCTGATTTAGAAGCAGGAGCTGTGACTGCGTCTGTGTCGCACTAGCTGAGAAACCCTTGATCCAGTAATCCAATTGCAAGGAATAGTCGCTGTATAATTTTTCAATTTTTGCCAAATTGAAGTTGTACAAATGCTCTTCTATGCGACGACTGAGATATGCTTGAGCAAAAGCGAATTGCAGCTTGGTTTGCAATGTGTGGAAGTCGCGATCCAGGGCTGCCGCATTAGCTAGAAATATGCTTTTGGGTTTGAGGCTTCCGGCTTCATACTGCAACAAGACACGCTGAAAGGCCATTTTGGATACGCTATCCCAGGGGTTTCCCGCTTGGCGAAATCTTCCCTCAATATTGGATACCAGGGAGGATGCGTACAATTGTCGAACCAAAATATTTACATCGGCCCGATGTTTGACAATTTGGTCCACATCCTTGCCCAGAATTTCGAGATTGGCAAATACTTGCGGATCAAGTTTTAAAGCCGCTGAGTCCACTTTGGAGCGCGTCCTATCCAATAAAGCACGGCAATCGGAAAGTTGCTTTTCCCATAATGCAAAGGGATATTTTTCATTGGTGCCTTTTAGGTACTCCTTCAGGTAGATTTTAGCCTGCGACGCGCTTTCTGTGGCGTATGCGGCGGAGAGGCTCAGTAAAAAAAATATCCCAAGCAAAAAATGACAAGAGCCAAGCAAACCCATATTCTCGAAAACCTTTACGAACGCGGTTTTAAACGGTTTAGCAACCAGGGTAAAATTATACCCTATCTGAATTGGGCTCAGGCAAAAGGTTGGGAGATAACTGGAATTATTTTGGGGGCGAATTGCCCCAACTGGCTTAGTGGTTCAGGAAAACTTTTCTTGACAGCCGGCCATTTAGGTCTTTCCCATGCATTTCCACAGTTAAGAAATAAATACCCGGAATCAGGGCTTTTACCTGACTTTGAAAGTCCGTTCCATAGGCAAAATGATACGTGCCTTCGGATAGTGGACCCATTACCAACGAGCCTTTGCGAGTGCCGTCCAGCCCCCATACCGTCGCTGAAATTTTACTTCTGGTCGGAAGGGACACTTGAAGTATAAATCCTCCCGGCTGTGCCAGAACGGAGATATCCATGCTCGGCGCTTTAGCTGATATATTCTGCAAACCCTGCATACGGGCAATTAAGTCTCGGGGACCGGAATAAATGAACAAAGTATCATGGAGCAAGCCAGATGAGGGAATCGATTGCCCTGCCGTCAAATTAAATTTCATGGAACGGGACTTGGAAACCGCCCAGGTTTCAAAACCATCGGGTAGTACTTGGTCTAGAACCTTTAAAGGGGGAAGGGAATCCTCATTTCCACCCATGGCCACTTTCCATTCCATGACCGCATTGGGTTGCAGGTGGATCCAATCGGAAGCCAGACTAATTCCTTTCCGCATCGAAAGCAGGTAGGCCTCGGACATTCCACGGGGCAGCTCCAGCTCGTCTTCAAAGCCTAAATCATCGGAAGTGGAGCGTGCAGCGCCCAGCCTTAAGGTCCGCGCGGAACCCCATCCCAAAGACAATTCCATTTCCCCAGAAGCGGAGCCACTCTTGCTCAGGGCATCGACTTTGAAAGGTTCGTTTGACAATTCTACAACGGTTTCATCCAGGTAGTTATAAACAAAATAGCCGCGCCAGGGTTCCAAAACTTCACTTTCGTGATATTTAGCTGTACTGGCATCATAGCCCCAAAGTCCTTTAATGCGAGATGCCTTATATTGATCCTGTACTGTCCTGGTTACGGGCCAATAGAGGTTTTCCAGATAGGGACTGGCTACCTGGTTCCAGCCGTGAACCAGTTTGATCGAAAACTTTTCTGGTCCGTGTGCGGATGTTTTTGCGGTTGCAAGATTTAATGAATTAAACAACTTATGCGAGGCGATCCAATAGGATTGCCCGGGCTTTAATATTTCGGATGGGTCAATGGGCAGATATTGGGAACTAGAATTGCTCCAGCGCACGCCTTCTAGTGCCGCATCGGACTGGGTTTTTTTAAGATCGTCGAGAGTCAATTGTGGATCCAAAGCTAGTGGAATGCTGATCAAGTCGAAGGGATGTTTCTGATTTGTCCCTACTTTCCAAACCGGCGGCCCCTTTAACGCGCCAATGCTTTGTGAAAGGGAAAGGGTGGATCGGCCATCCTTTGGGAAGTAGCTCGACAATTGATAGTCGCTCACTATTAATTGCAGAGTGAGTGGTTTTAAAGTGCCTACTGGAAGCTTGAGGTTGAATCCCAACCTGGCCGGACTCAGTATGGACTGCTCATTTAAATTTAAACCTGGATTATCATTGCGCTTGATATCATAGGTCAAATTGGCGACATTGTCCGTTACTTGAAAGGTCACAGACGTGGAATCGCCGGTAACAATTTTTTCACTGAGATAGGTAATCACCGGTGGACTCACGTCAATCCCCATGAAATAATTTCCGGCCTGGCTCAAGACGACAGAATCGGCTCCGGAAATAAAATAAATAAGTCCGGATGGTTCGACCTTGTAGAGGGCGCGCTTTTCCGATGTCGAGCGCGTTAATACCAGTTTTGGAAAGGGTGGCACGGGAAAGACGCCTTTGGAATTGCTAAGTGTAAGCGAAATACTGTACTGTACCCCGTCGAAGCCTTTTACATGCAGGGAATCCGCGCTTGCAAGTCGGATTTGAACATCGCCTTCCTGACCACCTGGATTGGTGAGAACGTAACCGCCTTCAAGGAAGTAGTTGTCGCTAGGGTGAAGCAAGGTGTCTTTGATTCCGAATATGGAATAATTCTCTTCCTGAATAGGACTGGCCATATTGCCTGCGACAGCAATGGCTTTGAGTACAGTCGATTGTTTGATAAGAATGCTGTCCCCGGATTTGTATGCAATGCGATTGACGGGATCAGGATCTTGCCCATTCAGTGTGTAATAAATGGACGACCGTTTTGACGTGCTCGACATGCTCACCTTCTGAGCTGCGGAATAGGCTCCGCCACTTGGAGTAATGGTTGGCACTTCCGGAATCAAGCTATAAGTTGCAAAAAGAATTTTACTGGTTTCAAAATTGGGCATTGAGGCAATAGCCTGTACCGTAGTGGTTGAGTCAATCCAAAAAGCATTCAGAAACTTCTGACTTCCGGTGGTTGGTTGATCGCCATTGGTGGTGAAGTAAATGGTGGAACCGGGCGTGGCCACCAAAGAAATTTTCAACGAGTCCTTGAAGGTTGTCGCATTACCGGCCGTGACCGGAGACGGTGGCGCAAGTTGACCACCTTTTTTGGTATAGCTGAATGTCGCCTCGCTGGAAATCCCATCTAAGGTGACCAGGGTGGTAATAGTAGTTGTCGCGGTAATTTTTAATCCACCGGACGGAAACACAGGTGAAGTAGCGGTGGCTTTTGTACCGCCAGTGGTAAACCGTATCGTCGCACCGGGCGGCGCGGAGGTTAAGAGCACCGTGGTATCAGTTTCAAAAATTGTTCCCGAGGTCGGGGTTGCAGTCACAGTGGGTGTGAGATTGAACTGCCACCCGCGGAAATCGCTGTTGATGAACCCAGAACGTATGGCCACGGCCCGTACCAGCGTGGTTTTTGTCAATATTATACCAGTGATTGGATTATAGCGTTTTTTTGTTGCCGATGTATCGGGGGCAGTGCTGTCCGTTGTGTAATAGATTGAGGCGCTATCTGTAGCAGATGCCAAGGTAACCTTCCCCAGGGACGGAAATTCCGGGCCAGTCGGCGTTGCCGTGGGAACGAGTACTTTGCTGAGCGGTTTCTCCAATGTATAGGTTTTAATCAACGTATCACTGCTAAGCAGTCCTGTTTTTCTTGCGATTGCCATGATGGTGGTAGTTGCACTAAGGTTAAGCGAGCCAGAAAATTTCTGCGCCGTAGCTCCGCTGGGGCTGCTGCCATCTGTCGTATACCAGATTTCCGCCCCGGCAGTTGCTGTAGTTAGTGTACAACTCACGGCAATCTTGAACGTGGCTGCCGGCGGCACAATTGCAGGTTTCTCGACTTGACCTGGAAGGGTATAGGTATAGGTTGCCGTCATTTCGTCACTGTTTTGGTACCCGGATTTTACTGCAATGGCCTTAATCGTTGTGGTTGAAGAAAAGCTGAGCGTATCCCCAGGAAGGAATTTTGCGCTAAGTGTGGATGGGGGGGTACCATCTTTAGTGTAGTACAGTGTTGTGCCTGTAGTATCGTGGCTCAGGACCACTTTAATGGATGGGTAAAAAGAATTTGCAGCCGGATTGGCTTTTGGTGGGGGCAGCTTGGGCAGTATCACGGTCAAGCGTGCTGTGTCACTTACGGCATACGTAGAGGGCTTGGTAAAATCCGTATACTTATTGCTGACGCGCACACTATATAGGTTGGCATCCGATAAGGCTACCGCAGAAATGATAAATGTTGAATCACGGGGGGAGGGTGGTGCTGTCGCAAACGCCGTTCCCCTAAACCATTGGTACTTAAGAGTTGTGTCACCGGTGGCCCGGGATTTAAGGATAAAGGTCTTGCCTACCACCAGTGTTTGAGCAACTGGCTGCAGCACGATAACAATCGGCTGGGGTAATGGCTTCACAACTAATATGCATGTTTTGCTGGTAATGTCCGGTCCCGTGCCATTCTTGACGATAACATGATACTTGCCTGCCGAAGATGGGGAGACTGCAGCAATGTTATAAGCAGGGGAATTGGTGCCGATCGCTCCAAACAAATTAGTCGTTCCCGCGTATTCCCATTGGTAGGTCACCGCAGGAAATCCTGTGGCGCTGACGGTAAACGCTGCTGGATCTTTGTCGAATACTACGATAGTGTCCGGCAGATTCAAAGTCAGTTTGGGATCAGCATTAATAGCGATGGCAAGAGTTTTTGAGTCCGTACCATAGAGGTTACTGGCAATGATTGATACTGAATAGTTGCCTGTGGCCGTTGGTGTGCCACTGATTGTCGATCCGGACAAAGTCAAGCCAGGCGGCAAGGTGCCTGTGGATGAATAGGTGATGGGGTCTGTCCCAGTGGCGGTAATGGAATAGGAGAAAACGTTATCTTGCTTACCATCGATGGATAATACGCTAGTGAGCGTTGGTTTGGTGAGGGCGCCTCCAACTACGATGGTCAAAGTTTTGAAATCCACACCTGCGGCATTTGTAGCCGTTATGGTGACTGGGTAGTTGCCCATGGCCGGGGGCGTACCGGAAAGAACGGCCGTTGTGCCTGTCCAATGCAGCCAGCTGGGCATGCCCGTAGCATTTAAAGTTGGGACTGGATATCCAGTAGCGGTCAGAGTATAAGTAAATGCTTGTAGTGCAGCTCCGGAAGCTGTGATTCCACTGGTGATTGCTGGCTTGCTTTGCAAGGTGATGGCGACAAGAGCTGTTGCGCTGGTGGGCGGTGTGCCTGCGTCGGTAGCTTTTAAGGTAAGGGTATATTTTCCCACGCCACCCAGTATTGTTGCCGTAGGCTTGGCAATATTTGAGCTATTCAACGTGACTCCTGATGGTGTCGTCCAGGTATAGGTTAAGCCTGTCCCCTCAGGATCGGTAGCTGTGCCATTCAGAATCAGACTAGTATTCGGTAAAACTATTGCGGTGTCATTGCCGGCATTCACAACCGGAGGCAGGTTTGCCGATACTGTAATGGTGACTTCAGATGAAATGGAAGAGGCGCCAAGATTGTCATACGCTTTGGCAGTAAAATGATAGATTCCCGCAGCTATTTTGGATTTGACTAGTTGGTAAGGCGGAGAAATGTCGGTGGCTTCCAAAACACTGCCGTTATAGAACTCCACTTTGCTAATCGTTCCATCTGAATCCGATGCTGAAACGCGAATGGTGTCCTTGGCTGGGGCGTAATAAAAACTTCCATCGGCTGGTTTGATGATGGACACCTGCGGTGGCTTGTTGGCTTGAACAACAATATTGACCTCCGGTGACGTTGAAATTGCTGGGGGAGAATTATTGTCATAAGCCTTCGCGGTCAAGATGTAATTTCCCGTGGGAACGGAGGGCCAGTCGAAGCTATAAGGAGCAACGGTTACAGTAGACAACAAATTAGGGCCAGCGTAAAATTCCACTTTGGAAATTCCGCCCCCTACTGCATCTTGATCGGAAGCACTGGCAGTTAAAGAAATGGTAGCTAGATTGGAAAAGGATGCGTCGCTCTTGGGCGTCTTAATATTGACGATGGGTGCTATATTCGGCAAGGTTAACGTTACAGGCACGTCTATGGAAAGGCCAGTGGCTCCATACTGGTCGTATGCGGCTGCATGAATTAGATACGGTCCGGTGTCAGTGCCCGTGGTCGGAGTCCAATTAAACAGATAGTAGGGTCCGATGGTTGATTGGCCTAGTAGTTCCCAAGTAGTCCCACCGGCGGCCTGTCGATAGTATTTAACCCCAACCACTGGGCCATCAGCATCCAAAGCATCGCGTACGGATAAATTAGCCACGCCTCCTTGACGCAGTATTTGTCTGGCGGTTGGATTCGATAGGGTTACTGTTGGCGCTTGATCTTTGGTATAAGTGAAAACCGCTGGTTCACTGCATTGCATGAGTCTTTCATAGCAGACGACAACTCGCATCACGGTCGTTGCGGTAATTTGAATGGGTTTTTCAGGATAGAGTATCGACTTGGTGGTATCAAAAGGATTGTTATTGTCGAAATCGTACCAAAGTTGACCACTGTCGCCTTTGATTCTGTCCCTGTGGAATGTTATTTCTACGCTATCCACAAAAGGATTGACCTGGGAAGCTGAAGCAGTTGGCAGAGCCAAAGCGTCTCCTGGAAGACCTTGTCCCCATGTTAAACTTAAAGAACTAATTATTAAAAGCATTAATTTATTCACGGTGCGAACTTCATTCCTAGGCGCTGTCCCAGCATTTGATTTTGATTCCAACTCTTTAGACTCTTTCTGAGCCCAGTTGGAAACCTTCGAACCCAACGAGGGGGCCGGTATTATCGAGTAAATATAATTGAAGGTCAAGTCTATCCCCATTTTTAATAGCCGAAAGCAAGCTGCTGGGCTCGTTTTGGTCCTAGGCCCGTGAAATCGGCACCATGGCCAGGGCAATTTAAGGTGAAATACGTTTTTTTGGAGGGGGGTGGGTACAGAAAGGAAGGGAAACTAGAGCAACTTCAAAATTTTGGGGCTAGCGCATTATTTTTTGGCTAAAGGTACGACGGATGTTTTTGCCACGGAGGTCCACTTGTAAAACGCTCAGGTGGCCACTTTTTAGGACTGAAAGGGGCAGTTTGTAGAAACCCTCCTCGAATTCACGAGAGGGCATTTCTACTTCTAATTGTCCGGTAATGGACCAAATATGGATGCTTACCTGACTTTTCCAGGGTAAGGCTAAATTCATAAAAAGTTGCCCATGGCTTCCGGTTTCCAATTGGATTGAAAAATGTTCGACACTTGAATGGGCATTGGAAAACTCAGAAGACTCCGCGAGCTTATCCAATGGTCCCGCGTAAATTGATAGGGTGTCGGTTTGCAACTCTAAAAGGGGTAAAGTCCCATCTTGTTCCAGGCGATATTTGATACCGGTCGTACGTGAGATGGCCCATGCTTGATAACCGGCGGGAAGTTTGGCGGTAGCAATGCGCATGATTGCGACGGCTTGATCTAATGTGCTTGAACTGGAGGAATGAGTGACCACCACGTTCCAATGCAATAAAACTTGCGGAGTAAAATGTTGGATGTCTACGGACAACTGGCGTTTGTCGCGTAAGGACCATGCTGAAAATGTCGGGCGCCAAGCCGGTAAATGGGGCTCATCCTCAGTAGAAAAGTCATCCTGGCCTTGTGAGGAAGCACCTAATATTAATGGAATGGGTCGACCAAAATCCAGGCTGATTTCTACGCCTTGTTCCACTTGCGTTTCATTCAACGCGTTGGCCCCCGACCCTTTGGCGGCCGGCGTTTTTCCTGGAATCGTATATAAGGCTAGGACGGTATCTTTGCGGCCGTAAAAATAGACGAAATACCCTTTCCATGGTTCCAGGGAATCTGTGGGGGCATAGTCCATTATACTTGGAACAAATTCAGAGAGACCTCTAATCTCAGATTTTGAAAAGTTGGAACCCGTACGAGAGATTGGCCAATACAATTTTTCCAGAGCAGGATCCGAGATTTGGTTCCAGCCATGGTGCAAAGTCAACCGATAGCCTCCGTTGGAGTCGGATTCTCCTGCTTTAAAATTTGAAAATGCCAGTGAAGCGACTGGCTTAAGGCTTCCCAGCCAAAAGGACATACCGGGCCGTATGAGCGAGTCGTCGGCCAGCTGTATATAGCCTGAAGAATCCTTTAGAACCATGGCGAAAAGGTCGGACTCGAGGTTATCGTTTTTTAACTGCCCCCAAGTGATTGGCGCTTTAGCGTTAATGGGTAGGCCCGCCATATCCCACGGATATTCTTTCTTTCCCAATGTGAATAATCCAGGTGACACCAAGTTATTCCAGCTCTGGGCTAGAAAGTATTTGCCAAGCGGATCTTTTGGAAATCGAGTGGTGTTGTAATAATCGGTGATTTGGGCTCGAAACCACAGGCTCTTTGGCTCGCTTCCCGGGTTTTTAAATGCGGCGGTTAGGACACCTTCACCATCTGGTTTTTGTAAGAGTTTATTTCCGGGCAGGCCCGGACTTGTAATTTCACAATCCTGATTAGCAACGTTGTCCCTGACCAACAATCTGATGGACGTTGAGTCGCCAATGCGGGCGTTTTGAGACAATAAAGTGATTACCGGCGGGAGGGTATCGGTTCCAACAAAATATTCACCACCTTCAACTATCTTCACTTGTGCATTTGCGGAAACAAATTCGACGATACCGTTGACGATGCGATAAAGCGATTGGGATTGCGCTGCGGGTTTCGTAAAAGAAACATTCATAGTCTGACCGGCTGGAATAGATTGCAATTGAATGGCGAATCCCGCATTGGTAAAACCAACGAGACCAAATGCATTGGTGGAATGCACGGTGGCTAAAATCGGAACAGTGGAGCTATTGGTAAAAAAAATATTGGTTTTAAGTGTCGTGGACGCGCCGGGGGATAAGGTATCGACTTGTAGTGAGGTGTATATGTAGTAGGTTTGCGAGAGTACCGTACTTTTCAACTGTGTGGGACCCGTTCCCAATACTGTGATGGCTTGCAAGGTGGTGGTGGTTTTAAGAGTAATCAATTCACCAGCCGTGTATAGTTTAGCCGTGGTAAAGTCGAAAGGTTTATCCCCTAGCTGGTAATAAATCAATCCTTGAAAGGTGCCGGTTTTCAAAGTCACCTGTACTTGATTCAAGAATGGTCCCGATCCGGCTGCGGGGGAAGCCGTGGGCATCGATGGAATTAATTTATATTTCATCTCTCCCACATCACTAGGTTCAAAAGTTCCTGTTGGAGAATAGGCTTGGACATGCAACGTGGTGGTGGTGTTGATGGTAATCGGACCTGTATAGATTAAGCTGTTTGCGGATGGAAGGGTATTGTCCAGGGTATACCGGATTTCTGCGTCGGAATTGTCTGAATTTAAGGTAATTAGCTGTGCGACTTCAAATTCATCGACCAGGGGATTAATACTGGGCTGTGATAGTTTTACGATTACTGCGATTTTCACAAAAGTATTGTGGCTGATTAGACTCTTAACATTTCCCTTGATGGCTATTGCGCTAAGGACAGTATTACTTTGGGTAATGTCGATTGCATTCCCTGTATACGGTGTGCTACTGGGGGTAGGGGCGGATCCATCCAATGTGTAATAAATTTTCGCACCTGGGCAGGCTGATTTAAGAGTTATGCTTACCGAATCTTGAAACTGTTGGGTGCTGTTGTCGGCTAGAGGTTGGGTCAAGCTAAAACTCCGAGGCGGGGTCAATCTTAATTTGTACACCTCTCTGAACGTTTCACTTTGAGGTTGCGGAGGTTTAAAGGCCACGGCGGAAAGAATTACACTATCGGAAATGTAAATCGGCCCGGTTGCCAACGTGGACGTGTTAACCGGCTGCGAACCATCCAAGGTATACCGGATGGATGCTCCGGGCGTTTGAGTTGTCAATGAAATGGTATCGTTATCATAAAAGAAACCGGTGAGTTTTGAACCCTTAATAGGGAGCACCTGGGGCGTATAGGTGTATTTTTCCGTCGTGAAGGCGCTGGGAAAATATGTCCCGGTTTTAAAGGCTTGCGCGCGTAACACCACGATTTCACCGGGAGTATTACCGACCAGTGAGACGCTGTCCCCCAACGCAATGGGCCAAGTGTTGAGCGCTGCGTTTGTATCCAAGGTATATCGGAATTGAACGCCCGCGGAGGCACTTTTCAGTCTGACAATCAGAGTTTTAGTGGTAAAGGGTTGGGAGCTTGGTGTGGCGACGGGAATAGCGGCCGGAGGGTTTATGGTAAACTGGATTTGCATCGGGTCGCTGTCATCGTATCCAGGAGTGGTGGCATACGCCTTTAACAGCGTGCTGTGAGTAAATACCAACGGTACGGAATACATTGAACTCAAAGCGTTTGGTGCAGTTCCATCGACAGTGTATCGGATAAATGGACTGATACCATCTTTGGCCACCAGAAGGCTGCAAGTGAGACTGGTTGAAAAATTGGGGCTGAGGCCGTAGTGAGCCACTGGGGGAGGCAATTTCGCCCGCCTAAAAATGGCGGTTGTCACAGTACTGTTAGCGCTTCCGCTAAGGACGCGAACGGCTTTGAGCGTAGTCGTTTTTTCAAAAAGTATCGGGGTATCTGTGTAGAGGCTGTGTACGGCAAGCGTTGGTGCGAGCCCGGTCAGGGTGTACCAGATTTGACCTCTCGAAGTTCCACTATTGGAAAAGGTAACACTCATGGTACCCACGAAGGCGCTGTCTCCATTGGGCATCGGTAGTGGGGGTTCCAGCAATTGGGCTTGAGATACACCATAGCCCCAAACCAAGAGGCAGAACAAAACCAATCTAAACCGTATTTTAAATGGTACTCGCATCGCTGTTTAAATCCCCAAAACCTAATGGTATCGCATAGGTATAATAGGCTCATATTTAGCTGTTGTGTTGGCCTTTGTAGGGAGGGAATTGATACTAAATATCCATATCAGGTGGTTTTTTCCAGGCGAATTTCGATATTTACGGCAATTATCGAGGAGTTGATATGACGGATGGCGTTATTGTAGGGGAGTCCCGCTGTTGGGTTTTTGGAAGTTCGCAGCCCATAAAGCCACAAAATCCCATTGTGGAAAAACGTCTAAACAGTTTTTTCGCAAACTGGAATTCCCACGGCATACCCGTTTCCGGTCGATGGCGGATTCTCTATGACAGGTTTCTAGTTGTCCTTCGGGAACCGGAAGGCGCAGAGGTATCCGGGTGCAGCATCGATTCCATGGTTGGCGAAGTAAAACTCCTGGAGGCGGAGTTGCAAACCTCCTTGCTGGATTCAAGCCGGATTTTTTTGCGCAATGAGGCGGGAGACATCGAATCCATTTCGCGAACGGAATTCAAAACACGATCTGCCGCGGGACATATCACACCCGACACGGAAATTTTCGATACCACCTTAAC